>NZ_VJZZ01000001.1:325423-625423 GCF_009659535.1 Aggregicoccus sp. 17bor-14
AATTACGCGATGATGTCCGCCACGACGCCGGCGCCCACGGTGCGGCCGCCCTCGCGCACGGCGAAGCGCAGCTCCTTCTCCATGGCGATGGGGGTGATGAGCTCCACCTCGATGGCGATGTTGTCGCCCGGCATCACCATCTCGACGTTCTCCGGCAGCTTCACGGTGCCCGTCACGTCGGTGGTGCGGAAGTAGAACTGGGGGCGGTAGCCCTTGAAGAAGGGGGTGTGGCGGCCGCCCTCCTCCTTCGTCAGCACGTAAATCTGCGCCTTGAACTTCGTGTGCGGGGTGATGCTGCCCGGCTTCGCCATCACCTGGCCGCGCTCCACGTCCTCGCGCTTGAGGCCGCGCACCAGCGCGCCGATGTTGTCGCCCGCCATGCCCTGGTCCAGCAGCTTGCGGAACATCTCCACGCCCGTGACGACGGTCTTCTGCGTGGGCTTGAGGCCGACGATTTCGACTTCCTCGCCCACCTTGATGATGCCGCGCTCCACGCGCCCCGTGCACACCGTGCCGCGACCGACGATGCTGACCACGTCCTCCACCGGCATGAGGAAGGGCTTGTCCGTCGCGCGCTGGGGCGTGGGGATGTAGCTGTCCACGGCCGCCATCAGCTTGAGGATGGCCCCCTCGCCGATGTCCGAGGTGTCGCCCTCGAGCGCCTTGAGGGCGCTGCCGGGCACGATGGGGATGCTGTCACCGGGGAAGTCGTACTTCTTGAGGAGGTCACGCACCTCCATCTCCACGAGCTCGCGCAGCTCGGGGTCATCCAGCATGTCCACCTTGTTGAGGAAGACGACGATGTAGGGCACGCCCACCTGGCGGGCGAGCAGGATGTGCTCGCGCGTCTGGGGCATGGGCCCATCGGCCGCCGACACCACGAGGATGGCGCCGTCCATCTGCGCCGCGCCCGTAATCATGTTCTTCACGTAGTCGGCGTGGCCCGGGCAGTCCACGTGCGCGTAGTGCCGGTTCTGCGTCTGGTACTCCACGTGCGCGGTGGAGATGGTGATGCCGCGCTCGCGCTCCTCCGGCGCCTTGTCAATCTGGTCGTACGCGAGGAACGTCGCGCCGCCCGTCTTCGCCAGCACCTTCGTGATGGCGGCCGTCAGCGACGTCTTGCCGTGGTCCACGTGCCCAATCGTCCCGATGTTCACGTGGGGCTTGCTGCGATCGAACTTCTCCTTGCTCATCGCGTCTCCTCGCGGTGCCGGTTCCTGCGGAGGCCGGCGGGGTCAAAAAGCAGTAAAGGGTGTGCGTCGTGCTCCAACGGCCTACAAAGGTCAACCGAATTCGATCGGTTGCCCGTTGCGCTCTCCCCTGCCCTAGCGGTTGAGCGCCGACTTCGGAGCGGGCGCGTAGTGACTGAACTGCATGGTGTAGGTGGCTCTTCCCTGGCTGCGGCTGCGCAGGTCGGTCGAGTAGCCGAACATGGCGGCCAGGGGCACCTGGGCCTGGATGGCCTGCACGCCGCCCGGGCGGGGGCTCATGCCCATGATCTTGCCGCGGCGGCCGTTCAGGTCGCCGATGACGTCGCCCATGAAGTCGTCGGGGGTGACGATCTCGCAGCTCATCACCGGCTCGAGCAGCACGGCCTGCGCGCGGTTCACGGCATCCCTGAACGCCATGGAGCCGGCGACCTTGAAGGCCATCTCGTTGGAGTCCACCTCGTGGATGGAGCCGTCGTAGGCCTCCACCTTCACGTCCACCATGGGGTAGCCGGCGATGGGGCCGCTCTGCAGGCTCTCGCTCACGCCCTGCTCCACCGCGGCGATGAACTCCTTGGGCACCGTGGCGCCGGAGATCGTGTTCTCGAAGTGGAAGCCCTTGCCGGGCTCGTTGGGGCCGACGCGCAGCCAGACGTGGCCGTACACGCCCTTGCCGCCGAGCTGGCGGATGTACTTGCCCTCGGACTCGACGGTGGCGGTGACGGTCTCGCGGTAGGCCACCTGCGGCTTGCCCACGTTCGCGTCGACCTTGAACTCGCGCAGGAGCCGGTCGACGATGATCTCGAGGTGCAGCTCGCCCATGCCGGCGATGATGGTCTGCCCCGTCTCCTCGTTCGTCTTCACGCGGAAGGACGGGTCCTCCATCGCGAGGCGCTGCAGGCTCTGGTGGATCTTGTCCTGGTCCGCCGTGCTCTTCGGCTCGATCGCGATGTCGATGACCGGCTCGGGGAACTCCATCTTCTCGAGGATGATGGGGTGCTTGTCGTCACACAGCGTGTCGCCGGTGGTGAAGTTCTTGAGCCCCACCACGGCGCAGATGTCCCCGGCGTAGCACTCGGAGAGCTCGTCGCGCTTGTCCGCGCGCATCTGAAGGAGCCGGCTCGCGCGCTCGCGCTTGCCCTTGGCGCCGTTCCACACCGTGGTGCCCGCTTCCAACTTGCCCGAGTAGACGCGGATGAACGTGAGCGTGCCCACGAAGGGGTCCGTCATGATCTTGAACGCGAGCGCGCTGAAGGGGGCCTTGTCGCTCGTCTCGCGCGTCTCGTCCGCGCCCTTGGGGCTCTTGCCGTGCACGGGCGGCACGTCCAGGGGGCCCGGCAGGTAGTCCACGACCGCGTCCAGCAGGGGCTGCACGCCCTTGTGCTTGAAGGCGGAGCCGCAGAAGACCGGGAACAGCTTGAGGCCGAGGCAGCCCTTGCGGATGGCGCCGCGGATCTCCTCCTCGGTGAGCTCGTGGCCCTCGAGGAACTTCTCGGTGAGCGCGTCGTCCTGCTCGGCGGCGGCCTCCAGCAGGTGGCCGCGCGCCTCCTCCGCCGCTGCGCGGAAGTCCTCGGGGATCTCCTCCACGCTGAAGCGGCTGCCCTGCACCGCGTCCTCGAAGACGAGCGCCTTCATCAGCACGAGGTCGATGACCCCGCGCAGCTTGTCCTCGGTGCCCAGCGGCAGCTGCATGACCACGGGGCGTGCGCCGAGCTTCTCGCGCAGCGAGTTCACGGACATGTCGAAGTCCGCGCCCACGCGGTCCATCTTGTTGATGAAGCAGATGCGCGGGACCTTGTACTTGTCCGCCTGGCGCCAGACGGTCTCGCTCTGCGGCTCCACGCCGTTCACGCCGTCGAACACGGCGATGGCGCCGTCCAGCACGCGCAAGGAGCGCTCCACCTCGATGGTGAAGTCCACGTGGCCCGGCGTGTCGATGATGTTCACGCGGTACTTCTGATCCCGGCGGGTCCAGAAGGCGGTGATGGCGGCGCTCGTGATGGTGATGCCGCGCTCGCGCTCCTGCACCATCCAGTCCGTGGTGGTGGTGCCCTCGTGCACCTCGCCCATCTTGTGGATCGCGCCCGTGTAGAACAGGATCCGCTCGGTGGTGGTGGTCTTGCCGGCATCGATGTGCGCCATGATGCCGATGTTGCGGTAGCGCTCGAGCGGGTATTCGCGAGCCATGGCGTTGCTGTCCTCGTGAAAGAAGGGGCGGAAGGGCCCGCCGCGCGCCGTCTGATAGCGCGCCGGCCCCGTCCGGGGAACGGCAAAGAAGCAGACTGCTGGAAACGGAAACGCCCGGACGCGGGAATCCGCATCCGGGCGCCGCCGCACCGCGAGACCTACGAAGGGTCTACCAGCGGTAGTGCGCGAAGGCCTTGTTGGCCTCGGCCATCTTGTGGGTGTCCTCGCGCTTCTTCACGGCGTTGCCGCGGTTGTTCGCCGCGTCCATGATCTCGCCGGCGAGCTTCTCCATGGCCGTCTTCTCACCGCGCGCCTTCGCGTAGGTGATGATCCAGCGCATGCCGAGCGCCACGCGGCGATCCTGACGGACCTCCACGGGGACCTGGTAGGTGGCGCCACCGACGCGGCGGCTCTTCACCTCGAGCACGGGCTTCACGTTGTCCAGGGCCTTCTTGAAGGTCTTGAGGGGGTCTTCCTTCGCCCGCTCCTCGATGAGACCGAAGGCGCCGTAGCACACGCGCTCAGCGATGGACTTGTTGCCCTTGCGCATGAGGTCGTTGACGAACTTGGTGACGAGCCGATCCTGGAACTTCGGATCGGGAAGGATCTTGCGCTTGGCGACTACGCGACGACGAGGCATCTGATTTCCCTTACGCCCCGCTCTCCTTGGAGAGCTTCAAAGTGGGGCTTGTACGAACGGCTTTGACAGAAACGACTCAGGACGCTCCCCAGGGTGCGGGGCAGCGCGTCCCAGGACGCAACGAAGGTGGTGACTGCGTGAAGCGGACTAGCTCGGGCGCTTGGCGCCGTACTTCGAGCGGCTCTGCTTGCGGCCGGCAACGCCCACGGAGTCGAGGGTGCCGCGCACGATGTGGTAGCGAACGCCCGGGAGGTCCTTCACGCGACCGCCGCGGATCATGACCACCGAGTGCTCCTGGAGGTTGTGGCCCACGCCGGGGATGTACGAGGTGACCTCGATCCCGTTGGTGAGGCGCACGCGGGCGACCTTGCGAAGGGCCGAGTTCGGCTTCTTCGGGGTCGTCGTGTACACGCGAGTGCACACGCCGCGCTTCTGCGGGCACTCCTTGAGGGCGGGAGACTTGCCCTTGATGTTCAGCTTCTCGCGGCCCTGACGGACCAGCTGGCTAATCGTCGGCACTAGTGAATCCTTCTCGCTGGATGGATGCCCCGCAGCTCACGGCCGGAGCAGCGCATACTGTCCTACAACTGCGCTTGAAAAAGGGTCGCGAGTATAGGGGGGGACCCCCCTGTGTCAAGCACTCCCGGTCCGCCTACACCGCGGCTCGCCCGGGGGCTTCAGAGGTCGAGCACCATCACGATCGCGTCCTCGCCCTCGTCCACGTAGTAGTTGGGGCGAATTCCGACCGCACGGAAACCGAAGCCCTTGTAGAGGTTGAGCGCGGCCTCGTTGCTGCGGCGGACCTCCAGGGTGGCGAGCGTGCACTTGCGCTCCCGGCCGCGCGCCAGGGTGGCCTCCAGGGCCACGCGGGCCACGCCGCGCCGGCGCTGCTCGGGCGCGGTGGCGACGTTGAGGATGTGCACCTCGTCGTGGACGATCCAGAAGATGGAGAAGCCGAGGAGGCGCATGCCCCCCTCGGGCAGCGGCTCCTCCACGAGCAGGATGGTGGACCAGTCGTGGCTGAGCTCGCGCCGCAGCAGCTCGAGCGACCAGGGGTTGCGGAAGGCGACCGCCTCGATGGCCATCACCGCCGGCAGGTCCTCGTGCGTCATCTGACGCAGCTGGAAGGTCGGGTGCGGCGAGGGGACCTCGCCCTCTCTCAGGCGCCTCACGGTGCGGCCTCCCGGGCGAAGGGGGCCACGCGGCGCACCGCGGGGCTGCGCCGCACGTTGGCCAGCTCCTCCTGGGCGAGCTGCGCGTAGCGCTCGCGCACCAGGCGCTCGCGCAGCTGGGCGCGCACGCTCGCGTAGGGGGCGCCGCCGAGCTCGCGCGCGTGGGCCTCGTAGGAGCGGCGCACCTCCGCCTCGCTCACCTGGGCGCGCAGCCGCACGCGGCTGTCCAGGATGTGCTCGGCGCGCACGCTGCGCTCGAGCAGGGCGCGCAGCCCCTCCGCGTCCGCCTCGTAGCGGGCGAGGAAGGCCTGCAACGCGGGCTCTCCACCCATGCGCTCCACGAGCCGGACGTAGCGGGCCTGGACCTCCTGGGGGTCCGCCGGTGAGGCCTGGAGGCGGTCCGCATCCAGGACCTGGAGGCGCTGGCTCAGCGCGAGCTCCAGCGCGCTGCGCAGCACCGCCTCGTCGAGCGGGGCCTCGGCTGCCTGCACGCCTCCCCGCTCGAGCAGCGCGACGCGCGCCTCGAACTCCAGCTCGCTGAGCGTGAGCACCTGGTTCTCCACCACCGCCACCACCCGGTCGAAGATGCGGCCCTGGGGCGCCGCCTGAGCAGCCGCGGCCAGGGGAAGGCTCCCGAGACAGGCCCCGGCGAGCGCCAGCGCCGCTCCCCACCCTGCCCGCCGCCCCCGTGCTGTACCGACCCTGCCTCGCATCGCCGCAACCTTAGTCATCCGTGGGCTCCGGAATGAGCCCCCCGCGCATGGCGCGCTGGCGCACTCCTCCAGGCTGGTTACGTTTTACGCAACCTATGGCCGAAGACTTCTACCAAGTTCTGGGCGTGGCCCGCAGCGCCTCCGACGAGGAGGTCAAGAAGGCGTACCGCCGGCTGGCCCGCAAGCACCACCCGGACGTGAACCCCGGCAACAAGGCCGCCGAGGAGAAGTTCAAGCAGCTGGGCGCCGCGTTCGAGGTGCTCGGAGACCCCAAGAAGCGCAAGCTCTACGACGAGTTCGGCGACGACGCGGCGAAGATCGGCTTCGACGAGAAGAAGGCCGAGCAGTACCGCGCCTACCGCGCCGCGGCGTCCGCTCCGGGCGGCGGCGGCTACAGCCGCGGGGGCATTCCCTTCGACATGGGCGGCGAGGGCGTGGACATCGGCGACCTGTTCGGCGAGCTGTTCGGGCGCGCGGCGGCCGGGGGCGGCGGCGGGGGCGGCGCGGGCTTCGATCCAGGCGAGCTGTTCGGGCGCGCCGGGCGCAGGCGTCCCGCGGGGCCCGTGCCGGGCGAGGACCTGAGCGCCCGCGTGGGGCTCTCGTTCGCCGAGGCGCTGCAGGGCACCGAGCGCACGCTCAACGTGCGGCGCCCGGGCCGCGGCGGCGCCGAGGAGACGAAGCAGCTCACGGTGAAGATCCCCGCCGGCGTGCAGACCGGCTCGAAGGTGCGGCTCGCGGGCCAGGGAGGCCCGGGCGAGCGCGGGGGCCCTGCGGGGGACCTCTACATCGAGACCGAGGTGGCCGAGCACCCGCTCGTGCGCCGCGAGGGCGATGACCTGCACATGGACCTGCCCATCACGGTGCGCGAGGCGCTGCTGGGCGCCGAGGTGCGGGTGCCCACCTTCCAGGGGGACGTGACGGTGCGGGTGCCGCCCGGCTCGCAGTCCGGCAAGAAGATGCGCCTGCGCGGGCGCGGCGCGCCGTCCCTGCGCGGCGGCGCCGCGGGAGACCTCTACCTGCGGCTGGAGGTGCGCGTGCCCGAGGAGGCGGACGACGCGGCGCGCGCCGCGGCCGAGGCGCTGGAGCGCGCATACCGCGGCGACGTGCGCGCGCAGCTCAAGCTCTGACAGCCCTTGCCTTCCTCCACGCGCCGGCCTAAGGCGGCGGCGCCACTCACAGCAGCCGGAGTCCACAGCGCCATGGGTTTCTTCGACATCTTCGGTGGTTCGGGTCCCGAGAAGGCCCTCAAGCTCAAGTCCAAGGTGACGCAGAAGTACGGCGACCCGACGACGCGCCAGAAGGCCCTGCAGCAGCTGGGCGAGATGAAGTTCCCGGAGGCCGTGAGCGTGCTGATGAGCCGCTTCACCGTCACCGTGGAGCCGCTCACCACGGACGCGGACGAGAAGGAGCACACCTTCGAGCTGATCAAGGGCTTCGGGCAGGACGCGGTGGCCCCGGTGAAGGAGTTCCTGCGCAAGAGCGACCAGGCCACCTCCTGGGCCCTGCGCGTGCTCACCGCGCTGCTGCCCGAGGCGGAGGTGACCGCCATCCTGCTCGAGCTGCTCGGGCAGCTGGGCAGTCAGTACACGCGCACCCCGGAGAAGAAGGTGGTGCTCCTGCACGCGCTGGAGGGGCGCGAGGACGCGCGCATCGCCCCCGCCACCCTGCCCTTCCTCGAGGACATGGCGGACGACGTGAAGCTCGCGGCGCTCGCGGCGCTGGGGCCCCGCAAGTACGAGCCGGCGCGCGAGCCCATCCTGCGCCTGCTCACCGCCGAGGAGACCGCGCGCCGCGTGCAGATGGCGGCGCTGGCGGCGCTGCACCAGAGCGGCTTCGGCGTGCAGGGCTTCCGCGAGAAGGTGCAGGCCGTGGTGCAGGAGCCCTTCTTCCTCGACGCCTCCGGGAACGTGCAGCGGCGCGCCTGACGGGCCCTGTCCTGAAGCGGACAGGCAAGCTGTCCTGAGTCCCACCCCGCGTCCCGCGCACATTCCGCCCGCGCGGGGGCTCTGGGAGGATGGGCGCCGATGTCACGCGAAGAGCCCAAGCGCCCCGTCCGCTCGAAGAAGAGCCCCCCGCCCAGCAACGTCGTCGCCCTGCGGCCCTCCGCGCCGAAGGAGCCGGCGAAGCCGCAGCGGAAGCGCCCCGCGCGCCCCGCGCGCGAGCTCCCGACGGTAGAGACGGAGGCCGCCGAGGCCGCGCTCACCGAGATGGTGCGCCACCTCACCGGCAACGCAGGTCCCCTCGAGGCGCTGCGCGCGCAGCTGCAGACGGTGCACGCGCTCTTGCAGCCCAAGGCCTGCTACGTGGCGCGCTACGACGGCGAGCGCAAGCAGCTGCTCGTGGAGCACGTGCGCGGCCGCTACGACGCGCGCATCACCGCTGTGTCCCCGGACGAGGGCGTGCTGGGGCGCGCCTTCACGACGCGAACCATCCAGCGCGACGAGGACACCGTGGCGGTGCCCCTGGAGGGTGCGCACGGGGTGAACGGCTGCCTCGCGCTGCTCGCCCCGCGGCGCACGGCGAGTGACTCGCTGCTGAGCGCGCTCGCCGGTCAGCTCTCGGCGGCGTACGAGCTGGCGCGCCTGCGCGACGACAGCGCCCGGCGCGAGAAGGATCTGCAGACGGCGATCGCCGGCCTCAAGAGCCTCGAGGACAACCGCGACGAGCTGCTGGGCAACGTCTCGCACGACCTGAAGAACCCGCTCACCACCATCAAGGCGTACCTGGCGATGCTGGGGCGGCAGAAGCTGGGGGCGCTCTCCGAGGGGCAAGCCAAGGCCGTGCAGACCTGCGACCGCAGCGCCGACCGGATGCTGCGCATGGTGAACGACCTGCTGCTCATGTCGCGGCTGCAGAGCGGCAAGATGCAGCTGAACCAGCGCGCCTTCGGGCTCAAGGCGGTGGCCGAGGAGGTGGTGCGCGCGCTCGCGCCGCAGGCCGAGGCCGCGCGCGTGCGCCTCACCATCCCGCCCTGCACCGAGGTCTTCGTGCGCGGGGACCGCGAGCGCATCGCGGAAGCGATTGCCCACCTGGCCGAGCACGCGATGCACAACGGGGACGCCGACCGCAGCGTGGAGCTGCGCGTCTCCACCGAGGGCGGGCTCGCGCTCTTGAGCGTGAAGGACAACGGCCCGGGGCTCTCGTCCGAGGACCTGGAGCACCTCTTCGATCCCTTCTTCCGCGCCCAGCCGGGCACCCCCCGGGTCAACGGCGGCGGCGGGCTCGCACTGCCCCTGGTGGCCAAGATCCTGGGCCTGCACGGCGGCCGGGTGGACGCGAGCAGCACCCTGGGCGAGGGCACCACGCTGCAGCTCGCCCTGCCCATGTTCGCGGGCGCCGTGGCGAGCCCCCAGCCGGACGTGCCCGCCCCGAGCGCGGGCGGCATCCTCATCGTCGAGGACGACCGCGACTGCCGCGAGGTGCTGCAGCAGGTGCTCGAGGAGGAGGGCTACCGGGTGATGACGGCGGCGAACGGGGCCGCGGCGCGCGCCATCCTCTCGCACATCCGCCCCGCCATGGTGCTGCTGGACCTGCGCCTGAGCGAGGAGGACGGCCGCTCGGTGCTGCGCTTCATCCGCGGCGACGCGCACCTCGCGGAGGTGGCCGTGTACCTCATCTCGGGGGCCAGCGAGGTGGCCTCGCTCGCGTCTGCGGGCGGCCTCGAGCGCATCGACGGCTTCTTCGAGAAGCCCCTGCAGCTGCCCAAGCTGCTGGACACGGTGGCTGCGGTGGTGCGCCCCAGCCGCCGCTCGGCCGGGCTGCCCTGAGCAGCACGGGCAACGGGCCCCCGATTCGCCCGCTGCCCAAACGCCCGGGGCTGTAGTATCCGCCCCGGTCATGAGCACTCCCGTCTATCTTCGCTACCGCCGCGCCTTCTGCGAGGCGCTCGCCCAGGCGCTCGGGCTCCCGGTCTCCGACGTCGAGGCCCAGGTGAAGCCCGCCGAGCCGCCGCACGGCGACCTCTCCTTCCCCACCTTCGCGCTCGCCAAGCAGCAGAAGAAGGCGCCGCCGGCGATTGCCGCGGCGACGGCCGCCTCCGTGAAGGTGCCGGGCCTGGAGATCGCGGCGGCGGGCCCCTACGTGAACGCGCGCTTCGCCGTGCAGCCCTTCACGCAGGAGGTCATCGACGCGGCCCGCGGCGCGGGGCTCGCGTACGGCGGGGGCGACGTGGGCGCGGGCAAGACGGTGGTCATCGACTACTCCTCGCCCAACATCGCCAAGCCCATCGCGTTCCACCACATCCGCTCGACGATGATCGGCCACAGCCTCGCGAACCTGCACCGCGCGCTGGGCTACCGGGTGGAGGGCATCAACTACCTCGGTGACTGGGGCAAGCAGTTCGGTCTCGTCGCCGTGGGCTTCCAGGAGTACGGCGACCCGGCGCGCCGCAACGACATGGCGCACCTGGTGGAGGTGTACGTCAAGGCGAACGCGCGCGCGGAGAAGGAGCCCGCGTTCGACGAGCGCGCCCGCGACTTCTTTCGCCGCATGGAGGCCGGAGACCCCGAGGCGCTCGCGCTCTGGCAGCAGTTCCGCGACACCAGCCTCGCGGACTTCAAGCGCATCTACGCGCGCCTGGGCATCGAGTTCGAGCACTTCGAGGGCGAGAGCCGCTACCAGGGCAAGATGGACGCGGTCATCGACGAGATCGCGAAGAAGCCCGGGGTGAAGGAGTCCCAGGGCGCGCTCATCGTGGACCTGCCCTATGCCGAGGGCGAGCCGCCCGTGCTGCTCAAGAAGAACGACGGCTCCACGCTCTACGCCACGCGCGACCTGGCGGCGGCGCACGACCGCTGGGAGCGCTTCGGCTTCGAGAAGGCGCTGTACGTGGTGGCCAACGACCAGGCGCTGCACTTCCGCCAGGTGTTCGGCGTGCTCAAGGCCATGGGCCGCGAGTGGGCGGAGCGGCTGGTGCACCCGGGCTTCGGGCGCGTGCACGGGATGAGCACGCGCAAGGGCAACGTGGTGCTGCTCAGCCAGGTGCTGGACGAGGCGAAGAACCGCGCCCTGGAGAAGGTGAAGGAGAACCAGGCGGCGGGCCGCATCCACACGGAGGACGCGGAGAAGCTCGCCGAGCAGATCGGCATCGGCGCGATCGTGTTCGGCGACCTGAAGAACCGCCGCACCACCGACTACACCTTCGACTGGGACGAGATGCTCAGCTTCGAGGGACACACCGGGCCCTACCTGCAGTACGCGCACGCGCGCGCCTGCAACATCCTCCTCAAGGGCGGCGGGGCGCCCGCGTCCTACGACGCGAGCCTGCTCACGCTCCCCGAGGAGCAGGCGGTGCTGCGCATCATCGCGCGGCTCCCGGTGGTGGTGCAGGAGGCGGCGGACCAGCTGGACGCGAGCCTCGTCTCGCGCCTGCTGCTGGACCTGGCGGCGGCCTTCAGCCGCTTCTACACGCTGGGCAACCAGGACCGCGACAAGCGCGTGCTGGTGGAGGGCGAGGAGAAGGCGGCGCTGCGCGCGGCGCGGCTCGCCCTGACGGATGCGACCCGGGTCACCCTTGCGGCGGGGCTCACGCTGCTGGGCGTGGCCACCCCCGACACGATGTAGGAGGCAGCCCCCCGTGGAGAGCGCCGTGGTGCCCCAGGAGAGCCGCGAGCAGACCCTGAAGTGCGAGTTCGGGCCGGTGTCCCGCTGGCTCGGTGCGCGCTACTTCGACGGCGTGCGCTTCGCGCCCGAGGCCGAGGAGGAGCTGCGCGGCTTGAGCGAGCGCGGCTTCGTGGTCCACGTGATGCGCAGCACCGCGTGGATCAACTTCCTGTACCTCGCGTGGGCCATGGTGCGCCGGGGGCTGCCCGCGGTGCGCGCGGTGGTGAACCTGCGCCCCTGGTTCACCCGCCCCTTCGTGCGCACCGCGCAGCGCGGCGACTACGACGTGCGCTTCACCTACGCCCGGCGCCAGAGCGGCAGCGGCCTCATCTTCCTCAAGAAGACCGCCCTGCTCACGCCCGAGGGCAAGGACATCACCGAGAACCCCTTCCCGGCGCTGGTGGCGATGGCGCGGCGCACGGACACGGCCGTGTTCCTCGTGCCCGAGCTCTTCGTCTGGGAGAAGCGCACCAGCCGGCTCAAGCCGAGCCTCATGGACATGGTGTTCGGGAGCCCCGAGGCCCCGGGCTTCGTGCACTCGATGGTGGCCTTCTTCCGCAACTACAAGCGGGCCCAGTTCCGGGTGGGCGAGCCCATCGACCTGCAGCGCTTCATCCGCGAGAACCCGAGCGACTCGGACGAGCTCATCGCGCGCAAGGTGCGCAGCGCCCTGCACCACCACCTGTCGCGCGAGACGCGTGCGGTGTTCGGCCCTCCGGCCAAGAGCACCGACCGGCTCATCCGAGAGACCCTGCGCGACCGCGTGCTGCGCGAGAGCCTCGAGGAGGTGGCCAAGGCGAGCGGCCGCCGGATGGAGAGCGTGGAGCGAGAGGCGAAGCGCGACCTGGAGGCGATCGCCGCGCGCCCCGGTCCCACGGCGCTGGCCATCGCCTCGCCCATCCTCGACTGGGTGTTCAGCCGCATCTACGACGGCATCGACGTGGACGAGCGCGGGCTCGAGCGCGCGCTGCGGGCTGCGCGCGGCGCCCCCGTGGTGGTGTGCCCGTCGCACAAGAGCCACGTGGACTACCTCATCCTCGCGTGGGTGCTGTTCAAGCGCGGCTACAAGCCGCCGCTGGTGGCCGCCGGCGCGAACCTGAGCTTCTGGCCCCTGGGGCCGTTCCTGCGGCGCGCGGGCGCCTTCTTCCTGCGCCGCTCGTTCAAGGACGACAAGGTGTATGCGGCGGCCTTCCGCGCCTACATCAAGAAGCTCATCCACGACGGCATCCACCAGGAGTTCTTCCCGGAGGGTGGACGCTCGCGCACCGGCAAGCTGCTGCAGCCGCGCCTGGGCATGTTCAGCTGGCAGGTGGACGCGCTGCTCGAGCGCGCCAACAGCGACATCATCTACGTGCCCGTCTCCATCGACTACGAGAAGGTGGTGGAGTCCAGCTCGTACTCGAAGGAGCTCGCGGGCGGCGAGAAGAAGCCCGAGGACCTCAAGGCGCTGCTCACCGCGCCCAAGGTGCTCACCGCGCGCTACGGCCGCATCCACCTCACCTTCGACGAGCCCGTCTCGCTCGTGGAGTTGATGAAGGCGCGCGGGCTCTCGCTCGACGCCGGCGTGGACGAGGAGCAGAAGAAGGGCCTGGTGCGCGCGCTGAGCAACCGCGTGATGTACGGCATCGGGAAGGTGTCCACCGTGACGCCCAACGCGCTGGTCAGCGCCGCGCTGCTCGCGGGCTCGCACCGCGGCACCGGCATGCGCCGCGCACAGGTGGGCGACCGCATCCGCACCCTGCGCCGCATCGCCGGTGAGGAGGGCGCGCCGCTCTCGCACATCCTGCGCAACTCGCCGAGCGATCCCGAGGCGCTGGGGGCCATCCAGGAGGCGGGCCGCAGCTTTGCCTCGGACGGGCTCATCCGCACCCGCGAGGTGGAAGGAGAGCTGCTCTACGAGCCGGTGCCCGAGCGCCGCCCCGAGCTGGCCTTCTACAAGAACACGCTGATGAACCTGCTCGCGCCCCGCAGCCTCGTGGCGCACGCAGTGCTCGCGGGCGCCCCCGCCTCGCAGGCCCAGGTGAAGGAGCGCGCGCTGTTCCTCTCGCGCCTCTTCAAGCTCGAGTTCATGTACCGGGTGGGCGCGAGCTTCGACATCCTCTTCACCGAGGCCGTCGAGGCCCTGGTGCGCATGGGCCTGGTGCTGCGCACCGACGACGCGCTCGCCATCGCGCCCGAGGCGCACGCCCTGCCGGACCTGGACTTCCTGGCGGAGCTGCTTCGCGACTACCTCGAGGCCTACCTGCTCGCGTACCAGATGCTGGAGGAGGTGGCGGCGGGAACGGTCACCGAGCGCAAGGGCTTCGTGCGCGCCGCGCTGGATGCGGGCCGCGCCGCGCTGCAGTCGGGCAAGCTGCTCGCGCCCGAGGCGCTGTCCAAGCCCACGCTGGAGAACGCGCTCGCGTACCTCCTCGACCAGCGGCTGCTGGTGGAGGAGGACAAGAAGCTGCGGCTCGGTCCGGCCGCGCAGGACGCCGCGGCGCGCGCCCAGCGCCGCGCAGAGATCGCCCGCTTCCTCGAGCGCGGCTGACGCAGCACTGCCCAAGGAGTCCCCCGGTGGATGAGCTCCCCTCCAGCCCCTCCGCGCCAGAGCCCCCCGGGCTCGTGCGCGTGCGCAGCGCGCGGTGGCTCGCGGTGCTCTCGACGCTCATCGTCCTGGTGCTCTACGGGACGGTGGGCTTCGCGGTGCAGTCGCTGAACATCCCCTTCGGGCTGTGGTTCACCGAGGTCTTCGTCTTCCTCGCGGTGGGCTGGGTGATGCTGCGCCGCACCGGGCGGCCTCCCGTGGCCTACACGCACCTCGAGCCGCGGGGTTGGGGGCTCCTGGCATTCGGCTTCGCCCTGGGGCTCGCCAACTTCTTCGCCTTCGTGGTGCCCATCCAGTTCGCCGCGCAGGCGCTCGCGCCCGAGTCCTGGAAGGTGATGGACGTGAGCCAGATCTTCCGGGGACAGACCTCCCTGGAGCTCGCGCTGATCATCGGCGCGGTGAGCATCGCCGCGCCGGTGTGCGAGGAGTTCTTCTTCCGCGGCGTGCTGCAGCAGGGCCTCATGCCGCCGGCCTTCTCGCCCCAGCGCGCCGTGCTCCTCACCGCCGTGGTCTTCAGCGCGTTCCACATGGACCCCGTGGGCTTCCTCGCCCGCGTGGAGCTGGGCATGCTGTTCGGCCTGCTGCTGTTGCGCACCGGCTCGCTGTGGCCGGGCATCGCCGCGCACTCGGCGAACAACCTCATCTCCACCCTGCTCTACTTCGCTGCCGAGCGCGTCGGCGCCGGAGCGAAGGTGCAGGCGCAGGCCGAGGCGGCGTCCCCCCTCATGCAGGTGCTCGCGCCCGTGGTCATGGTGCTGCTGGGCATGGCCTGCTTCTTCGGGCTGCTGCTCGCTGCGCGCCGGCATCCGTCCTTCTGGCGCCCCGGCTCCCCGGAGCGGGTCGCCGCCGAGGCGCTGCCTGCGCCCTCGCTCGCGCGGCTCATCGCACCGTGGGTGCTCGCGGCGACCGCGGCCATCGGGGGGCTGGTGCTCGTGGACTCCCGGGGCCTGGAGCTGCAGCAGGTGGACCTGCGCATCCCGCTGCAGCCGCTCGCGGACGATGCGCCGGACGCGGCGCAGGCCGAGCGCACGGCGCTGCGGGAGCTGCGCGCAAAGGTGCGCCGCGGGGAGGCGCCCCTGAGCGAGTACCGCACCGAGCGCGCGCGGCTGAAGGAGCGCGAGCGCGGGGCGGCGCTGCACTGATAGGGGCGCAGCTTCGCCCGGCTCCCTCACCCCGAGCCGCTCCCAAGGTGGAGCGGGAGCACTCGGGGACTTACGTGAAGCGGTAGCCGTTCACGCGCAGCAGCGGACCGACCATGGCGGCGGTGACGCCGCCTCGGTCCACCTCGCCGTCGATCTCCACGCGCTTGCCGTCCTTCTTCAGGCCGCGATCTCCCCCGGCCAGCGCGTAGGTGCGGCCGTCGTCAGCCTCGAGCACCCAGACGCCCGTCTCGATGTCCCGGAACACCACCCGCCCGCTGAGCTTCATGCGGCCTCCCGCTTGAGCATGGCCCGCGCGATGAAGACGCAGGAGAGCGTGTTGAGCACGAGCCACGGCACCGCGAGGAACGCGAAGGGCAGGTACGCGAGCCCCGGCGCCCGAGACCACGCCGCGTAGGCGAGGAAGCCCGCGAAGCCCAGCGCCAGGCCCCCGACCACCGGGCGCAGGCCGCGCAGCCGGATGGCGAGCAGCGAGGCCACCAGCGGCAGCAGCGAGCTGTAGAAGAGCGGGTTCGCGAGCTTGCCGCGGCCGAAGATGATCCGCTGCCAGTCCGGCATGGGCAGCGTGAGCGTGCTCACCGTGTCCCCCGAGACGTGGTTGCGCAGGAAGAACACCCCCACCGTGGCGAGCAGCAGCGGCAGCAGGAAGGTGGGCCGGAGCAGGATGTTGAAGTAGCCGGGACGCTCGCGGCCGCCCAGGGTGAGCAGCACCAGCGCGAGCAGGGCCGCACTCCAGGCCAGCGGCTGCCACGCGGTCGGAGGCGCCTGCTGGCGCAGGGCCGCGAGCGCCCCCTGTGCATCCAGGAGGCCGTGCCCGTAGCGCTCGGCGTCGCCGCCCTCCACCTTCTGGGCGCCCGCATAGAGCGCCTGCTCCACCTGCTCGGGCGTCTCGGCGCCGGCGGCGTAGAGCAGCGCGGCGACGCCCGAGACGTGCGGCGTGGCCATGCTGGTGCCCTGGTACGCCGCGTAGATGGACTTCGAGGGGTCCCTCGGGTCCACGGTGTTCTGCAGGATGCCGCCGTGCGGCCCCGCGCGCTTGTCGCCGCCAGGCGCCGCGAGGTCCACCTCGGGGCCCCAGGACGAGTAGAAGGCGAGCTTGCCCTCCGGGTCCACCGCGCTCACGCCGATGACGCCCGGATAGGCCGCGGGGAACTCCACGTGCGCGCGCGAGCCGTTGCCGGCGGCGGCCACCACCGTGGCGCCCTTCTTGCGCGCGAAGTCGACGGCGTTGGCCACCGCGGCCGAGTGCCAGCCACCGCCCAGCGAGAGGTTGATCACCTTGGCGCCGTTGTCCGCAGCGAAGCGGATGGCGTCCGCGATGTCCGCCGAGGTGCCAGCGCCGAAGTGGTTGAGCACCTTCACCGGCATGATCGTCGCGTCGAAGGCCACGCCCGCCACGCCCTCGCCGTTGTTGGTGCTCTGGGCGATGGTGCCGGCCACGTGCGTGCCGTGGCCGTGGTCGTCATCCGCGTGCGTGTCGTCGTTCACGAAGTCGTAGCCCTTCGCGAAGCGCGTGGTGCGCAGGTCCGGCACCCGGTGGAAGTCCTGGTAGTCCTCGTAGGCCACGCCGGTGTCGAGCACCGCGACGATGACTCCCTTGCCGCGGCTCTGCTCCCAGGCGCGCGGCATGTGGATCATCCGCAGGTTCCACTGGCGCGCGTAGTCGGGATCATTGGGGACGAAGCCGCCCTCGTCGTCGCGAAAGCCCGGGCGGGGCGCCGCATCGGCGTCCGACGCCTCGGCCTCGGGCGGAAGGGTGTACACGGTGAGCGGCTCGGCGGACTCGACCGCCGGGTTCTGGCGGATGCGCTCGAGCACCGCGTCCACGTCCGGCACGCCGACGGCGAGCGTGATGCCGGAGCGCGGCCCCTCCACCGAGTTGAACTCGAGGTCCACGCCCCACTCGCGCTCCCAGGCGTCGAACTGCTCCTTCGTGGTGCCGTCCTTGAAGTCCACGACGATGCCGCCCGCGACCTGCGAGCCCTTCAGGGCGCTCGCATCGCGCTCGGGGTGGTAGGCGGCCCTGGGCGGCTCCTTGTGCGCGCCTCCACAGGCCGCCAGCGCCAGCGCCGCCACTGCCCCCACCGTCCCTGCCCGGGTCCACCGCGTCGTCGTCCACGCCATGAGCGAACTCCTTCCAGCGAGCCTACGAACGGGCCGGGAAACGATTGGGTCTGCGCCTGCGCCTGCCTGGCTCCCCTCCCCTTCTCCCTAGAGAATTCAGGAGGTTATGTCAGGCGCGCCGCTCAGGCGCTGCAGCCACTCGGCGACGAGGTGTCCGATGACGGGCAGGTTCCTGGGGAAGGTGGGGGCGGCGTCGGAGACGAGCTCCAGGCGGCCCCCCGCCTCGGACACCGCCTCCGCCATGGCTGCGCTCTCGCGCCGGTCGCCGCCCGCCCAGGCGATGACCAGGAGCGGCACCCGCACGCGCGCCAGGGCCCCCAGGGGCACGTCCCGGGGCTCGACGAGGGCGAGCGCGCAGGGCTCGGCGCGGCGCGCGAGGAGCGCGAGGGCGACCGGAGCGCTGCCGTGCAGGGCGGCGAGGGCGGCCGCGGGGCCGCGCGCGTTCTCGAGCGCCACGTCCAGCGCTGCCGCGGCGTCCCGGCCGAGCGCCTCCTGGTCGCCGCGCGCACCCTGGCTCGCCCCGACGCCGCGGTAGTTGAAGCGCAGGGTCGCGTGGCCCGCGCGGGCCGCCGCGAAGGCGAGCTCGGCGGCGAGGACGTGGTCCATGCCGCCCCCCTCCTCCGGGCGCGGCGGCAGGATGAGCAGCGGCGGCTGGCGCTCGCCCCGGTGGGCGGTGCCCTCCATGACCTCGGAGGCCGGACCCGCGCCGGTGTCCACGGGGATGAGGGTGGAGCGCTCCAGGAACTGGCCCTTGAGCACCATGGCGCTAGTCCTCGCGCGGCTCGTCGCGCGCGGTGAAGGCCAGGGTCGCGGCGCACTTCACCCCGGCAGTGTCGCTCGCGCTCAGCTCGAGCGTGCCTCGGGCGAGCGCGCCGCGCTCGGTGAAGGTCACGCGCACCACGCGCGAGCGCAGCTTCTGGTCGTTGGCGTCGAGGTCCAGGCGCTCCGCCTCGAAGACCTCGCCGGTGCCCGCGATGGCGCCGGGCGCCTGGATGACCGGGGCATCTCCGAGCACCCAGCCACCCGGAGGCGACTCAAGCTCGAGGTAGGCGCGCCCGCCGTCCGCGTCCCACAGCGTCCAGCGCAGCGCCTGGAAGCCGTTGTCGCGGGGGCGCTCGGCGGGGAGCACGCCGCCCTTGTAGCAGGAGGCCTCCAGGCGCGAGAGCGGCGCCGCGTCCACGGCGACGAGGTAGTGGCGCACCTGGGTGTCGCCGCAGCCGGCGCCGAGCGAGGCGAGCAGCAGCAGCGCGGGCAGGAGGGAGCGGGACATGGGAGGGGTCTCCTAGACGGACTGCAGGACGTAGAACTTGAGGTAGCGGCCTTCGCGGAACTGCAGGCGCACGGGGTGGTCCGGCGGCTGGTAGCGCTCCTCCACGAGCGCGAGGTCCACGCCCGCCTTGAAGCCCGCCTCCTTGATGGCCTCGAAGAAGGCCTCGGGGCTCACGCGCGCCGAGCAGGAGGCCGTGGCGAGCAGGCCGCCGGGGCGCAGGATGCCGAGCGCCTGGCGGTTGAGGGAGGCGTAGCCGTCGATGGCGGCCTCCACCGCGCGCTGGCTCTTCGCGAAGGCGGGCGGGTCCAGGATGATCAGGTCGAAGGTGCGGCCCTCCTCCTTGAACGAGGCGAGCAGCTTGAAGACGTCCGCGGCGAGGAAGTCGTGCTTCTCGGCGGGCAGGCCGTTGCGCGTGAAGTTCTCGCGGGCGAGCGCGATCGCATCCGCATCCTGGTCCACCGAGAACACGCTGCGCGCGCCGCCCAGGGCCGCGTTCACCGAGAAGCCGCCGGTGAAGCAGAAGCAGTTGAGCACGTCGCGGCCGGCGGCGAGGCGGCGGATGAGGTAGCGGTTCTCGCGCTGGTCGAGGAAGAAGCCGGTCTTCTGTCCGCGCAGGGCGTCCACCATGAAGGTGGCGCCGCGCTCCTGGATGGCGAGCAACTCGGGCGCGGGCGGACCCCAGAGCATGCGCCCCGCGCCGCGCTCCTCGTCCCCTTCTGCGTCGTCGCGGCCCACCTCGTCGCGGCCGATGACGCCCAGGAGCTCGGGCAGCGCCTGGCGAAGCGCCTCGACGATGAGCGAGCGGTACGGCGTGAGGCCCGCGGAGTAGAGCTTGAGCACCGCGTAGCGGCCGTAGAGGTCCACCACCACGCCGGGCAGGCCGTCCCCCTCGCCGTGCAGGAGCCGGAAGCTGTCCGTGCCGCTGAGGTCGATGAGCGAGCGGCGCTCGGCGAGCGCGGCCTTCACGCGGCGGGCGAAGAAGGCCGCGTCGATGGTCTCGCGCGGGTCGCGGGTGAGCACGCGCACCGCGATGGCCGAGTGCGGATCGTAGTAGCCGCGGGCCACGAACTTCCCGCCCTCGGTGAGGTCCACCACGCTGCCGGCGGGGATGCGCGGCGGGTGCTCGAAGGCCTTGCGGAAGGCCCAGGGGTGACCTGCGCGCAGGTGGCGCCCGAGGCCCCGGGCGAGCTCCAGCTTCACGAGACTGCTCATGCGGCGACTCCTTGAGATTCACGAGGGCCGGCCCGACGCTTTTCCCGGCGTTGGCGCTGCGCGAGCACGGCGCGCGCGAGCTCCTCGAAGCCTGCGCCCTCGGCGGCGCGGGTGATGAAGGCGGGGGGCGTATCGATGGCCGCGAGCACGGCGCGCACGTTGGCGACGCCCACGCTCACGGGGAACGCGCCGAAGAGGGGCGCGTCGTTGAAGGAGTCACCGGCGTACGCGTAGCGGCGCTCGCCGGGCTGCAGGACCTGGCCCCACGCGCTGCGCAGGAAGCGCGAGACGGCGGTGCGCTTGTCGAAGCGGCCGATCCAGCAGTTCACGTGCACCGAGGAGCGCACCGCGGTGACGCCCCGCGCGCGCAGCAGCGCCTCGATGCGGCCCGCCGCCGCGCTGCCCAGGCGGGCCTCCTCGTTGTAGTCGATGGCGAGGTCCACCTCGGTGTGCGCGCTGTCCGAGGAGAGGCGCGCGCCGGGCACCCGGGCGAGCACGCGCGCGACCTCGGCCTGGAGCCGGCGGCGGTTCACCGCGCGCACGCTCGCGCTCTGGGCGTACACCTTGCGCAGCGGCCCGCCCGGCCGGCGGTGGAAGAAGAGCCCGCCGTTCTCCACGATGACGCCGTCCACCGGCAGGGTGCGCGCCCAGGCCTCGCCCCAGCCCGCGGGCCGCCCGCTCACCAACACCACGCGCACGCCTCCTTGCGCGAGGGACTCCAGCGCGCGCAGCGTGGAGCTGCGCAGCAGGCCGTGGGTGGTGAGGGTGCCGTCGACGTCGGTGAAGACCGCCTCCACCGAGGAGAGGTCCGCGTCGCGCAGCGGGCGGGGATGCGGCATTGCCCCGAGCACTTACACCCGAGGGCCCCCCGGGCAAAGCGGGAAGGCGCGCGCCCCTCGCCTCCCCCCTAGCCTACGGGCAGCTGGGCGAGCAGCTCCTGGAAGGACTCGAGCGTGCCTCGCAGCTCCTCGCCCGTCAGCGTGGCGAGCGGCGCCTTGCGGGCGCGGCGCAGGAAGACGTCCAGGGCGGGGTCGCGGCCGTAGAGCGACTGGGCGCGCGCAGCGGCCTCCGAGAGCACCTTCGCGGCGAGCGAGGGATCGTAGCCGAACATCCCCATGGCCCGCTCCAGCTGCACGCCGCAGGCGGCCCACACCTCGCGGTCGTGGGAGATGAGGATTTGCCGGCGGTTCACCTGCGCCAGGTCTCCCACGAAGGTGTCCAGCTCGCTCGCCACGGCCATGAGCTCGGGCTGCGCGGGGGCGGGCTGGATGGCGAGCTTGCCCACCTGGGAGCGCACCTCGATGATGCGCCGCTTATCCTGGGCGCGCAGCGAGCGGTAGGCCTGCGTGCGGCCGAAGGCGTCCAGCTCGTTCTGCAGCTGCTGGGCGTTCCACTGCACGTCCTCGGGCTCGGCCTCGCGGATCTTCTGCACCCGCGCGCCCACGATGCGCCCGAGGTCCGCGACGATGGCGCGCACCACGATCGCGGCCTTCACCTCGGTGTCGTGGCCGGGGACCACGTCGCGCCGGTTCACGTCCGCGAGCGCTCCGGCCGAGTCGTACACCAGCGTGCCGATCTGCTCGCGGAACAAGGCGCGGAAGCGCTGGATCTCGGCGAGCAGGTTCCACCGGTCAGACACCACGCCGGGGCTGCGCATCGCCTCGCCCAGCTGGGTGATGCCCTGGGCGATGACGCCCATGGCCGCGTGCAGCACCTCCACCGACTCCTGCGCCTTGCGGGCGAGCGGGCTGGAGGGCGGCAACGGCCCCGCCTCCTCCGCGGCGCTGCGCACCGTGTCCGCGAGCCCGCCGCGCGGCTGCACCGGGAACTGCTCGCGCACCACGTTGAGCAGGGCGTTCACGTCCATCACCGTGTCGCGGATGACGGGCGCCATCTCCTCCCAGAGCGAGAGGTCGGCGCTGCCCTCGACGGACGTGGTCTCGTACTTCACGAGGTCCATGTCGCCGAGGCGCACGATGGCGTTCGCCGCGGCGGCGTACACCTTGCGCAGGCGGCCCGCGAACGCGCGCTCGGGCATCGCGGTGAGGAGCTCTTCGAGCCTCGCGGGGAGGGTGTCGGGTGAGGGGGCGGCGGCCACGGGGACCGCACTTTAATCGGATCCTGCCCTTCCTCTACCGGATGTTCACCCTCACGCGGCGCTTCCCCCCGCCGGGGCTCCTTCGGTAGAGCGGAGCCAGGCCCCCCTCCCCCCCTTCCCGGTCCTGGAGCACCCATGCCCACCCTGAACGTCGACGGCGTCCCCCTGCACTACCGCGACGAGGGCCGCGGCCTGCCCGTCCTGCTCTTTCATGCTTTCCCGCTCACCAGTGGGTCCTTCGCGCCCCAGGTGGCGGCGCTGGGAGGCCGCTACCGCTTCCTGCTGCCGGACGCGCGGGGCTTCGGCGGGAGCGCCCTGGGCGAGGGCCCCACCGAGATGTCCCGCATGGCCCGCGACGGCCTCGCCATCCTCGATGCCCTGGGCCTGGACACGGCCGTGGTGGGCGGGGTGTCCATGGGCGGGTACGCCTCGATGGCGCTGCTGCGCGAGGACGCGAGCCGCGTGCGGGCCCTGGTCCTGGTGGACACGCAGGTGACGGCGGACGACGACGCGGGGCGCGCCCGGCGCGAGACGCAGGCCCAGGACGCGCTCGCGCGCGGCGTGCAGTCCGTGCTGGAGAACAACCTGCCCAAGCTCATCACCTCGCCCGTGGACTCACGCGTGGGGCGCGAGGTGGCGGCGCTGATGCGCGAGGGGACTCCCGGCGGCATCGCGGCGGCGCTGCGCGGGATGGGCTTGCGCCACGACAGCAAGGACATGCTCGCGCGCTTCGCGGGGCCTGCCCTCGTGGTGGTGGGCGCCGAGGATCACGTGACGCCGCTCGAGAAGGCCCGCCAGATGGCGGACCTCATCGGCGGCGCCCAGCTCGAGGTCATCCCGGCGGCCGGCCACCTGCCGAACCAGGAGAACCCCGAGGCCTTCAACGGCGTGCTGGACGCCTTCCTCTCGCGCCTGCTCGCCGCCTAGCGGATGACGCGGCGGATGACGTTGTTGAACGCGTCCGTCACGAGGATCGACTCGTCCGAGGGGACGACCGCGAGGCCGGCGGGGATGGAGAGGTCCGCCTGGCTGCCGCTGCCCAGGGTGAGCCCCAGCTTCCCCGAGCCCGCGATGGTGTAGACGCGGCTGGAGGCCGCATCGGCGCCGGTGATGACCTTGCGCAGCCGGAAGTTCGCCGTGTCCGCGATGTAGATCTCCCCCACCGGTCCCACCGCGAGGCCCATCTGGGCGCGGAAGCGGGCCTGATTGCCGGGCCCGTCCGCGAAGCCCTGCGCGCCGTCCTTGCCCGCGAGCGTGGTCACCGCGTGGGGCGCCTCGGGCGCGATGCGCTTGAGCTTCTGGCTGTAGCCCTCGAAGACGAAGACTTCGCCGGCCGAGCCCACCGCGATGGCGCTCGGGTTGTTGAACCGAGCCTGGCTGCCGTCTG
This sequence comes from Aggregicoccus sp. 17bor-14, assembly GCF_009659535.1. Lineage (NCBI taxonomy): Bacteria > Pseudomonadati > Myxococcota > Myxococcia > Myxococcales > Myxococcaceae > Aggregicoccus > Aggregicoccus sp. 17bor-14. The sequence continues at coordinate 348,783 of NZ_VJZZ01000001.1, forward strand.
CGCCGTCCGCATCTCCGGCCTGGCCGTTGCCCGCGAGCGTCGTGACCTCCACCGCGTGGGTGATCGGGTCCACTCTGATCATGCGCACGCTGTTGCCCGCCTGGTCCGCGACGTAGACGTTGCCCAGCGAGTCCACGGCGAGGGCGGTCGGACGGTTGAAGCGCGCGGCCGGGCCTGCTCCATTCGCGTAGCCGGACTGGCGGCTGTCGGAGCCCGCGAAGAGCGAGACCCTCCAGCCCTGCGGCGTCTCCACGATGCTGCGGATGCAGTGGTTGTCCGAGTCCGCCACGTAGACGGTCCCGTCCGGGGCCACCGCCACGCCCGTGGGCTTGCGGAACTGCGCCGTCGCGCCGGCCACGTCGTTCAGCACCTTCACGGGTCCCAGCGCGCCCGTCCCGGCGACGAGGCTCACGGTGTGCTCGGAGTCGGTGCCGATCACGCGGATGCGGTTGTTGTTGGTGTCCGCCACGTAGACGCGGCCGTCCGGGCCCACGGCAACGCCCGTGGGACCGTTGAACAGCGCCTGGTCCGCAGGGCCCTCGCGGTAGCCGCCGCGGCCCGGCTGGCCGGCGAAGGCGTGCACCGAGCTCGCCCACACGGCGATGGGCTCGTTCTCCGGCGTGCCACTGCTCGTCACGGGCGCGAGCGCGCGGTGGGCGCGGCGGTGCTCGAGCGAGCGCTCCAGCACGTTGGCCGTCATGCGCAGGACGCGGTCGTCGTGCAGCTCGGGGTCCGAGCCGAAGGCGAGCGGCCACTGGATGGTGCCGGAGGCGAAGATGTGGGTGCCGCCGGGCAGATCGCGGTCCACGCCGTGCGAGACGTTGGGGATCCCCTCGGCCGTGAGCAGCGGGCTCTCCAGGCTCACGCGCTGATTCGTGGGCGTGCCCGCAAGGTCCGGCCAGATGCGATCCACCTCGAAGCCCAGCAAGCCGGGCAGCTGCGTGCCGGTGGTGAGGCCCGTGCCCTCGAAGAGCCAGTGGGACTCGTCTGCGACCACGAGCGGGAAGCTGATGAGCTGCCAGCCGTCGTACATCACGCCGAAGAGCTCGCTCTCGGGGTGAGGGTTGGGGTCGTCGCGGAAGCGCACGGTGCTCCCGGGCTGCGGGTCCAGCCACGGCGTGTTCTTGTAGCAAACGATGGTGCGCAGCTCGTTGCCGGCCCGGTCCTTCTCACCGCGCACGCGCCAGTAGGCGCCGTTCCCGCCGAAGTACGCGAGGCTCATCTTCCCGCTGGCGAGCGCCGCATCCACCTGCGTGCGCTGCTGCGTGGGCCAGTACTCGTCCTGGCCCGCGTGCACGTAGGCGCCGATCCCCTCGAGGAAGTTGCCGTAGCGCAGGAAGTCCGAGTTGGTGCCGTAGGTGACGTCGTAGCCCTCCTTCTCCAGCCAGGTGATGAAGGGCTGCTCGAGGTAGAAGACCTTGCCCCGGCCATCGTCCGCCTCGAAGGGCCGGTCGAACGAGACCTCGTAGCTGCGGTTGTACGGCATGCCCGAGGAGGTGGCGTAGAGGCTCTCGCCGCCCCAGCGGTTGTAGGCCTGCGAGGTGTAGAGGGCCGAGCCGTAGAGGAGCTCGGCGGCGCGGTCGTCGCGCACGATGAAGGGCGTGAAGCGCTTGTAGCCGCTGTAGCTCACCTTCACGAGGTAGAAGCCGGAGACCCAGTCGTCGCCGACCTTGAAGGAGAAGGTGTCGTCCCAGGCGCACTCCACGCGGCCCGTGGTCGAGTCCCGGGGGCACGGTGCCTGCGTCCGCGTGTCGAAGGCGCTGCCGCTCCACACCTTCCGCGCACCGGCGCCGCCGTAGTAGCCGAGCCGGTACACGGTGGCGCTGATGGTGCCGGGGCTCCTGGTGGAGACCTTCACCGAGACCGTGTCACCGGCCTTTGCCGAGTCGAGCGAGGCGTAGAGCTCGACGGTGCCGGGAGGCGCGCTGCTGCCCTGGCGCCAGCTCGTGTCGCCGGGCTTCGCGTTCTCGGCCGGGATGGGGTTGGGCGCGGGCACGCGCTTGAACTCCGGCGGCGGCGGGGGCGGAGGCGGCGGCGGCGGGGGCGGGGGCGGCGGCGGCGGCGGAGGCGGCGGTGGCGGGTCGACGACGCCAGGACCGCCGTCTCCGGGCTCGCGCACACCGGTGGCCTCGTGGCAGCCCACCGCCAGCGCGATCACTGCCACCCAGACCCCGTTCCAGCTGCTCGCTCGCATGCTTGCCTCCTCGCTCGGTCCCCGAGGTAGGCATCGGGCGGCGATTCGGCAAGTGCGGTGTTTTTCAGTTTCCTCGGATTTTCGGGTCTAGGACCCGAGGGTCTCCCGGAAGAAGCGGTGGAGGTTGCCCCCGAGGACACGCTCCACGCGCGCTTCTGGATGGCGGCGCAGCAGGGCCTCGGTGAGCAGTGGGAGGCCGGTGACATCCCGCATGCCCTTGGGCAGCGGCACCATCCCGTCGAAGTCCGAGCCCAGGCCCACGGCCTCCTCGCCCATCACGTCCAGTGCGTGCTCGATGTGGCGCACCACGTCCTCGATGCGGTCTCCGCCGAGGTACACGGTGCCGAAGATGATGCCCACCACCCCACCCCGCTCGGCGATGCGCCGCAGGGTGTCGTCCGGGAGGTTGCGCCAGCCTCCACCGGCGGAGCGCACGCCGGTGTGCGAGCAGAAGGGGCGCGCGCGGGGGTGCGAGAGCACGGCCTCCAGGGTCTGCTCCGAGGCGTGGGCCACGTCCACGCTCATCCCCAGACGGGCCATCTCGTCGAGCACCTCGCGTCCGAGCGCGGACAGGGTGCGGTTGCCCATGAAGGGGAAGGAGGAGCCGCCCAGTGCGTTGTTGGACAGGTGGGTGAGCCCCATGAAGCGCACGCCGCGCGCGTGCAGCTCCGAGAGGCGCTCCACCCTCCCCTCCAGCGCATGGCCGCCCTCGACGCCGAGCACCGCGGAGAGCCGGCCCTCGGCGAGGTTCTGCGCGAGCTGCGCGCCGCGGGTGGCGATGGCCGCCTGTCCCTGGGAGCGCCGGCAGAAGTCCTCGAGCCGGTCGATCTGCCACTGCGCGCGCGCCCACTCGCCCCTGAGCGCCTCGCGCGGCCAGCCGCGCCACGCGCCGAACACCGGGAAGCCGCCGACGAAGGGAAAGCCGCGCGTCACGAGGGTGAAGCACTGCAGCTTCACCCCTGCCTCGCGCAGGCGCGGGAAGTCCACGTGCCCCTCGTGCGAGCGCACGGTGAGGTCGCGGTTCCACATGAGGGAGTCCGCGTGGGCGTCCGCGATGGGCCAGCGGCGATGGAGCTCGAGCACGTCCGTCACGCGCGCCAGTGTGGGCCGTCCGGGCGCGCGCCACAACGGCGCACTCGCACCCAATGACTGCGGCCCCGTCCCGGAGGACGGAGCCGCAGCGCTGCATCCGTGTGAAGGCGACTACTTCTTCATCACGGCCTTCAGCACGGTCACGTCGCGGGCCACCATGTCGTCGCCGTCCTTCACGTAGGAGGCGCGCACCTGGGTGCCCTCGTCGAAGCTGTCCAGCTTCGCGGCCTTGTTGTTGTACATGACGCGGGTCGCGTCGTTGGTCTTGAGCTTCAGCTCCTTGCCCGTGGAGTCGACGAGCTGGAGGTTGTTGGCCATCGTGACGTCCTTGAGCGTGCCGGTGAGGGTGCCGGCCGCGGGGATCGCCGCGCCGCTGCCGCCCGTGGCGCTGTCGTCCGCGCTGTCACGCGCCGCGTCCTGACGGGCCTCGGCCACGTCCTTCTTCTCCTCGTTCACGTCCTTCTGTGCGTCCGCGATCTTCTTCTGGGCCTCCTCGTCCGCGTTCGCCATCTTCTTCTGCGCGTCGCGCTGGGCGTCGGCCGCCTCCTGGTTGGCGTTGGCGAGGTCCTTGTTCTCCTCCTTCTGGGCCTCCGCCTTGTCCTTGGCGGCGTCCTGGCGCGCGTCGGCGACCTTCTCGCTGGCCTTGGCCTGCGCCTGGGCCACGTCACGCTGTTCGTCGGCGACCTTGCTCTTGTTGTCCTGACAGCCCGCCATCATCCCCAGCGCCGCCACCGCCCCCACCGCCATCATGAGCTTCCGCATGTCGATGCCCCTTTCGTTGTGTCCGGGTTCAACCCGGCGCTTCGCAAAGCAAGGTGGTGCTCGACCCGGGCCCGGAAAAGAGCTTGTCAGCGCGCAGGGAGCGACACAGGGGCGCCGGCCTGACTGCGCACGGCTCGATCGGCTGCCTGCTACTCGTCGGGATGAAACGGGCTGCCGTGCGCTCTGACGGCTCCGAGCGTGCGCGTTGACACTGCGCTCCCTCGCCTGTAGGGCTCGACCTGAACGCAGTCTCCCTGCGTGTTTCCCGATAGGAGCAGCGGCGCGTGAAGGTCTGGGTGAACGGCGATCCCCGGGAGGTGCAGGACGGCGTGAACCTCACGCGCCTGCTCGCGGAGCTCTCGCTCTCGGGGCCTGGGGTGGCGGTGGAGGTGAACGCGGCGGTGGTGCGCCGCGCGCAGCACGCCGAGCACCGGCTCAAAGAGGGAGACCGCGTGGAGATCGTGACCTTCGTAGGCGGCGGCTAGGAGCGCGGACATGAGCCAGCAGGACACTCCCCTCACCATCGCAGGCGTCACCTTCGGGTCGCGGCTGCTCATCGGCACCGGCAAGTACCCGAGCTTCGAGATCATGAAGCGCTGCCACGAGGCGAGCGGCGCCGAGGTGGTCACCGTGGCGGTGCGCCGCCTGGACCTCAAGGCCCAGGGCGAGCAGTCGCTGATGAGCTGGATCGACACGAAGCGCATGCGGCTGCTGCCCAACACCGCGCTCTGCTACACGGCGGACGACGCGGTGCGCACCTGCCGGCTCGCCGAGGAGCTGGGCATGAGCAAGTGGGTGAAGCTCGAGGTGCTCGGCGACGAGAAGACCCTCTACCCGGACGTGGAGGAGACGGTGAAGGCGGCGCGCATCCTGGTGAAGGAGGGCTTCACCGTGCTGCCCTACACGAGCGACGACCCCATCACCGCGCGCAAGCTCGAGGACGCGGGCTGCGCCGCGGTGATGCCGCTCGCGGCGCCCATCGGCTCGGGCCTCGGCGTGCGCAACCCGCACAACATCCGGCTCATCCGCGAGACCGTGAAGGTGCCGGTGATCGTGGACGCCGGCGTGGGCACGGCCTCGGATGCCGCGATCGCGATGGAGCTGGGCGTGGACGCGGTGCTGATGAACACCGCCATTGCCGGTGCGAGGGATCCGGTGCGGATGGCCGTGGCCATGCGCAAGGCGGTCGAGGCGGGGCGCGAGGCCTTCCTCGCGGGCCGCATCCCGCGCAAGGCGTACGGCTCGGCGTCGAGCCCCCTCGAAGGACTGGTCGAGTAGCGCGGGTGCTCCCGCGCCTCGTCGTCATCACCGACTGGGGCCTGCCGCGAGCGCGCCTGCTCGGGTCGCTCGAGGCGGCGCTCTCGGCAGGTCCCGAGGTGGCCGTGCAGCACCGCCACCCGGGGGTCGGGCTGCGGCAGTTCCTCGAGGAGGCGCGGGTGCTCGCGGCCCTGTGCGAGCGGCTCGCGCGGCCGCTCTTCATCAACGGCCGATTGGACGTGGCGCTCCTGCTCGGGGCGCACCTGCACCTGCCTGCGGGAGGACTCACGCCTGCGGACGTGCGCCCGGCGCTCCCCGCAGGGCGGCTCGTGAGCGCGGCGGTGCACGACGCGCGCGAGGCGGCGGACGCGGCCGGCGCGGACCTCGCCCTGGTGAGCCCGGTGTACGCGCCCGGCTCGAAGCCGGACGACACGCGCGCTCCCCTGGGCCCGGCGGGGTACGCCGCACTGCGGGCGCAGCTGAGCTGTCCCGCCCTCGCGCTCGGCGGCATCGACCCGGTGCGCGCGGCCGCGCTTCCCGACGCGGACGGCTTCGCGACCATCTCGGGGGTGCTCGCCGCCGCGGACCCGGCGGCCGCAGCGCGGGTGTTGCTCACGCGGGGGCGCGGCAGCGATCGCGGTTGACAGGGCGGGCGCGGGAGGGTGGCGTGGGGTCATGCGCCGACTCCTGCTGATGCTCCTCGCCGTGGGCTCGCTGCACTGTGGCCACTCCCCCGCTCCCGCACCCGCCTCGACAGCTGCCGCTCCTGCGGCCAAGGCGCCCGAGTACCCGCAGCCTGCGCCGCCCGAGCTGAGGCTCCCGGACACCGTGCAGCCGGTGCACTACGCGCTCGAGCTCACGCTGCTGCCGCGCGAGGACACCTATCCGGGTACGGTCACCATCGACGTGGACGTGCGCGCCCCGGTGCGCCAGGTGTGGCTGCACGCGCTGGACGTGCAGGTGACGGCGGCGCGCGTGGAGCGCGAGGGCCGCACGCTCGAGGCAAAGCCCGTCACGGCGGACGCGGGGCGCCTCGGGCTGCTGCTGCCCGAGGAGCTGCCGGCAGGACGCGCCCGGCTGGTGCTCACCTTCACCGGCCACGTGGAGCGCAAGCTGAGCCAGGGCCTGTACGGCGAGACCGAGGCCGGCGAGCCGTACCTCTACACCTTTTTCGAGCCCATCGACGCGCGGCGCGCCTTCCCCTGCTTCGACGAGCCCACCTTCAAGGTGCCCTGGCAGCTCACCTTCACGGTGAAGGCCGAGCACGTGACCGCGGCGAACGCGCCGGTGGTGCGCGAGGAGCCGCTGCCCGATGGGCTCAAGCGCGTCACCTTCGCCGAGAGCAAGCCGCTGCCCAGCTACCTCGTCGCCTTCATGGTGGGCCCCTTCGACGTGGTGGATGCCGGGACGGTGGGCCGCACGAAGGTGCCGCTGCACTTCATCGTGCCGCATGGCCGCGGGCCCGAGACGGCGTACGCCGCGCGCGTCACCCCGCGCATCGTGCAGGTGCTCGAGGACTTCTTCGATCAGGCCTACCCCTTCGAGAAGCTGGACGTCGCGGTGGTGCCGCGCTTCTGGGGCACCATGGAGCACCCGGGCATCGTCGCGCTCGGCCAGCCGCTCACGCTGATCAAGCCGGGCGAGGAGACCCTGGAGCGCCGCCAGCGCTACGCGACCATTGCGGGCCACGAGCTGGGCCACTACTGGTTCGGCGACCTGGTCACCTGCCGCTGGTGGAACGACGTGTGGCTCAACGAGTCCTTCACCAGCTGGCTGGATCGCAAGACCATGGACGGCTTCGAGCCCGCGTGGGGCCTGGGGCGGGAGATGAGCGCCGAGTCGCTCTCCTTCGCCATGAGCACGGACTCGCTGGTGAACACGCCTCCGGTGCGCAAGCCCGTGGCCACCAACGACGACATCATCGGCGCCTTCGACAATGGGACCACGTACTCGAAGGGCGCCTCGGTGCTGGGGATGCTGGAGACCTGGCTCAGCCCGGAGAAGGTGCGCGACGTGATGCGCACCCACGTGCGCACCCACGCGTGGAAGACGGCCACCTCGGACGACTACGTGACCACGCTCTCGCAGGTCGCGGGCCCCGAGGCCGCGCAGGTGTTCAAGAGCTTCGTGGACCAGGCGGGTGTGCCGCGCATCACCGCCCAGGTGCAGTGCACACCGGGCGCTCCCGCCAGGCTGCAGCTCTCGCAGGAGCGCTACTGGCCCGCGGGATCCGCGGGAAAGCTCGGGCAGACCTGGAGCGTGCCGGTGTGCGTGCGCGCGGGCACCGGCGCGAAGGCGGAGCGCCAGTGCACGCTGCTCACCGAGGCCCAGGGAGAGCTCGCGCTGCAGCAGCCGGGCTGCCCGCGCTGGGTGCTGCTCAACGCCGAGGGCCGCGGCTACTACCACGCGGGCTACGCGCGGCCGCAGCTGGACGCGCTGCTGCAGGCGCCCTCCGGAGCGCTGAGCGAGGACGAGCGGCTCGCCCTGCTCTCGGACGTGAAGGCGGGTGTGGCGCGCGCGGACCTGCGGTTGGGTGAGGCGCTTCCTGCCGTGCCCGCCACGGCGCGCGACCCCAGCCGCCTGATGGTGCAGCGCGGGATGGAGCTGCTCGAGGGCGTGCGGCTGGAGCAGCTCAGCGCGGAGGACCGCGGCCGCTACCGCGCGTGGCTGCGCCAGACCTACGCCCCGCGCGCCCGGCAGCTCGGGTGGGTGGCGCGCCCCGGTGAGGACGAGAACGTGCAGCGCCTGCGGCTGATGATCGTGCCGCTCGCGGCGGGGGCCGGCGAGGACCCGGTGCTCTCGGCCGAGGCCACGCGCCTCGCGAAGGCGTGGCTGAAGGATCGCAGCGCGGTGCCCGAGGACGTGGGCCACACGGCGCTGCGCGTGGCGGCGCGCCGCGGGGATGCGGCGCTCTACGACACGGTGCTCGCGCAGGCGCGCTCGGCGAAGGACCGGCGCGAGCGCGGCGAGCTGCTCGGCATCCTCGGGTCCTTCCGCGACCCCACCCAGCTCGCCCGCGCGCTCGAGCTGGTGAAGGGCACCGAGTTCGACGCGCGCGAGACGGTGGGCATCCTGCAGGCGGCGCTGGGAGGCGCGGAGTCTCGCGCGCAGGCCTGGGCCTTCTACCAGCAGAGCTTCCCCTCGCTCGCGAAGCGCCTGCGCTCGGACGAGCTGGGCTGGCTCATCGAGCGCGCCGGCGTGCTCTGCACCCCGGAGCAGCGCGCGCAGGCGGACGCGCTGCTCACGCCCCAGGTGAAGCAGATCGAGGGCGGCCCGCGCGCGCTCGCACGCGCGCTGGAGTCCATCCAGCTGTGCGTGGATGCGCAGGCGCGCAACGCCCCCAGCGTGCACGAGTTCCTGGGAACGCGTGCGCGCGTGGGGGCAAGCGGGGCCCGGTGAGGAGGCCGCGCTAGAGCTGCTTGCCGGCCTTGAGCATGGCGGCGCCCACGTGCTGGCGGATCTCCTCCACGCGGGCGTCCCAGCTCTCCGAGTAGATGCGCTCGGCGCGCTCGCGGCGGGGGCCCGCCCCCTCCGCGAGGCACTCGTCCACCTTGCGCACGAAGTCCTCGGTGGAGGTGGCGATCTTGCACAGCCCCACCTTGCGCACCTCGGGCAGGTCCGTGGAGACGCAGGGCAGGCCCGCGGCCAGGTACTCGCGCACCTTGAGCGGGTTCGCGTTCAGCGTGAGCTCGTTCACGGTGAAGGGCATCAGGCTCACGTCGAAGGCCTTGCAGTAGCCGGGCAGCTCCTCGTAGCGCTTGCGGCCGAGCAGGTGGATGTTGGGCACGGCGCGCAGCTTCGAGTCGTCCACGTCCGGGGCCACCTTGCCCACGATGACGACGCTGCCCTCGGGGTGCGCCTTCGCGGTGGCGATGAGCGCATCCTGGTCCACCCAGTCCGCCACGAGGCCGAAGAAGCCGAAGATGGGCTTGGGCAGGCTCGCGATGTCCTCGGGGATGGGCGTGGCCGGGTCGCACGCCTTCACGAAGTGCTGGAAGTCGGTGCCGTGGCGCACGAGCACGGTGCGCGGGTTCACCTTGACCTTGTTCTCGCGCAGGCGCTCCGCCGAGGTGATGACCAGGTCCGCCTTCTTGAGCAGCACCTGCTCCAGCTCGGCGATGTGGCGGCCGTTGGTGTCGCTGAAGGCGCTGAACTCGTCCACGCAGTGGTAGACGAGGAAGTCCTCGCCCAGGGTGCCGGAGACGGGCGCGCTGGTGGGCAGGAAGCTCCAGCCCACCGGGCGCTCGAACTTGAGCTGCTTCATCGCGCGCTTCACCTGCAGCTTGAGCAGCTCGCGGTTCGCGGCGCGGATGGCCTCGGAGCCGTAGGCGGGGATGGCGAGCGGCGCGAGCACGAAGAGGTTGGGCTCTACCTCGCGGATGCCCTGGGTGAAGCTGCTGAGCTTCTTCCAGATGCGCTTCGCGTCGTGGGCGTTCGCCTTGGGCGCGCGGTAGCCGATGCTGTTCACCCACAGCACGCGGTTGTCGCGCGCGAGGATCCGCATGATGTGCGTCTTGGAGAGCGGGTCCCCGTCCCAGTCGTTGGAGAACACCACCAGGTCGCGGCCCCTGAGGGCGCGGCGAGCGAGGTCCATGTCATCGGTGCGGCGCATGCGTCATCTCCTGTAGCGAAGGCGAGAAAGGTCCAGAGAAGGGTTCAGGCTGCGGCGGCGTGGTCGGCCGCAGGCGGAGGCAGCCCCGCGAGCTGCGCGTAGAGCGCGAGCAGCACGGGCCCGGCGTCCGGCGAGGCGACCTGCGCCCGGGCGCCGGTGAGCGCCCGCTCCACGGCAGCCGCGAGGGCCGCAGGATCATTGTTGGCGAAGGTGATCGTTCCCGCCGGCCGGGTGCACACGTCCGAGGCCACGCAGGCGACCCCCAGCGTGAGCGCCTCGCGCACGGAGATGGCGTCCCCGTCGTGCGTGGTGGGGCGCAGGAACACGTCCGAGCGGGAGATGAGCGCGAGGGCCTGGTCGTGGGCGAGCTCGCCGAGCAGCTCGAGGTGGGAGGCGACGCGGGCCTCGCGCACGTCGCGCACGAAGTCGTCCGTGCCGATGCCCGGGCCGAAGAGCGCGAGCCCCACGTCCGGGTGGCGCTCGGCCACGAGGCGCAGCGCGCGGAAGGCGAGCGCGCGGCCGTACACCGGCGAGGGGTGGTGCGCCATGGCGATGAGCGGCGTGCGGCGCGCGCGGGCGGCCTCCACCTCGGGGGTGGCGGCGCCGGGGCGCACCTGCGAGGCGCAGAAGGCTGGCTCCACCTGCACCTTGCGCTCGGGGACGCCGGCGTCCACCAGGGCGGCCTTCACCGCGTCCGACACGGCGATGACCCGGTCGTAGCCCGCGAGCGCGGCGCGCGCGAAGGCCCGGCGCGCCGCGGAGGCCGCGAGGTAGCCCGGCAGGAGCCCCGAGTGCAGGGTGATGACGCGCGGAGCGCGCGGGCCCGGGATGCCGGCCGTGGCGGCGAGCACCCAGGACTTCGGGTTGTTTCCGCTGGTGTGGACGTGGACCGTCCACCCGGCGCGCAAGAACCCCGCGAGCCGCAGCGAGTACTGGGCGAGCGTGCGCACCGGGAGGACGTCCGGATCCGGCCGGCCACCCTTCCCGATGTCGAGCACCTTCGCCTCGACGCCGCGGCTGCGAAGAAATCGATGGAGCTGCTGGACGTGGACCGCGACCCCGCCATGAGGCGGGGGGTAGTCCCCCACGAGGAGCACGCGCATGGTGTGTGGTTCTCCGGTCTCGGACCGCTGCCTACTGGATGTGGGTGGGCGTCTTGGTGGGCGGCGGCGGCTGGGGGGCGAGCCCCATGTCCCGCTGGTAGCTGGCGAGCGGGTCCGGCTCCCGGCGCAGCACGCGCGCGGGGACTCCTGCGACCACCGCGCCCGGGGGCACGTCCTTCACCACCACCGCGTTCGCGCCGATCACGGCGAAGTCCCCCACCGTGATGTTGCCGAGGATCTTCGCCCCGGCGCCGATGCGCACGTAGTCGCCGATGACCGGCGCGCCCTCGAGGCCCGAGCGCCCGCCGATGGTGACCTGCTGCGAGATGAGGCACTGGCGCCCGATGCGGGCCGCCTTGTGGATGACCACGCCGATGCCTCCGTAGCCCAGCTGCGTGCCCTCGCCGATGTCCGCGTCCTGCGGGATGGAGGAGCTGTGCAGGTAGTAGATCGCCTTGCGCAGCAGGTCCGGCAGCACCGGGATGTTCTTGAGATGCAGCCGCCGTGCGGCCCGGTACAGCGTCATCGCGTCCACGCCCATCGCCCTCTTCCCCCGTCCCCTCGACCTCTGGCCCAAAGACCCACGGCCCCCGTTGGGTCGTGGCCAAGCTAGGTACCTCCCACGCCGGTGGGAAGTGCCGTTCCCTACCCCTCACGCTGCGCGGCGCAGCCTCACGTTCGCGATCAGCGCGAGCAGCCGCACGCCTGTCGCGTGCAGGACGGCGACGTAGCCCGTGGCGAACAGGATGCCGGCCACCGCGAGCGGCAGCGCGCGCCACACGAAGCCCGTGGGCAGGCCGAGGTACGCGTGCCCCAGGAAGAGCCGCAGCAGCGTGACGCCCAGCGCGGCGGCGGCGGCCGAGAGCCCCGCCTGGCCCAGCTGCCGCCAGGGGATGACGTCGCGCAGGTGCAGCGGGCGCTCCGGCGTGGAGAGCGCGCGCGGCAGGGGCATCAGCAGCGTGGCCTTGCCCACCACCTCCGCGAGCGCCCACGAGGCGATGCCGCCGGACATCCCGAAGTGGCGCACGCCCAGGTACACGAGCGGCAGCGTGACGAGCGCCTTGGTCAGGTACGAGAGGAAGATGGCGCGGGTGAAGCCGCGCGCGCGCAGCACGCCGTCCATGGGCAGCACCGCGAGCGCCACGCCCAGCACGCTGACGCGGAAGATGGGCACCGCGGGCAGGAACTTCTGGCCGAACAGCGCCCCGATGAACTCGGGCGCGGCGGCGAAGAGGAAGGCGGCGAAGGGCAGGAACACGAAGGCGAGCTTGCCCGCGGCCTCCTTGAAGGCGTCCACTGCCTCGTCGAGCCTCCCCTCCTTCTCCAGCTCGCCGAGGCGCACCATCAGCACCTCGCTGGTGGGGGTGTAGAGCAGGTCCACCACCGGCAGCTGGAAGCAGCCCACGCGGTAGAGCGCGTAGAGCGCCGGGGCCACGGCGCCGGCCACCATGTACAGGTGCGCGTTCTGCTGCGGCACGCTGAGCAGCATCGCCGCGCCGAAGGGGGCCGCGTACGCGAGCTGCGCGCGCATCAGCTGCGGGCTGAACAGCGGCCCGGTGCTGCTGCGCAGGGTGAGCGCCCAGGTGGCCAGGTAGCGCGCGAGCGCGAAGCCCGCCACCGCCCACATCAGCCCGTGCAGCCCGAAGCCCAGCAGACAGGGCACCACCATCACGCCGGCGCGCACCGCGTCCGAGGCCAGGTACACGAGCGCGCTCTCGCGCGTGCGGCCCTGGCTGGTGAGGCTCACCTCCAGCGGCATCGCCCCGATGAGCAGCGCGGTGTAGAGCGCGAGCGGCGCGCGGAAGCTGAGCAGCGCGGGGTTGGAGAACCACGCGGCCACGGGCGAGAGCGCCGCCACCACCCCGAGCCCGCCCACGAGCCCCGCGGCGGTCATGAAGAGCAGCGTCTGCCCGAGGAAGGGGCGCTTCGCCTCCGCGCGCGGCAGGAAGTAGTAGAGGCTCTGCACCACCCCGAAGGGCAGCACGTAGTAGAGCGTCGTGGCGATGAGGAAGAGCTGGTAGTACGTGCCGTACTCGCTCAGGTTCAGCACCCGCGCGAGCACCAGGGGGATGGAGAGGGTCAGTCCGGCGGTGAAGAGCCGGGCGAGCACCAGGGGCCCCGCCTTGCCGAGGAAGCTTCCGCCTCCGGCACTCGCGGGGGCTGTACGGTCCTTCACGGGTTCTCCTTGGGCAGGTTGTTGGCGGCGGCCGCGGCGCGCAGCGTCTGCGCCGCGAGAGAGGCGCTCAGGCCGCGCGCCTGGTGCGGGCGCTTGCCGAGCACCGGGCTGCTCATGCCGAGCACGCCGAAGCAGTCGTCGAGCTGGCAGGTAGTGAGGCTCGGCGAGTAGTCGCCGAGCATGCCGAGGCTGAAGTTCTCCCAGAGCACCTTGCGCTTGAGGGCGAAGGGGTCCCCGCCGATGCGGTTGGGCACGTCCTCGGTGGTGACGGCGGAGCGGAAGCCCTGCGCCTGCAGCACGCGGATGATCTCGTCCGAGTACCAGCCGTTGCAGTAGGCGAAGTCCTGCACGCGGCAGCCCAGCTCGCGCTCGATGGTGCGCTTGCTCTCGCCGATCTCCCGCTCCACGGACTCGGTGCTCTCCAGCGTGAGCACGGTGTGGCCCAGCGTGTGGGCGCCGAACTCGAAGCCGTCGCGGTGCATGCGGCGCACCTCGTCCCAGTTCATGATGTCGCCCTGCTCGGGGGTGAGGTCCGGGTCGCCGCCCAGCTGCTGCTCGAGCGCGTCGATGACCTCGGTGAGCGTGGAGCCGGGGTGCACCTCGATGAAGTCGTCCAGCGTGGCGCTCGCGCTCTTGTGCCCGGAGAGGATGGGCTGCAGGAGCTCGGCGGCCGCGGCGGGCAGCGTGTCGAAGAAGGGCCGGTTCTTGCGCTCCTGCATCTTGCGCACGAGGTGGAAGAGCCGGTCGTGGTTGAAGCGGCGATCCGTGCCGATGAACGCCGTGGGCAGATAGGTGATGGCCGGCACGCCCAGCTTCTTCAGCACCGGGTAGGCGTAGCGGTACACGTCCCGGTAGCCGTCGTCGAAGGTCACCACGCACAGGTCCTTCTTCGCCGTGCGCCGGCCCGCCATCACGTCCACCGCGTCCCCGATGCTGGCGAAGTCGTAGCCGGCGGCCGCCGCCTCCTCGAGGTGCTTCTGGAAGGTCTCCTGGGAGATGAGCAGCCCGGGGATGGAGCGCTGCAGCTCGCCGGTGAAGTCGCTCACCACGCGGTGGTAGCTGACGATGAGGATGCGCCGCCCGCCGGACTGGCTGCGGCGCCACTTCGCCATGGCGCTGCGCACCCCGCTGTAGTGCATGAAGCCCGCGGCCGCGCCCTTCACCACCCGACGAATCAGCATCGAACCCGACATACCCGTCCCGACCCCCGCGCGTGCCCTGACGCGCCCTGTGGATTGGCGGCGCTCCGTTGCAGCCCCGGTGCCAGCGGCGCGCGCGCCAAGCGCCTGATCTTCCAACGCTCTGGGCGAGCCGATCCGCCGCTCCCGGGGCGAGCAGGCCTACCTGCTGAAAAACTTTCCACCCGAGCGGCTCCACCCTTCCCTGTGCGCCGCCGGGGGGCGCGGGGGTGCCGAGTCCGCTGGTGAACGCGGCGATTTCCGGCTACTTACGCGGGCCTCCATGCCCCCTCCCCCTTCCCCTGACGCTGTGCCGGCGCTCGCGCTGCACGACGTGAGCAAGCGCTACGGGCGCCGCTGGGCGCTCGCGCGGCTCAGCTATGCGCTGCCCGCGGGGCGCTCGCTGCTGCTCACCGGGCACAACGGCTCGGGGAAGACGACGCTGCTGCGCCTGGTGGCCACGGCGCTCAGCCCCACGGCGGGCCGGGTGGAGGTGCTGGGCAAGGACAGCGTGGGCGCGCGGGACGAGGTGCGGCGCGAGGTGGCGCTCTTGAGCCACGCGAGCTTCCTGTACGAGGACCTCACCGCGGAGCAGAACCTCACGGTGTTCGCGCGGCTGCTGGGCCTGCCCTCCCCGCGAGACGCCGCGCAGGGGCTGCTCACCCGGGTGGGGCTCACCCAGCGCTCGGACAGCCCGGTGCGCCAGTTCTCCGCGGGCATGCGCAAGCGGCTCGCCATCGCGCGGCTCCTGATGAAGCGGCCCTCGCTCGCGCTCCTGGACGAGCCCTTCGGGGAGCTGGACCCCGCGGGCATCGCGGCGATGGAGGAGATCATCGGGCAGCTGAAGCAGGAGGGGGTCACGGTGGTGCTCGCCACGCACCTGGTGGAGCAGGGCCTCGCGCTGTGCGAGGAGCGGCTGCACCTGCAGGACGGCCGGGCGGTGGCCGCGTGAGCGCGCCGCGCCAGGGAGTGGGGCTCGCGCGCACGACGCTCGCGCTGCTGGGCAAGGACCTGCTCATCGAGTGGCGCACCCGCGCGCGGCTCAACGCGCTGGTGTTCTTCTCGCTCGCCACGCTGCTGCTCTTCTCGTTCGCGCTGGGGCCGGACACGCGCCTGCTGGAGCGCAACGCGGGCGGCTACCTCTGGCTCGCCATCCTCTTCGCCAGCGTGCTCGCGCTGGGCGAGAGCTTCCGGGTGGAGCAGGAGAACGCCTGCCTGGATGGCCTGCGGCTCACCCCGGCGGACGCGCGCGCCATCTTCCTGTCCAAGGCGCTGGGCAACGGGCTGCTGCTCGTGGTGCTCGGGGTGCTGCTGGTGCCGGTGATGGCGGCGCTCTACGGAGTGAAGATCACGCTCGGGCTGTTGCCCCTGGGTCTCACCCTTCTGCTCGGCTGTATGGGGCTCAGCGCGCCGGGCACCGTGTACGCCTCCATCGCGAGCAACGCCCGCGCGCGGGACGTGCTCCTGCCGCTGTTACTCTTCCCCCTGATCATCCCGGCGCTCCTCGCCGCCGCCAAGGCCACCAACCTGGTCCTCCAGGGTGACCCGATGAATCAGCTGAGCTCATGGCTCAAGCTTCTGGCGGGCTTCAATCTGATATACTGGAGCCTGGGCTTCGTGCTGTTCCCCCGGGTGATCGAGGACTAGGGACCGAAGGGCCAAACCTATGGGCAAATCCAAGACCGTCTGGGTGCTGGGGGCACTGGCCGCAGTGCTGCTGGTGGTGGGCCACTACCTCGGGCTCGCGTGGGCGCCGCCCGACCGCGAGATGGGCGACGTGCAGCGCATCATGTACGTGCACGTGCCGCTGCAGTGGATGGCCTGCCTGCTGCTCACGCTGAACTTCGGCTGCGCGCTCGCCTACCTCTTCAAGGCGAGCTGGCGCACGGACGCGCTCGCGGAGGCCTCGGCCGAGGTGGGCCTGGTGTGCGCGACGCTGGGCCTCGTCACCGGCTCCATCTGGGGCAAGCCCACGTGGGGGGTGTACTGGTCGTGGGATCCGCGGCTCACCGCGGAGGCGATCATGATCGTCACCTACACGGGCTACCTCGCGCTGCGCCGCTTCGTGGAGGACCCGGAGCGGCGCGCGGTGTGGAGCGCGGTGGTGGGGATCATCGGCTTCGTGAACCTGCCCATCGTCTGGTTCAGCGTGCGCTGGTGGCGCAGCCTGCACCAGGTGCAGAGCAGCCCGCGCACCGTGGACCCGCAGATGGTGCTGCCCCTGCGGGTGAACGCCTTCGGCTTCCTCGCGCTGGTGTGCGCGTTCGTCCTCATCCGCTACTGGATTGCCCTGCGCGAGCGCGAGGCCGAGGTGGCCCTGCCAGACGCGCTGCCCAGCGCGCCGCACCCCCGGGAGGTCGCATGATGCCCCTTGCTTCGGTTGCCTCGGTGCTCTCCTCGGGGCTGCTCGCCCAGGCGGCGGATGCCGCCTCGCGCGTGGGCGTGGGCCGCATCGTGGGCGGCTGGGACTTCGTGGGGCGCGCGTACGGCGTGGCCTGGGCGGGGCTCGCGCTCTACGCGCTCTCGCTCTGGGTGCGCCGCCCGCGCACGCAGGACCTTCCGCCCGCTGGCAACCGCGGGCCTTCGGGGAAGTGACGGCCATGGAATCGGAGAAGAAGCCGGCGATGAAGCCCACCACCCGCAACCGCCTCCTCGCGCTCGGCGCGCTGCTCGTCGCCGCGGCGGGGCTCGCCTTCGTGTCGCTGGGGAAGATTGGCGACAACCTCGTCTACTACTGGAGCCCCTCGGAGATGCTCGCCAAGGGCGAGGACGCGTACGGGGCCACGGTGCGTCTGGGCGGCCTCGTGCAGCCGGGCAGCATCCACTGGGACGAGACCCACACCTCGCTCACCTTCCGCGTGGCGCAGGGGCTCGAGCCGAGCGCCGCGAGCGTGCTGGTACGCAGCACGGAGGTGCCGCCGCAGATGTTCCGCGAGCGCATCGGCGTGGTGGTGGAGGGCACCTATGACGCCTCGCACGTCTTCAGCTCCAACCGGCTGATGGTGAACCACTCCAACGAGTACCGGGCGCCCAAGAACAGCGACGACGTGAAGAAGCTGTACCAGACGCTGGAGCCGGAGAAGACCGCGTCCAATGGCGCCCCCGGCGAGGGCATCAGCGGCGGTCCGGGGGGCAAGCCTTGAACGGGCTGGTGGGCTACGGCCTCATCCTCGCGGGGCTCGCGTTCGCGACCTTCGGCGCGATCGTGGGGCTCACGGCCGGCATGCGCCGCAGCACGGGCAGCCTGCGCTGGGTGCGCGCCTGCGTGTGGGGCTTCTTCCTGTGCATGGCGGGCAGCAACCTGACCATGGTGCACGCGCTCGTCACCCACGACTTCAGCGTGCGCTACGTGGCGCAGGTGGGCAGCCGGGCCACGCCCCTGCTCTACACGGTGGTGAGCCTGTGGAGCGCGCTCGAGGGCTCCATCCTCTTCTGGGGCCTCATCATGGGCAGCTACGTGCTCGCCTTCATGCTGGCGAGCCGCCGCGAGGAGCCGCGCCACCTCACGCTCGCGCTGGGCACCATGCTCGGGGTGGGCATCTTCTTCGCCTTCCTCATCGCGGGGCCGGCGAACCCGTGGAGCGCGGTGAGCCCGGTCCCGCCGGACGGGCCGGGCCCCAACGCGCTGCTGCAGAACCACTTCCTCATGGTGATCCACCCGCCGATGCTCTACCTCGGCTACGTGGGCATGACCGTGCCCTTCGGGGTCGCCGTGGCAGCGCTGCTGGGAGGCGAGCTGCGCGAGAGCTGGATGGCCCCCCTGCGGCGCTGGACGCTCATCGCGTGGACCTTCCTGTCCGTGGGCATCATCCTGGGCAGCTGGTGGGCGTACGCGGTGCTGGGCTGGGGCGGCTACTGGGCGTGGGATCCGGTGGAGAACGCGAGCTTCCTGCCGTGGCTCACGGCGACCGCGTTCATCCACTCGACGATGGTGCAGGAGCGCAAGCGCATGCTGAAGCTCTGGACCATCAGCCTCGCGCTGGCGAGCTTCGTGCTCACCATCCTGGGCACCTTCATGACCCGCTCGGGCATCTTCAACTCGGTGCACTCCTTCACCCAGTCGGAGATCGGCCCCACCTTCCTGGTGTTCATCGCCTTCCTGCTGGTGGTGTGCATCGCGCTGCTCGCGGCGCGCGGACACCTGCTCGTGGCCGAGGGCTACGTGAAGAGCCTCGCGAGCCGCGAGGCCAGCATCCTGGTGAACAACCTGGTGTTCGTGGCCATCACCTTCACGGTGCTCATCGGCACGCTCTACCCGCTCATCAGCGAGGCGGTGCGCGGCGTGCGCGTGAGCGTGGGCGAGCCCTACTTCAACAAGATGGCGGTGCCCGGCGGCATCGCGGTGCTCTTCCTGATGGGCGTGGGGCCCATGCTCCCCTGGGGGAGCTCGGACCCGGCCACGGTGCGCCGGCAGTTCGTGGTGCCCTCGCTGGTGGGGCTCGCGGTGACGGCGGCCTGCTACGCGGCGGGGCTGCGCGGCTTCTACCCGCTGCTCACCTTCGGCCTCGCGGGCTTCGTCACCCTCGTCACCCTGCGTGAGCTTGCCCTGCCCGTCCGGGTGCGGATGCGCGAGCGCAAGGAGGGGCTGGTGGGGGCGCTCTTCGGCAGCGCCACCAAGGCGCGCCGCCGCTTCGGCGGGTACATCGTGCACCTGGCCATCGTGCTCATCATCGTGGCCGTCGCCGCGAGCAGCTCGTACGTGACCCACGCCACGGCCACCGTGCGCGAGGGGCAGAGCTTCGCCATCGGCGGCTACAGCGTGAAGTACCTGGGGCTCACCAGCGGCCGGGAGCCGCGGCGCACCTTCGTGGCCACGAAGCTCGAGGTGACCACGCCGGGCGGCAAGGTGGAGCCGCTCGCGCCGCGGATGAACTACTACGAGCGGATGACCGACCCGGTGGGCAGCCCCGCCGTGCGCGACCACCCGGGCGAGGACCTCTACGTGTCGCTGCTCGCCTTCAGCGAGGGCGGCGCCACGGCGAGCTTCAACGCGTGGGTGTTCCCGCTGGTGAGCTGGATCTGGTGGAGCATCCCGCTGCTGGTGCTC
The DNA here is from genome assembly GCF_009659535.1 of Aggregicoccus sp. 17bor-14. Lineage (NCBI taxonomy): Bacteria > Pseudomonadati > Myxococcota > Myxococcia > Myxococcales > Myxococcaceae > Aggregicoccus > Aggregicoccus sp. 17bor-14. Next base: position 368,204 of record NZ_VJZZ01000001.1, read on the forward strand.
GGCTCGCTCATCTCGCTGTGGCCCTCGCGCCGGGCGCGCACGAGCGCGGCCGGGAGCGCCGGTGCCCAGGTCGCCTCCGTGCCTTCGGCCTCGGCCGAGCGGGGGGCCGCATGAGGTGGAAGCTGCCCGTGGGGCTCGCCGTCGTGAGCGTGGCGCTGCTCGTGGTGCTGTGGAAGGGCTTCGGGCGCGACCCGCACGAGGTGCCCTTCATGATGCAGGGCAAGCCCGCTCCCGCCTTCACCCTCAAGGCGCTGAATACCGGTGAGACGGTGAGCCTCGCCGCCCTCAAGGGCCAGCCGGTGGTGCTCAACTTCTGGGCGTCCTGGTGCGGGCCCTGCGAGGGCGAGCACCCGGTGCTCGAGTGGGGCGCGCGCAAGCTGGGCCAGGACGCGCGCTTCCTCGGCGTCATCTTCGAGGACACGGACGACAACGCCCGCGCCTTCCTGCGCCGCCACGGCGAGAGCTTCACCCAGCTCGTGGACCCCCGCTCGCAGATGGCGGTGGACTACGGGGTCGCGGGCGTGCCCGAGACCTACTTCATCGACGCGGATGGCATCATCCGCGGCAAGCACGTGGGGCCCATCGATCCGGACACCCTGGAGGCCGCCGTGAGGGCGCTGCGCGAGCCTGCAGCCGCTCCGGCGCGCTGAGGCGCGCAGTGGAGCGCGCGACGCCAGCTCCCCCATCGGCCCCGCCCGGGGCTTTCCCGGTGCAAGGCACCGGCGCAAGCAGTAGGACGTACCCCATGAGCCTCCTCCTTCCCCTCACGCTCGCGCTCGGCCTCGCCGCGGGCCAGTACGCGCCGCAGCAGGCCGGAAGCCAGCCGCTCGCCCCGCCGCTGGAGCAGCGCGTGCAGAAGCTGGGCAAGGAGCTGCGCTGCGCGGTGTGCCAGGGCCTCTCGATCACCGACAGCCCGTCCTCCATGGCGCGCGCCCAGCTGGACAAGGTGCGCGAGCTCGTCTCCGAGGGGAAGAACGACCAGGAGGTGCGCGACTACTTCGTCGCGCGCTACGGCGAGTGGGTGCTGCTGCAGCCCAAGGCCGAGGGCTTCAACCTCTTCGTCTGGCTCGGCCCCGGGGTGCTGCTGCTGGTGGGCGCCTTCGTGATCCTCCGCCAGGTGCGCCGCGCCCCCGAGCCCGCTGCAGCCCCGCATTCGCCCTCCTCCACTCCCGTCCCGGCCGAGGCCGAGGACCCCTACCTCCAGGCCGTGCGCCGGGACCTCGAGCGATGACACAGCAGACCAACTGGATTCCGGGCCTCGTGGTGCTCGGGCTGGTGTTCGTGGCGGCCTCCCTCTACCTGCTCTTCACCCGCCGCGCCGGGGGCGCCGCGGCGCCCGAGAGCGCCGGCGCGGGGCCGGGGCTCGCGGACCTGGAGCGGCGCTACCAGGGGCTGCTCGAGCAGCTCAAGGAGCTCTCCACGGAGCAGCACCACCTGCCCGCCGAGCAGTACGCCCAGGAGCGCAGCCGGCTCGAGCACGAGGCGGCGGCGGTGCTGCGCGAGCGGGACGCGGTCGCGCGGGCGCCGGTGGCCGCTGCGCGCGCGCAGGCTCCTGCGCCGGCTGCCGCGGCGCCGGGAGGCTTCCTCGCGGATCGGCCGCAGCTGCGCGGCGCGCTGTGGGGCGCGGGCATCGTGCTGTTCTTCGGCGCGCTGAGCTACGTGCTCGTCTCCGAGCAGCGCGAGCGCGACGAGCAGGGGGTGATGACCGGCCGCACGCCTCCGGGAGCCGGTCCCATGCAGGGCCAGGGCGCCCCGGGCGGCAGCGCCGCGGCGGGCCAGAGCGACGACGCGGAGCTCACCGCGGCGCGCGAGCGGCTGCGCGAGAACCCGGGGGACCTGGAGACCTCGGCGCTGGTGGGCCACGAGCTCATCCGCCGCGAGGTGTACGACGAGGCCCTGCGGGTGACGAACCGCGCGCTCGCGGTGGACCCCTTCCACGTGGAGTCGCGCGTGCACCGCGGCGTGCTGCGCGCCATCAGCGGTGACGGCGAGGGCGGCGAGAAGGAGCTGCGCGAGCTGGTGGACCTCTACCCGGACGCACAGGAGGCGCTGCTCTTCCTCGGCGCCATCGCACAGCAGCGCGGGCAGAAGGCGGACGCGCTCGCGTACTTCGAGCGCTTCAGCGTGGAGGTGCCGCGGGACCAACGGCCGCCCCAGGTGGCCCAGGCGATCGCGCGGCTGCGCCAGCAGCTCGGACGCTAGACAGGGGGCGCATGGACCGGGGACCCACCGAGGCGCCGTTCACCCGCAGCGAGGTGCACTTCGCCTCGGGCGCGGAGCGCTGCGCCGCGTGGCTGTACCGGCCCACGGCGAAGCCCGGTCCCCTGCCCTGCGTGGTGATGGCCCACGGCTTCACCCTCACCCGCAACGACGCCCTCCCCCGCTTCGCCGAGGCCTTCGCGCGCGAGGGCTTCGCCGCGCTGCTCTTCGACTACCGGCACTTCGGCGACTCGGAGGGAGAGCCCCGGGAGCTGCTGGACATTGCGCGGCAGCGCGAGGACTACCGCGCGGCGCTCGCCTACGCGCGCACCTTGCCCTTCGTGGACGCGGAGCGGCTGGTGCTGTGGGGCTTCTCCTTCTCGGGCGGCCACGTGCTCGCCGTGGGCGAGCAGGACGCGGACGTGGCCGCCGTGGTCTCGATCGCCCCCTTCGTCAACGGGCTCGCGAACCTGCGGATCACGCCGCTGCGGGTGCTCCTGCGCGCCGCGGGGCTCGCGGTGCTGGACGGGCTGCGCGCGCTGTTCGGGCGGGCGCCGCTCTACGTGCCCGCGGTGGGGGAGCCGGGCACCTTCGCGCTGCTCACCTCGGAGGAGGCGATGCCGGGCTATGCGTCCATCACCTCGAGCGCGGACTCGCGCTGGGTGAACCGGCTCGCCGCGCGGCTGCTGCTGCACGTGCCCTTCGAGAACCCGGGCGGAGCGGCAGGACGGCTCGGTGTGCCCCTGTTCATGGCCGTGGCGAACCGGGACCTCACCGTTCCTCCGGAGGCGGCCGTGCGCGCGGCGCAGCGCGCCCCGAAGCTGGAGCTGCGCCGCTACGACACCGGCCACTTCGAGATGTACCGGCGCCCGGACGTGCTGGACGATCAGCTCTCGTTCCTGCGCCGGCGGGTGCTCGGCATCCTCCCGCCGAAGAGCGAGCTGCTCGTCGAGGTGGAGCTCTCGTAGCGGCCGTGCCCTTCCCCCGGAGGAGAGGGAGCGCTACGGAGAGGCGGTGTCCAGCCAGCGCGCGAGCGGCGCCTGCTGCCGCGCCTTGAGCGCCGCGCACTGGGAGATGGACTCCAGGCTGCGCTTGAGGGTGCGCTCGGCGCCCGGAGCCGGGTGGCTCGCGAAGAAGCCCTCGATGTCGCGCGCGGCCGCGGCGTCACAGAAGGCGCCGAGTGCGCCCACCGCGCCGCCGCCGCCGAACGAGGTCACCTGGCTGCTCAGGCGCGCCCAGTCCGCCTTCATCGCCGCCCAGGCCTGATCGCGCGAGGCCGGGTTGCTCAGCAACGCCCCGGTGTACGAGGGCAGGTCCTGGCTGCGCAGGGTGGGCGAGCGGAGGAGGGCCACCGCGCGCTCCACCAGCGCCGGGTCGCGGAAGCGCGTGAGCGCCATCAGGTAGCGGAAGGCCTCCTCGGGGCTGCCCGCGCGCTGCTGCTGGGCCTGGAAGGCCTCGAAGAGCGCCGCGTCCCCGTAGCGCGCCGCGATGCCCACCGCCACGCCCGCGAGGCTGGGATCCAGCGAGGCCGGCGCCTTCATCGCCTGCTGGGTGAGCGCTCGCGCCCGCGCGATGGCCGCCTCGTCCCCTGCGCCGGCAAGCGCGCCGAAGAGCCGCGCCCGCAGGTCGCGCGCGTCATCCGGCTCGCCGGGCTTCGGCTCCCAGCCCAGCTCGTTCAGCGCCGGCGTCACCCGCGCGCGCACCCAGCGGTCGAAGGCAGGGCGCTGCGCCGGGGCCACCAGGTACTCGCCCACGAAGCCGATGCGCTCGAGCAGCACCTCCCACACGGCGCGCCGCCGCTCCGCCTCCATGCCCGCGGCGAGCTGCAGCACCTCGGAGACCTCGCCGTCCCCCGCGAGCACCAGCGCCCACTGGTCCTGCAGCAGCACGATGCGCTCGGCGGGGCTCAGCGCGCTCATCACCTCGCCCGACAGCGCGCGCAGCGCCTCGGGAGCGTAGCGGGTGCGGTAGAAGCCGCTCGCGCCGGCATTCGCGAACACCCACGGATGGCAGCCCTGCACGGAGAAGGTCTGCTCGCGCTGGCGCAGCAGCTCGCACTGCGGCGCCCCCTCCTTGCCGCTGCGCAGGCACACCGGCACCTGCCACAGCTCGGCGGAGGCCCCCTTCGGCGCGGAGCCCGGGTTCGAGAGGAAGCGCTGCTGGCGCAGCGTCACCTTCGTGCGGTCGCCCTCGCAGCGATTCCGCACGGCGATGCGCGGCAGGCCCGCCTGGGTGACGTAGCTCTTCATGATGCGGTCCACGGGCTTCTTCGAGACGCGGGTGAGCTCCGTCCAGAGATCCTCCGCCGTGGCGTTGCCGTTCTGGTAGCGCGCGAGGTAGGCCCGCACGCCGTCACGGAAGGTGTCCGGCCCGAGGTAGGCCTCGAGCATGCCGAGCACCGCCGCGCCCTTCTGGTAGGCGATGCCGTCGAACAGCTCCTTGATCTCTCCCGGGGTCTCGCCATTGGCGAGGATGGGGCGGGTGGTGGAGAGCGAGTCCACCTCCGCGACACCGGCCGCATCCAGCGCGGCCTCGAGGGCCTGATCCCACTTCGGATCCCACGCCTGCACGGGCTTGCGCGCCATCCAGGTGGCGAAGCCCTCGTTGAGCCAGATGTTGTTCCACCAGCGCGTGGTGACGAGGTCGCCGAACCACTGGTGCGCCATCTCGTGCGCCACCACCGAGGCGAGGCCGCGCTTGGCGCTCACCGTCATGGTCTTCTCGTCGCGCAGCAGCGCGCGCTCCTTGTAGAAGATGGCGCCGGTGTTCTCCATCCCGCCCCACTCGTAGTCGGGCATCGCCACCTGATCGAGCTTGCCGAAGGGGTAGCGGATACCGAAGTAGCGGTTGAAGAAGGGGATGAAGGTGCGCGTGAGCTCGAGCGCCGTGCGCCCCATCTGCACCTTCTCCGGCACCGCGCACACGCGCAGCGGCGTGCCGTCCGACTCGCCCTCCAGGCACTGGAAGTCACCCGCGGCAATGGCCACCAGGTACGTGGACATGCGCGGCGAGGTGGAGAAGGTCAGCGTGTGCTTGCCGGCTTGCGGGCCCGGCTCGTCCTTCACCAGCTTGCCGTTGGAGATGACGGTGTCGCCCGCGTCCGCGACGACGGAGAGGTCGAAGGTCGCCTTGAACGCAGGCGCGTCGAAGCAGGGGAACACCATGCGCGCGTACGTCGCCTCCAGCTGGGTGGCGAGGTACTTCCGGCGAGGGCTCTTGCTGAAGTACAGGCCGCGCAGGTCGTCGCGCACGCGGCCGCTGAAGGCGAGCGAGAGCTCCGCCTCCCCTGCTGCCAGCGCCTTGGGAAAGCTCAGGGTGACGGTCTCGGCCGCCGCGTCCACCTTCACGCTGCCCTGCTGGCGCTGGCCGCCGGCCGTCACGGCCACGTCGCGCAAGGTGAGCCCCACCGCGTTGAGCACGACGCTGCGCGTGGGCTTCGCGATGCGCAGGCGCACCGTCTCCTTCCCCTCGAGCGCGCCCGTCGCCATGTCCGGGGCGAGCGAGAGCGTGTAGTGCTCGGGGACGACGGTCTCTGGCAGGCGGGAGGCGGCCGCCAGAGAGGGCAGGAGGACGAAGAGCAGGGCGAGGTGGGCGCGCATCGGCAGGTCCTTGCGTAGGGACCTGCCACCTTAGCAGGCGCGCCCTACTTCACCGCCGCAAGCTTGCGCCGGAAGCGGCGCACGCGCTCCACCAGGTTCTCCGGCAGCACGCGCTTCACCGCGTTGCGCGCGGTGCGGGCGGCCTCCTCGTGGCGGGTGAACCACGCGCCCGCGCCCTTCGCCGCGTGCACGCGCACTGCCACGGTGCGCCGCTGCTGGCTCGTCCAGTCGGACTTGTAGGTCTCGGTGCCGCGCAGGAAGTCGTACTCGGTCATCCCGGCCGCGAAGGCGTCCTTGAAGGTCTCGCCCACCAGCACCAGGCCCACGCTCTTGTTGCGCCAGGCGGGGTCGTAGCCGGACTGGAAGTAGATGAAGCTGCCCCTGTGCAGGATGCCGTAGACGCTGGCCACGGCCTGGCCGCCCACCTTCATCGTGTACATGCGCAGCCGGCCGCGCTCGGCGAGCAGCCCGGTGGCGTCGCGGTGGAAGGCCTCCACGCCCGCGCCCTTGATGCCCTGCGAGCCGCCGTCACCCGCCCAGCGCATCGCGTGCAGGCGGAAGAAGTCCGTCATGGGCGCGGCGAGCGCGCCCGGCGACTCGGTCTTCTCGATGCGGTAGCCCTCCTGCTTCTCGAGCCACTTGCGGCGGCGCAGGTAGTTGTCGCGGCGCCCCGTGCGCTTGAGGAAGGCGTCGAAGGGCTCCTTCGGGTCCAGCGTCTCGAAGGGGCACACGTAGCGCTCGCTCACGCGGACGACGTCTGCGCCGAAGGCCTCCTGCAGGAGCTTCACCGTGAGCGAGCCCTCGCGCAGGTCGAGGAGGTCCAGCACGTCCCACTCGGCGCGCAGCTCGCGCAGCTGGCTGATGAAGGCCCGGGTGACGGGCTCCTCCTCGCCGCGGCGCGCGACCACGTCCAGGTAGTCGCTGCCCACGTGCGTCTCGCCGAGGAAGGCGAGCCGGCGCACGCTGCGCCCCAGCACCTTGCGCGTCTCGAGCGCGAGCGGCATCAGCCCCGCGAGGCTGCCACGGCGGTCGCGCGCCACCAGCACGAAGGGCTGGCGGTCCATGGCGATGCGCCGGTACCAGGGATACAGCCACTCCCAGGCGTTGAAGGGCCCCGCGTCGCTCGCATCCAGCAGCGCGTCCCACTCGCCGCGCAGGGCGGCGAAGTCGGCGCCGCTGCGCACGCTGGTCACCTCGAACCACTGGGAGGTGTGCGGCTGCGGCTGCGGCGAGGGCGTCAGGTCGGCTTCTCGGATCACGGTGTTGCTCCAGTTGGAAACAGGCTCCCCCAGCGACGACGCCGGGGGCGGCTCAGCCGGCACGCGAGCGCTGGGGACGGGTCTGCACCAGCGCGTCGCGCACGGCGTCGGCGATCTGCGCCATCTCGTCAGGACCGAAGTCCTGGTGGCAGGGAATCTCCAGGATCGTGCGCCGCAGCTCGGCGACCTCCGGGAACTCGGAGGCGTTGCAGGCGGGGTGGAAGTACTTCCAGAAGTCGATGGCGTCGATGCCGCGCGCGCGCAGGTTCTCGAGCAGGGCGGGCTTGTTCTCCACCACCATCGGGTAGAAGAGCGGGCAGACGCCGGGGGCGAGCTGGTTGAAGAGCGGCGGGGACACGTCGCGCAGGCGCGCGAGCAGGTAGAAGTAGTTGCGCCGCCGCTGCTCCACCACGCTCGCCAGGTCCTGCGCGAGCGCGATGCGCTTGGTGAGCGGGCTCATGCCCAGGTCCACGTGCTTGCGGTTGAAGTGCTGGGTGCCGGTGGCCACGCGCTCGATGCTCGCGGCCTTCACCGTGCCCCGGCCCACCCCGCGGATGGCGGCGCGCAGCGCGCGGCCCACGCTGCCGCCGCGCAGCTCGAGGTTCTGCAGCAGCGAGCCCACCGTGTGGCTGAAGGTGCTGGTGGTGGGAGGCGCGGGCGGCTCGGGCACGCTGTACTGGCGCGGGCCGTTGATCACCATGGCGCCGCCGTTGGGCACCGGCAGGGTCTTGTAGAGGCAGAAGATGCCCACGTCACCCGTGCTGCCCAGCGGCACGGTGCCGTCCGAGGAGAGCAAGGACAGCGCGCAGTCCTCGATGAGGGGCAGCCCGTGCTTGTCGGCGAGGGCGCGCATCTCGGCCGCGGGGCCCGGGAAGCCCGCGTAGTGGATGAGGTAGAGCGCGCGCGTCTTCGGACCGATGCGCCGCTCCACGTCCGCGAGGTCCACGTCCCAGCGGCTGCCCACGCGGTAGAAGCGCGGGGTGACGCCGGCGTCCACCAGCGCCTCGATCTCCACGCCGTGGTGGTAGGCGGGGACCAGGACCTCTCCCCCACCCTGGTCCAGCCCCAGCATCTTCACCGTGAGCCACACCGCGTTGCGCGCGAAGTAGAAGTAGCGCACGGACGGCGAGGCGAAGGGCAGGAAGCCGCCCACGTCCTTGCGCGCGAGCAGCATGCTGGGCCACAGCGTCGGCAGGGACGGAACGAACATGCGCCCGGCGTTGCTCTTCACTTCTTCCATCGCGACACCACCTCTTTCGCCGCTTCCTTGGCGGCAGGAGCCCAGCGGAACTTCGCGGTGCACAGCGCGCGCGCGAAGGCCGTGTCGTTGAACAGGTAGAGCCAGGTGTGGCGGCGGACCTTGTCCGTCCAGTCGCGCTTCCACACCATGTCCGGCCCCAGGAAGTCGAACTCGCGCACCCCGCGCGCGATGCAGTCGCGCACGGCCTCCTCCATCAGGAGCTGGCCGGGGCTGCACTCCTTCAGGCGCTCGTCGTAGCCGGGCTTGAGCAGCAGGTAGCGCTCGCCGTGCGTGAGGCCGAACTGGAAGGCGACGGCGCGGTCGTCCAGGCGCAGGAAGTAGAGCGTGAGGCGGCCGTTGCGGGCGCTCTCGCGCGCGAGCTCCGTGTAGAAGCCGCGCGTGCGCACGTCCTGCGCCATGGCGGTGCCGCGCTGGCCCTTCCAGCCGCTCGCCTCCAGGGCGAAGCCCTCCTCCAGCTTCGCGTCCAGCTCCACGCCGCCGTCGTAGCGCTCGAAGCGCACCTGCCCGCGCTCCTCCAGCTTCTTGCGGCGGCGGCGGCAGTTGGCCTTGAACTTGGACTGCAGCGTGGCGAGGAAGGCGTCGTGGCGGGCAGGGAGTGGGAAGTACGGCGACTGCAGAGACTCCCAGCTGCCGGTGGCGAGCCCCGCCCTGGCGGCCGCCGCGTGCAGCTGCCAGCCCGCGCCGCCCTCGGGCACGTCGTTGAGGCGCAGCACGTCCCAGCCGCGGTCCTGGCGCAGGTGCGCGAGGAAGGCCTGCGCCGCGGCCTCGGGCTCGCGCGCCACGACGTCGAAGCGGCAGGAGTGCGGGTTCGCCGCGGAGACCAGCTGGCGCACCGGGGCGCCGTACATGTTGCTCTTCTCGAGCAGCAGGGGCAGCGCGGCCGAGAGGCTCCCGTCCGGCTCACGCAGGGTGAGCACGCGCAGCTGCGCGCCGGGGGCGAAGTTGTCCAGCCACACCCGCAGGAACTCGTGGCGGTAGAAGAGCTCGTCACCCGTCTGGGAGACCAGCGCGTTCCACTCGGGCTCGAGGGCCATGAAGGCGGCCCGGTCGGTCACCACCTGCACGCGCGCCTGGGGCGCGGGGGCGGCGGCTTCCTGCGGGGCGCTCAGCTGAAGGGCTTCCATGTCTTTGTCCGCTTCTCCAGGTGCTGTGACTTCGGAAAGGCCCGCTCCGCGCCGCTCGCGCAGGGCGGGCCCAAGGTGGGGATGGGCCCGGGCGGCTACAAGCCGCTGCGCGCCATCTTCAGGAGGCAGCGCGCGACCTTGCGGCTGTCGTGTCGGATCTTGGACCCTTCCTTGAGCAGGTCCGCCTCGACCGGGATCACCCCCGCGCTGATGAGGGCGCGGCGGTCCACCGTCACCGGGAAGGCGCCGCGGCGCGCGTAGCGGCGGATGGCCTCGGGCTCCGGCACGGTGCCGTTGACCAGCACGGCGTCCAGCACGGGGCCCACGTGATCCAGCACCGCGCGCACGTGATCCAGGCAGTCCATGCCGTCCGTCTCGCCCGGCTGGGTCATGAGGTTGGCCACCATCACCTTGAGCGCCCGCGTCTCCTTGAGCGCGCGCGCGACCCCGTCCACCAGCAGGTTGGGCAGCACGCTCGAGTAGAGCGAGCCGGGGCCGATGGTGATGAGGTCCGCGCTGTGGATGGCCTCGATGAGCCCGTCCACCGGCGGGGGGCTGCGCGGGCTGAGGCTCACCCGGCGCACGCGGCCCTGGGCGCGCGCGATCGCCCGCTCGCCCACGACCTCGGTGAAGTCCTCCATCTGGGCCACCAGCTGCACCGGTGCGAGCGTGCTGGGCAGCACCTGCCCCTTGGCGCCCAAGAGCTCCCCGCTCAGGCGCACCGCCTCGAGGAAGTCCCCCTTGAGCTCGGCGAGCGCGGCGATCAGGAGATTCCCCACCGCGTGGCCCGCGAGCCCCTTCGCACCCCCGAAGCGGTACTGGAACACCTCGCCCAGGGCGCTCTTCTTCCCACCCGCCAGCGCCACGAGGCAGTTGCGGATGTCGCCCGGCGGCAGCGCGCCGTGGTCGCGGCGCAGCCGGCCGCTGCTGCCGCCGTCGTCGCTCATCGCCACCACCGCGGTGATGTCCAGTCCCGGCTCCCCCAGCCGCGGCTCGGCGCGGCGCGCCAGCCCCCGCAGCACCATGGGCAGCCCCGTGCCGCCGCCCATGGCGACGATCTGCGTGGGGCGCTGCTCCAGCGGGCGGTTGAGCAGCTCGTTGCGCTGCTGCTCCTCCCGCGCGGCGCGCTCCAGCGCGTCGTGCAGCCCGTTCAGTGGAATCTCCGAGTGCAACCCTGACATGTCCGTCCCCCTGCCCGCCGCCCTTTACAGCCTTACAGCCCACCCACCCCGCCCTGCCCTCTGTCCTGCCCTGCGCGTGCCCTGGCCCCCAGGGGCACGCTCCTGCTCACTGCAACCGCCGGGCCTACCGCGCCCCTCGCGCCAGCAGCACGTGGCGCACGGTGTGGAAGATGATCCCGATGTCCAGGAACAGGCTCCCGTTCTTCACGTAGTAGAGGTCGAACTCGAGCTTGTTGCGCGAGTCCTCCACCGAGGCCCCGTAGGGGTAGCGGATCTGCGCCCAGCCGGTGATGCCCGGCTTCACCGCCTCGCGCAGGCCGTAGAAGGGGATCTGCTTCTTGAGCTGCTCGATGAACACGGGGCGCTCGGGGCGCGGGCCCACGAAGCTCATGTCCCCGAGCAGCACGTTGAACACCTGGGGGATCTCGTCGATGCGCGTCTTGCGGATGAAGCGCCCCACGCGGGTGACGCGGTCGTCGTTGGCCTTGGCCCACACCGCGCCGTCCTTCTCCGCATCCGTGCGCATGCTGCGGAACTTCCAGAGGAAGTAGCTGCGCCCGGCGAGCCCCGTGCGCTCCTGCCGGTAGAAGAGCGGGCCCTTGGAGTCCAGCTTGATGGCCACCGCCACCAGCAGGAGGAAGGGCGCGGCGAGCAGCACCAGCACGCTGGACACCGCGATGTCGAAGGCGCGCTTGAGCCCGCGGCGCAGGGGCGACACGGTGAGCTCGTCCGCGAAGGCGAAGTCGCTCGCGCGCAGGTGCGCGACCGGGATGCGGCGCAGCACGCGCTCGCAGAAGCCGATGGCGTCGTAGACGCGCAGGCCGTTGAGCCGGCAGCGCAGCAGCGCCTCCATCCAGTTCACGCCGCGCATGTCGTCCGCGGCCTGCACCACGTACTCGGCGCCGAGGCGCTCCGCCGTCGCGTCGATGCTCTCGCTCGCGGTGCGCGGGTCCACCATGGCCACCACGCGGAAGCTGTCCTCGCCGCCCTCCTCGATCGCGAGCGCCACCTGGCGCGCCTTCACGCCGTTGCCCACCACCAGCACGCGCGCGGGCTCGCCCACCACCGCGTGCATCGCGGCGCGCACCGTGAGGGTGCCGGCGAGCGCGCCCATCGCCCCGCCCAGGAGCGCCCCCGGCGGCATGCTCACGTGCACGAGCAGCGGGACGAGCATCATCAGCACGCCCACCACCACGGCCGTCGCTCCGGCCGCCTTGAGGAAGCGGTAGCCGCGGCGGCGGTCCTCGGTGGCCACGCGCAAGTCGTAGAGATCCAGCAGGTACAGCGTGAACTGGAAGGTGGCCACGAAGGCCGCGCTGAGGATCAGCAGCGCCGGCGCGAAGTGGTGCCACTGCAGGGGCTCACCCGCCGGGGCGAGCGCCGCCGCCAGCCCCACCGCGCCGATGAGGCACGCGAGCGCGATGGCCGAGCTCTCTGCGAGAAAGAAGGCCAGCTTCCTGGCCGAGAAGTAGTGATGGAAAACGCGAAGCACTCGAAACCCCTCCTACCCGCCCTACACCCACACCCGATGCAAACCGACCGCCCCTTGCGCCGCGCGCCCCCGGAAGGAGCCCCTCCGGGAGCGCGCGGTGACTGCTCCAGCACAGCGCCCTGCGACGGCAGGGCTACTTCTTGAGGTAGTTCTTCAGGTACGGCGTGGTGTGCGTCTCCGCGCCGTTGAGGATGCAGCCGAGCACCGGCGCGCCCCCGAGCTGCTCCACCGCCTGGTTCACGGCCTTCACCGGCGTCACGTTCGCGCGGATGACCATGAGCACGCCGTCCGCCTGGTGCGCGAGGATGCCCGCGTCGGCGAAGGGCAGCGAGGGAGGCAGGTCCACGTAGATCTCGTCGAAGCTCTCGCGCACCGCCTTGAGCAGCTGCTTCATGCGCGAGCTCGCGAGCACCTGGGTGGGCTCCTCCGGCACGCCGCCGGCGGGCAGGATGGCCAGCCGGGTGGCGGCGAAGCGGCGCACCACGTCGCGCACCTCGACCTCGCCCGCGAGCAGCTCGCTGAGGCCCGGCTTGCTCTTGATGCCGAGCACGGTGCCCACGTTGCTGCGGCGCAGGTCCGCGTCGACGAGCAGGATGCGGCGGTCCGGGTTCGCCCGCGCGGCGGCGAGCGCCAGGTTCACCGCCGACACCGTCTTGCCCTCGCCGGGCATCGCGCTGGTGAAGGCGATGACCTTCATGGGCCGCAGCTCGCGCATGCGCTCGAGCCGATAGTAGAGGCTGCGGTACTGCTCGGCCGCCGCCGAGGCCGGGGCGGTGAGGCTGACCAGACGGCGGTCCACCTCGTTCCCCGTCACGCTCTCGTCCACGCGGGGAAGGAAGTTGCCCGCCCGCTCCATCGTCTGATCCATCTCGTTCCTCGAAGAATTCGTCGGGTTCACAGTCATCCCCCTCTGACCTGCGGCGCCCACTGAGCGTCGGGTCTCCATTTTTTCAGCCCTAGTTCAGGGACCCCGGGGAAGAAATTCCGTTCCGGGACGCAGGAGCGGGCATCAGCACCCGCCGCTCGCTCTTGCCCTGCATGTTCGGCACCACCGCGAGCACCGGCAGCGTGAGGCGCTCCTTGATCTCGCTGCTGTCGCGGATACTGTCGTCGCGCATCTCCATCACCACGCCGGTGAGCACGCCGAGGCCCAGGGCCACGAGCAGGCTGATCATCAGGCCGCCCATGCGGTCCGGCTTGGCGGGGCTGAAGGGCACGCCGGCCGGGGAGATGACGTTGAAGAGGCTCTTGGCGCTCTTGGCCTCGAGGTCCTCGGCGAGCTCGGCCTCCACCTTGCGGCTCACCACGCTCTGGTACTTGGTGCGGGCGATCTCGTAGTCGCGGTTGAGCACGCCCAGCTCGTGGGCCCAGCGCGGGGTCTGGTCCAGGCGCTTCTGGTAGGTCTCGGCCTGCTTCTGCAGGTCACCGATGCTCTGCTGGATGTCGGTGATGAGCTGCGCCACGCGGGTGCGCTCCGCGCGCTCGGCGAACATGCGGCTCTCGGCGTCCTTGCGCTTGGCGCTCATCGCGTCGAGCTCGGCGGACAGGCGCTTGATCTCCGGGTGATCCGCGGTCCAGGTGGTCTTCGCGGTGACCAGGTCCTTGGTGAGGGTGTCCTCGGCGAGCTCGAGGCGGCCGGCCTCGCTGTCCGCCGCGTTGCGGGCGCGGGCCAGGTCGGAGCGGCGCGCCTCGGCGATGCGCAGCTCCTCGCTCTTGGTCTGCAGCTGCTGGCTGATGCGCTCCAGGCCGCGCATGTTCATCTCCATCTGCTCGGGCAGCTCACCCATGTGGTCCACCTTGAACTGGGCGATCTTGCGCTCCCACTCGGTGACGCTCTTGGAGAGCGAGCCCATCTCGTCCTGGAAGAGCTGGGTGGCGCGCGCGGCCTGAGCCTGGCGCAGCTTCAGCGTCTCCTCGGCGAAGATGGCGGGAAGGCGGTTGGCCACCTTGGCGGCCGTCTCCTTCTCGTGGCTCGAGTAGGTGATCTCGAAGGCGTTCTCACCCTCCACGCGCACCTCCAGGTCCTTGCGCATGGCGTCCACCGCGGCGTCGATCCCGTCCTCGCTCACGATGTTCGGGTAGAGGTTCATCTCCTCGATGGCCTTCTGCAGCACGGGGCGCGCCATCAGCTCCTGGCGCACGGTGAGCAGGCGCTGCTCGATGAGCTCGCTCACGGTGTGCTGCACCATCTCCTCGGCCGGCCGCTGCGGCTCCACGCGCACCACGGCGGTCGCCTGGTACACGTTGGGGCGGGTCATCACGACTGCCGCTCCCATGATGAACGCCGCCACTGCGATGGCTCCCACCAGAGCCCTGCGGCGCCACAGGGCCGCCAACATCTGGTCTGCCGTCATCCCACGCTCCATTTTCCACTCCTCCTAAGACAGGCCTTCCGAAGCCGTCGCTACCAAGCCGTGAACACCGCACGGACCGCCGCGACATTGCGCGACAGGTCCACCGCACCCGTGGCCGCCCCGCCCGGCCCGGCGGCAGGAGCCTGCGGCCCCCCCACCTGGTCGATGCGGTCCACGGTCCCCTGCAGCGCGAGGTACCGGTTGAGCCGGTACTCCACGCCACCCCCGACTGCGTAGCCCTGGGACACACCGTCCTGGGCGCTGAAGCTCGTGAGCCCCTGATTGGGGGCCTTGCCGTTGCGGAAGAAGCTGGCCGCACCGAACACGTTGAAGTTGTCGCTGAAGGCGCGCGACGCGACGAGGCTCGCGTAGTCCGCCCACAGCGTCCGATCGAAGCCGCTCGCGCCCACCAGGTCGTGGCCCACCACGAGGCCCAGCGCCGCGTGCTCCACCTCGCGCGTGAGCTCCAGCTGCACGCGCGGGATGACGCCCTGCCCGCCCGCGACTCCCGAGTGCGGCTGGAAGAAGACGGGCCCGCCGCGCGCGGTGAAGGTGGTCCAGCGCGTGAGGTGGTAGCGCAGCATCGCGCTGGGCGTGTGCGACTGGTCCAGGCCGTTGCTCAGCTGGAAGGCCTGGTAGCGGTACTCGGTGCCCAAGAGCAGCCGGCGCGACACGCCGTACCAGGCCTCGAGCGTGGGCGTGTGCACGAAGTCACCGCGCGCGCTCTTGCCCTCCAGCCCCACGCCCACCTGCGGCGTGGCCGCGTACACGCGCGCCGCCTCGAAGGTGTAGGCCCCGCGCACGTTCCAGCGCCGCGACACGCGGCCGCCGAGCCCCACCGTGGCCTTGCCGTAGAGAATGGGGTCGAAGGTCGCCCCCAGGCCCTGGCGCGGCAGGCTGGTGGGGTCCGTCACCCGGAACACCCGCAGCGCCGTGTCCAGGCGGAGGTTGCGGCTGAGCTGCTTCTTGAGGTCCACCCCGGCGCGGTGATCCAGCGAGGTGCTCCCCGAGCCGTGGCGGATGAACGCGTCCGCCGCGTAGAAGGAGTCCAGCACCAGGGTGGGATCCTTCGCCTCGAGCCCGAGGCGCGGGGACAGCTTGCTCATCAGCTGGCCGCCCGCCCCGTTCTCGCGCAGGCGCAGGTCGGTGTCGTAGCGCTCCTCGGCCGTCACCTTCAGCGAGGGCGTGAACACCGTCCCCGCCAGCGCTGCCGGCGCGCAGAGCACCACGCACGCCGCCATCAGTCTGTTGCGCATCGCCAACGCCTCCCCTCCCACCCACCGCCAGATGACTGCACTTGCGCTGCCTGCAACCACTCCCGAGCGGGGGCCGCGGCCCGCGCCGCACGCCCCGCCCCGCTCCCGCTGCGCGCTACGGAACGACGATGGTGTCGCCCGGGCGCAGGATGACGTCGTACTTCTCCTGCGCGTCCCCCTTCACCAGGTCGCTGTAGCGCACCGGGATGCGCTGGCTCTTGGCGCCCGCGTCCGTGGAGGTGCGGATGACCACGATCTCGTCCGAGTCCGCGAAGTCGGTGAAGCCGCCCGCCTGCGCGAGCACCTGCAGCAGCGAGACGCGGCCGCGCAGCGGGTAGGCACCCGGGTGCGTCACCTCGCCGGTGACGAACACGCGGCTGCTGTTCACCTCGCGCACGATCACGTTCACGCGCGGCTCCTGCACGTACGGCTTGAGCTTCTCCTTGATCTCGTTCTCCAGCTCGCCGGGCGTCTTGCCCGCGGCCATCAGCTCACCCGCCATGGGCATGGTGATGAAGCCGTCCGGCCGCACCGGGAGCACCCGGGAGAGGTCCGGATCGCGCCACACCGCGATGTCGAGCACGTCCTCGCGCCCGATGCGGAACGGCTTCTCCGAGTTGTCCACCTGGGGGGCCTGCTGGTGGGCGCATCCCGAAAGGAGGAGCATCCCGAACCCCATCACCGCCATCGCCCTCGCGCTCTTCTTGAACATCTTTCCCTCTCCTCCCTCAGTGCCACTCGATTCATCCACCGCGGTACGGCATTGCCCACACGGTGGCCTGCATTCGGGGCACTGGCCTTAGCACCGGGTGTGCCACCCCCTCGGAGTGCCCAAACCTCGGGAATCTGGGGGTTTCAGTGAGGTAGGTGCAAGGAGGACAGGGGAAGATCGGGAAATTTTTTCGGCTGATCCCCAGAGGACACCGGGGTCCTTCCCGTGATCAGGGCCCACCCGTGGAAGGGTTTTGCCCACATGCTCGCTGCGGTTGCCCACGCCCCGGGGGAGAGCCGCTCGGCACGCTGCTTGTAAGGACCTCCCGTGGACGCCGGGCAGTGGGCCCGGGAACCTGGAGCGTGCACCGATGGGGAAGGCAGCGGGGGCGGTGGTGGCGGTGTTCATGGTGGGCAGCGGGGCGATGACTCTCCTGAGCACGGTGCTCGGGGCGTACGCCGAGGCTGCGGCGCTGGGTCTGATCGGGCTCGGCCTCTTCGCCACGAGCTCTGCGCTGGCGGGCAAGCTGCCCGCGCCGACCGGTGTCGCCAAGGAGGCGTAGCCGCCCCATCTTCTGAGGGGGGCCTGCCGCCTCCCACGGGGAGGGCCGGGTGCCGGACGAGGACCGCAGGCTGACGCTGGGTGCGCGCCCCTCGCTCGAGGGGCGCACGCGTTTCCGCGTCTGGGCGCCGCGGCGCGAGCGCGTCGAGGTGTGCCTCGCGGGTGCACCGGGCGCTTCCGCAGCCGTCTGCCTGCCGCTGCAGCGTGCGAGCGGGGGCTACTTCGAGGGCGAGCTGCCGGTGCCCACCGGCGCGCTCTACACGTACCGGCTCGATGGCGGGGCCTGCTTCCCGGACCCCGCCTCGCGCTTCCAGCCGCAGGGGCCTCACGGCCCCTCGCAAGTGGTGGACCCGCGCCGCCATGCGTGGGGGGACGCCGCCTGGCGGGGCCCCGAGCTCCGGGGCCAGGTGCTCTACGAGCTGCACGTGGGCACCTTCACGCGCGAGGGCACCTATGCGGCCGCGGCGCACCGCCTGCCGCAGCTCGCGGAGCTCGGCGTCACCTGCCTCGAGCTGATGCCGCTGCACACCTTCCCGGGCCGCTTCAACTGGGGCTACGACGGGGTCACCCTCTTCGCGCCCTGCGCCGTGTACGGCAGCCCGGACGACCTGCGCCGCTTCGTCGACCGCGCGCACGCGCTGGGGCTCTCGGTGCTGCTGGACGTCGTCTACAACCACCTGGGCCCGGACGGGAACTACCTCGCCCAGTACTCGCCCGGCTACTTCAGCACCCGCTACCCGGGCGAGTGGGGAGACCCCACCAACTTCGACGCGTACCCGGACGCCGAGGGCAGCCGCGAGTTCTTCATCCAGAACGCCTGCCACTGGGTGAGCGAGTACCACTTCGACGGGCTGCGGCTCGACGCCACCCAGAGCCTCTTCGATCAGAGCGCGCGCCACGTGGTGCAGGAGCTCACGGCGCGGGTGCGCGAGGCGGCGGGCCCCCGCCGCGTGCTCGTGGTCTCCGAGAACGAGCCCCAGGACGTGCGCTGCGTCCAAGCTCCCGAGCAGGGAGGCCACGGCACGGACGCCCTGTGGATCGACGACTTCCACCACACGGCGCGCGTGGCGGCGCTGGGGCGGCGCGAGGCGTACCTCGTGGACTACACCGGCACGGCGCAGGAGCTGCTCTCGTGCGCGCTGCGCAACGCGCTCTACCAGGGCCAGCACTACCGCTGGCAGCAGAAGCCGCGCGGGACGCCCTTGCTGCACACCCCTGCCCCGCACGCCGTCTTCTTCCTGCAGAACCACGATCAGCTCGCCAACACGCTGCGCGGCGAGCGGCTGTGCCAGCTGGCGGGCCCCGCGCGGGCGCGCGCGCTGACGCTGCTGCTGCTGCTCTTGCCGCAGACCCCGCTGCTCTTCATGGGCCAGGAGTGGGCGGCGAGCACGCCCTTCCTCTACTTCGTCGACCACAAGGAGGAGCTGCAGCCCCTGGTCGAGCGGGGCCGCAACGCCTTCGTCTCGCAGTTCCCGGCGGCGCGCGAGGCGCTGGAGCACGAGGGCTTCCGCATCCCCTTCGGCGAGGAGGCCTTCAGGCGCTCACAGCTGGACTGGAGCGAGTGCGAGCGCGAGCCGCACCGCGGCATGCGCGAGCTGCACCGTAAGCTGCTGCGGCTGCGGCGCGAGGACCCGGTGTTCGCGGCCCAGGCGCGCGAGCGGCTCGCGGGCGCGGTGCTCTCGCGCGACGCGCTGGTGCTGCGCTACCTGGGGGACGGGCAGCAGGGCGACCGGCTGCTGCTCTTGAACCTGGGGACCGAGCTGGACCTGTCCCCCTGCCCGGAGCCCCTGCTGGCGCCGGAGGCGGGAAAGCTTTGGCGCCCGCTGCTGTCTTCAGAGGAGACCCGCTTCGGCGGGAGCGGAATGGCGCCGCTCGAGGACGGGGGCCGCTGGCGACTCCCGGGGCAGACGGCCTGCGTACTCATCAGTGAGGAGAGGACCGCGTGAGAGAGAAATCGCCCCCCCTGCCGCGCATGGAGTTCCAGTGGCCGCGAGGCCCCGAGGCCAGCGAGGTGCTCAGCCGCGAGTGGCTGGTGACGAACGGGCGCGGCGGCTACGCGTCCGGCACCATTGCCGGCTGCAACACGCGCCGCTACCACGGCCTCTTCATCCCCAACATCCCCGAGCACGGGCGCACCGTGCTGCTCGCGCGCCTCACCGAGGAGGTGGTGCTCGGCGGAGGCGCCAAGCGCGTGCGCCTGGACGCCGAGGAGCACGCGGACGGCACGCTGGTGAGCAGCAACCTGCCCTTCCTGAGGGCGTTCCGGCTCCACGGCCTGCTGCCGGAGTGGGAGTTCGAGGTGGACGGCGCCCGGCTGCGGCGCCGGCTCGTCCTGGTCCACGGCACCAACAGCCTCTTCGTCGCGTGGGATCTGCTCTCGGGCTCCGAGCTCACCCTGCGCGTGCGCCCCTACCCGGTGATGCGCCCGCACGACCAGGGGATGCCGCCGCAGCCGTGGAGCCCGGTGGTGAACCTGCGCGAGGACCGCGTCGAGGTGCGCGCGAACGAGCACTCGCCCGCCATGCGGATGAAGATCTTCGCGCCCCGCCCCATGCCCTTCGTGGGCCTCTACGACGTGTCCGCCCCGCTGCTGTACCGGACGGAGAAGGCGCGCGGCTACGATCACGTGGAGACGCAGGCGAGCCCCGGCTACTTCGAGTGCACGCTGCGCGCCGGAGAGACCGTGGTGCTCGGCGTCACCACCGAGGACTGGAGCTCGCTCGGGACCCTGCCCACGGAGGCCTTCGAGCACGAGCAGACGCGCGAGCGGCACCTGCTCTCACGCGCGCCGGCCGCGACCCACGACAAGGTCGCCGAGCGGCTGGTGCTCGCGGCGGACCAGTTCGTCATCGAGCCCATGCGCCCGCGCGACGATGCCTGGGCGCGCGCCATCGGGCACGACGCGCGCAGCGTCATCGCCGGCTACCACTGGTTCACCGACTGGGGCCGCGACACGATGATCTCCCTGGAGGGGCTCACCCTGTGCACGGGGCGCCTGCGCGAGGCGGCGGCCATCCTGCGCACCTTCCGTCACTACGTGCGCGACGGCCTGCTGCCCAACCTCTTTCCCGAGGGCAACAGCGAGGGCCTGTACCACACGGCGGACGCCACGCTCTGGTTCTTCCACGCCATCGACCGCTACCTGGAGACCACGAAGGACCGGGCGCTCCTTCAGGACTTCTTCCCCACCCTGCAGGAGATCGTCACCCGCCACCTGCAGGGCACGCGCTTCAACATCCGCATCGATCCCGCGGACGGCCTCTTCACCCAGGGCGAGCAGGGCTACCAGCTGACCTGGATGGACGCGAAGGTGGACGGCTGGGTCGTCACCCCGCGCCGCGGCAAGGCCGTGGAGCTCAACGCGCTCTGGTACAACGCCCTGCGCCTGATGGCCACGTGGGCCGAGCAGCTGGGAGAGGACCCGGCCCCCTACGTGCGCGACGCGGACCGCACCGAGGCCTCGTTCAACCAGCGCTTCTGGAACGAGCGCGAGGGCTGCCTCTACGACGTGGTGGACGCCGAGGGCGGTGGCAACGACGCCGCCGTGCGCCCGAACCAGATCTTCGCGATCTCGCTGCGCAACCCCGTGCTGCGCCGCGACCGCTGGGAGCCGGTGCTGCGCAAGGTCACCGAGCAGCTGCTCACCCCCGTGGGGCTGCGCTCGCTCGCCCCGGGCCACCCCGACTACAAGCCAAACTACGACGGCAACCTCCGCGCGCGCGACGCCGCCTACCACCAGGGCACCGTGTGGAGCTGGCTCATCGGCCACTACGTGGATGCGCGCCTGAAGGTGGACCCGGACCGCTCGCGGGCCCGCGAGGTGCTCAGCGGGCTGCAGGAGCACCTGGAGCACGCCGGCGTCGGCCAGGTGAGCGAGATCTTCGACGCCACCGAGCCCTACCGCCCCCGCGGCTGCATCGCCCAGGCCTGGGGCATCGCCGAGGCCCTGCGGGTGTTCCTCAAGACGACCCCGGCGCAGGCTCCCGGCCGCTGACGCTTGTGCTTGGCCCGCGCGGGCCGCCGGGTAGCATGCGCCGCCATGGCGAAGACCCAGTACTGGCTGATCAAGAGCGAGCCCTCCGTCTACCCCTACGCGCAGCTGGAGCAGGAGGGGCGCACCGCGTGGACCGGGGTGCGCAACTTCGAGGCGCGCAACAACCTGCGCGCGATGCAGCCGGACGACCTCTGCCTCTACTACCACTCCAACGAGGGCAAGGCCGTGGTCGCCGTGGCGCGCGTGCTCACCGCAGCGTCCGAGGACCCCACCGCGCCCGGCGAGAACTGGGCCTCGGTGGAGGTGGGCCCCGTGGTCGCGCTGAAGGAGCCGGTGACGCTCGCCACCATCAAGGCCACGCCGGAGCTCGAGGAGATGCAGCTGCTCACCCGCAGCCGCATCTCGGTGGTCCCCGTGTCCGCCGAGCACTTCAAGCGCGTGCTCAAGATGGGGAAGACCGCGCTGCCGAAGGCGCGTTGAGCGAGACCCGCGGCCCCACGAAGGTGTGGCGCCGCGAGAGCCCCCAGTAGGCGCCCAGCAGCACGAGGCAGCCGGCGAAGGTGTAGCCGGCGAGCTGGTTGGGCGGCAGCACGAAGAGCACCATCACCGCGGCGCTCCACGCGAGCGCCGCCACGTTCACCGGCAGGGCCCAGCGCCCGAGATCCCAGGGCCCCCGCTGGCTCCAGATCCCGCTCGCCCGCGCCCGCAGCCCCACCAGGATGGGCAGCGCGTAGGATGCGTAGAGCGCCAGCGTGCTCAGCGCCACCATGGCCGCGTAGGCGCCGCTCCACAGCGCCACCACGAGCGCCGCCGCCGCCGAGACCCACACCGCCACCGCCGGACTGCGAAAGCGCGGCGACACGCTCGCGAGCTGGCGTGAGAAGGGCAGCCCTCCGTCGCGTGCGAACGCGAAGAGCATGCGCGAGTTGGACGTGATGGAGGCGAGCCCGCAGAACCACATGGCGCCGATCGCCACCCACACCAGCGCGCCGCCGAGCCGCGCTCCGAGCGCGCCGCGCAGCACGTAGAGGAAGGGGTTCTCCGCGCGCACCGTCGCCCCGAGGTCCCCGATGCTCAGCGTGACCGCGGCGATGAGGGCCCAGCCCACCAGCGCGCTCACCACGACGGAGAGGAAGATGCCCCAGGGGGCATTGCGCGTGGGGTCCACCGTCTCCTCGGACACGTGGGCGCTCGCGTCGTACCCGGTGAAGGTCCACTGCGCCTGCAGCAGCGAGATGAGGAAGGCGTAGCCGTACCCGTAGGGCTCGGCGGTGACGCGGGTGAGGAGGAAGGCGGGCTCGCGCTGCGGGGCGAGCAGCAGGAGCGCGCCCAGGATCAGCCCCACCCCCACCAGGTGGTACCAGGCCGAGAGCGCGTTGAGCACCGCCACCGCCCGCACGCCCACGTGGTTGAGGGCCGCATGGGAGACGAGGATTCCCGCGTAGATGGCGAGCACCGTGCTGCGCTGGCGCGAGCCCGTCAGCATGTCCGCCATGAACTCTGCGAGGCCGTAGTCGATGCCCGCGGTGATGGCGAACTGCCCCACCGTGTTGAGCCACGCGGTGAAGAAGCCTGCGCGCTTCCCACCGAGCATCGCGCTCCAGTGGTAGAGCGCGCCGGCGGTGGGAAACGAGGACGCGAGCTGCGCGAGGCTCGCCGCCACCGTGAGCGTGCCGAGTGCCACCAGCGGCCAGCCCACCCCCATGGCGAAGGGCCCGCCGAAGCGCAGCCCATGGCCGTAGAGCGTCACCGCGCCGGTGAGGATGGAGATGATGGAGAAGGACAGGGCGAAGTTGGAGAATCCGCCCATGTCGCGCAGCAGCTGCTGCGCATAACCCAGCCGCCCCAGCTGCGCCGCGTCCGCGTCCCGCTGGCCTGCCCTGTCGCTCGCCATGGGCCGCAGCATGTTCCCGCTCCGCCGCAGAGCGAGGCCCCCCTGTCCCGGAGATCCGGGGGCGTGTCCTCAGGGAAACTCGTAGCGGGCCCCCGCCCGCAGCAGCGCCGTGGGGTACAGCGTGCCGCGCCACGCGATGCCCCCGCGCCGGTGGGCGAGGTAGCCGGAGCGCAGGAGGCAACCCACGAAGAAGAGCGTGCCCAGCGGGAGCAGCAGGTTGGGGAGCACCGGGCGCGCCATCCAGCGGCTGCCCACCATGCTCGCGCCCACCGCGAGCGCGGCGATGGCCCCGCCCGCCAGCTGCACGAGCGGATGCCCGAAGGCGAGCAGCGCCGCGAAGGGGGTCCCCTCGAGGGCGAGCAGCGTGAGGCAGAAGAGCACGAGCCGCAGCTGGCTGAAGCGCCCCGCGCCCGCGAAGCCGTTCTTCTCCGTGCCGCGCGCGAGCTCTCGCAGCGACGGGTAGAAGGTCAGCCCCACCCTGCCCCGCCCCATCGCCATGCCGCAGCGCGCTCCGCTGCGCTTGAGCATCTGCCCCAGCGCCGCGTCGTCGAGCAGCTCGAGCCTCAGCCAAGAGAGCCCGGGGCTGCGCTCGAGCGCGCTGCGCCGCACGAGGTTGAAGGCCCCCACTCCGAAGGCCGCGCGCGAGCGGGGGTCCTCCACCGCGTGGGGGCGGGCCGCGAGCGCCACCAGGCGCCCGAAGGTGCCCAGGGCCACGTCGAGGCGGAAGGAGGCGCTCCACACCTCGGGGAAGACGCCGAGGTGATCCAGCCCGCGCGACTCGCAGTACGCGACGGCCGTGCGCAGCGTGCCGGGCTCCAGGTGCACGTCCGCATCGGTGAAGAGCAGCCACTCGCCGCTGGCCTGCTCGACGCCGCGGTGCAGCGCGTGGACCTTGCCCAGCCACCCCTCCGGCAGCGAGCGGATGTGCAGCGCCCGCACGCGCGCATCCTCTGCGGCCACCCGGTCCACGATGGCGCCGGTCGCGTCGGTGGAGCGATCGTCGATCACCACGAGCTCGAGCTCGGGGTAGTCCTCCCGCAGGCGCGAGCGCAGCGCCGGCTCCAGGGTGGCCTCCTCGTCGCAGGCCGGGATGACGAGCGAGAGTCGCGGCCAGCGCGGGGGCGGCGGGGGCTGCAGCTCGGCGAGCTGGGGCACCTGGCGCATCGCGCGAAGGAGCTGCAGCGCGACGAAGGCCCAGTAGAGGGCACTGAGGACGAGCAACGCGGGGATCAGGATGATCATCGTGACACCGTCCCCTCTCCCCCTGGGAGAGGGTCGGGGTGAGGGATTAGTGGCTCTCGTCCCGGAGCACCGCCTCGAAGCCCGAGCGGTAGTCCGGATAGCGCAGGGTCCAGCCGAGCCCCTTGAGCCGCGCGTTCTGCACGGCCCGGTCACCCCGCAGGCTCGGGTGCAGCTCGCTCAGCTCCACCTCCGGCGGCCGCGGCACGCCCAGCCGCTCGCACAGCCAGCCCACGGTCTCGGCCTGCGTCACCGCGCGATCATCCGCAACGCAGTACACCTCGCCCGGGGTGCCCCGCTCGAGCGCGCACTGCACGGCTCCGACGAGGTCATCCACGTGGACGCGCGAGATGCGCCCTCCACCGTCTCGAGGGAGGCGCAGCGTTCCGGCGAGCAGGCGCGTGTGCGCCCCGCGCCACGGCCCGTAGATGCCGGCGATGCGCAGCGCCACCGCGCCCAGCGGCCGCAGCAGCGCCTCGGCTGCGAGACGGCCTGCACCTGCGACAGGGTCTACGGGGGTCTCTTCGTCGACCACTCCGCGCGCACTGCCGTACACGCCCGTGGACGACAGGTACACGCACTTCGCGGGTGGCTGCGCCTGGAACGCCTCGGCGATGCGTGCGTCCCAGCCCGCCTCGGGCGGCAGGCCCATGACCACGTGCGCGTCACGCGAGCGCGCGAGCGCGGCCTCCAACGGGAGCACCTGGACGCCGGCCGCCTCGAGCGCCGCGATGCGCTCGGGGTGGCGGGTGCTCGCGAGCACCGTGCGCCCCGACTGCGCCTCACGCAGCGCGAGCCGCGTGAGGGTGTAGCCACTGCCCAGCAGGATCAGCGCAGGCGTCATGCTCCGCGCGATAGCGGGCGGGGCACGGGGGCGCAAGGGGTGAGCGTACTTCCCTCACCCCGACCCTCTCCCAGAGAGAGAGGGAGGACACGGGTGCTCAGAACTCGGCGCTGGCGCGCGGGTCGATGATCCCGCACTCCTTGATCTTGTAGAGCAGCGCCTTGTAGCTGATGCGCAGCTTTCCGGCGGCGCGGCGCTTGTTCCACGCGGTGCGCTGCAGCATGGACAGGATCGCCTCGCGCTCGGCGAGCATGGCCGCCCGCTTGCCGATGTCCTTGAGGGACATGTCCGCCTCGGGCATCGAGGGCGGCGGGGGCGGCGGCTGCGGCATGTCGAAGGGATTCGCGTAGCGCGGCGGCGGAGGCAGCGGGCGGCCGAAGGGCTCGTTGAGCGTGACGGCGCCGGCGTGGCCGCGCGGCGGCATCTCGAGCACCTCGGTGCTGGCCACGCTCGCGCCCGCGCCGCCCAGCGAGCGCACGGGCTCGCGGGGAGCGGCGTGCCCCACGTCGCCCGCGTAGGCGGTGGGCAGGCTCGGGGCGCTGCCCGGGGTGCGGCCCGCGCTGAGCTCGTCGAGCACCAGCGAGGGATCGCGCAGCACGCACAGCCGGCGCACCATGTTCTCCAGCTCGCGCACGTTGCCCGGCCAGTTGTACTCGCCGAAGGCGCGCAGCACCTCGGTGGGCAGCTCGGAGACGCTGGAGATGAAGTTGCGCCCGTACTTCTTGAGGAAGTGATCGGTGAGCGGGACCACGTCCTCCATGCGCTCGCGCAGGGGCGGCAGGCGGATGGCCACCACGTTGAGGCGGTAGTAGAGGTCCTCGCGGAAGTTGCCCAGCTCGATCTCGCGCTCGAGGTCGCGGTTGGTGGCCACCACCACGCGGCTGTCCACGCGCACGCTCTTCTTGCCGCCGACGCGGAAGAACTCCTCGTCCTGCAGGACCTGGAGCAGCTTCGCCTGGAGGCGGATCGCCATCTCGCCGATCTCGTCCAGGAAGATGGTGCCCTGGTCGGCGAGCTCGAACTTGCCCGGCTTCTCGGCCGTGGCGCCGGTGAAGGCGCCGCGCTCGTGGCCGAACAGCTCGCTCTCCAGCAGCTCGCCGGGCAGCGCGGC
Source organism: Aggregicoccus sp. 17bor-14 (assembly GCF_009659535.1). Lineage (NCBI taxonomy): Bacteria > Pseudomonadati > Myxococcota > Myxococcia > Myxococcales > Myxococcaceae > Aggregicoccus > Aggregicoccus sp. 17bor-14. The sequence goes on from NZ_VJZZ01000001.1 coordinate 394,284, forward strand.
GCAGTTCACCTTGATGAAGGGGCGCGCGCGGCGGCGGCTGCGCGCGTGGATCTCGCGCGCGATGACCTCCTTGCCGGTGCCGGACTCACCCAGCAGCAGCACGGGCACGTCCGTGTCCGCGATGCGCTCCACCAGCGCGCGGGCGCGGCGCATGGAGGGCGCAGTGGAGATGAGCACGCGGCTGTCGCCGTCCGGCACCGCCGCCTCGGGCAGGCGCTCGCGGGCGCGCGGCTCGGGCGGGCGCGCGCTGCTGCGGCGGCCCAGCGCGCGGCTGAGCACGTCCTCGAGCTCCGCGTTGTCGAAGGGCTTGGACAGGTAGTCCGTGGCGCCCAGCTTCATGGCGCGCACCGCGTCATCCTGCCCGGTGAGCGCCGAGAGCACGATCACCGGCGCCGTGCCCCCGTTGCTGCGGTAGCGGCCCAGCACCTCGAGGCCGCTCATCTCCGGCATCATCACGTCCAGGAGCACCGCATCGAAGGAGCCGCCCGCCAGCATCTCCAGCGCCTGCGCGCCGCTGGAGGCCGAGCGCACCTGGTAGCCCGAGCTGCCCAGGAACTCGGCCAGGAACGTGCGCACCGACTCTTCGTCATCCACCACCAGCACTGCGATCCGATCCATCCCCATCTCCCTCGCCCCTTTCCTGCCACCCCGATGCTCTGCTCACGCCGCAAGCCCCGCCCGCGCGGGGGGCGGCGCCACCTCAAATCGAAAGCCTCGGCCCGCTCGCCGTGCGGCGTGCCTCGCGGCCGCGCCGCAGATCCGCGAGCGCCGCCGTCAACAGCTGGCCCGGGCTGCCCACCGTGTCCGGGAAGCTCACCGAACCGAGCGAGACGTCCGTGCGCACCACCTTGCCCTCCACCTGGAAGCGCGCCTGCTCGAAGCGCGCGTGCACGCGCCCGGTCAGCTCCGCCACCGACTCCTGCGGCGTGCCCGGCAGGAAGAGCGCGAAGGCCTCCTCGTCCACGCGGGCCACCACGTCCGCCTCGCGCACCGTCTGGCCCAGCACCACGGCCGCGTACACCAGCAGCCGCTCCGCCACGCCGCGCCCGTAGGTCTTGCGGAAGGGCCCCATCCCGTCCACGCACGCGGCCACCAGCGAGAAGGTCCCGCCGAAGCGCTCGGCGCGCCGCACCTCCTGGCCGATCAGCGCGAGCAGGAAGGGGCGCGTGAAGGCGCCAGTGAGCGGATCGTGCAGCGTGGTGTGCGCGTCCTCGGAGCGGGTCGCGCGCTGCACGCTCTCGCGCAGCCGCAGCTGGGCGTAGAGCTTGAGCGGCAGCTCGCCGCCGTCGTACCCCGCGTAGCCGCGCGGCGCGAGGTCTACGCACTGCCCGCGCTCGGTGCAGAAGCGCCGCGCCTCCGGGTCCGAGGCGTCCACCAGGTAGAGCAGCGGCACGCAGCCGTGCGAGAGCTGGCGGATGCGGCGCGCCACGCCCAGCGCGCTGTAGTCCGGGCCCTGCGCCGCGAGCACCACGGCGTCCGGGCGCAGCACCTGGAAGAGCGGCACGGCGGCCTCGTAGCGGCTGAGCGGCACGACGCGGAAGCCCGCGTCCATCAGCACGACGCGGGTCGCCTCCAGGCTCTCCGCCCGCGGCTCCACGAGGAGCACGGTCGGAGCCTGACGCCCGCCGCCTGCCGATGCTGCCCGCTTGGCCTTCACACCCACCGCCCCGACCCCCGGCCCGTCCGCATTTTCTTCCCCACCGCTCAGGCCCCTTGCCTACCCAGAATTACAGCCCCGACCGCCTGGCTGCCCCCGCTATCCCCTGATTCTTCCTGGGATGGGGCATGAAGTTGCTCACCCTGGCCGCCGGTTTGAGCAACAGCTGTGCCACGGGCTTCCCTTCATGCGCCCTCGGCTGCCCGCTCGCGCAGGCGTGCCTCGAGCGCGCCCTCGTCCACCGCGTGGTGGAAGGCGCGCTGCCCGTCGATGAACACCACGGGGATGTCGAAGCGCAGCTCGGCGAAGCGCTCGGGCGACATCCGCACGTCGTGCACGTAGAGCTCGAAGGGCACGCGCTCGCGCACGCGCTCGATCACGGCCAGGGCTTTGTCGCAGAGCGAGCAGGCAGGTTTTGAGTAGAGATCGACTCTCATCGGTTGCAGGATGGGGCGCGATGCGCGGCCTTGCAGGCGATTTCGCGACGATGCCCCTCAAGGATCTCGTCGTCTACCTCGGCAACCGCCGCGCCACGGGTGCGCTCCGCCTCGAGCGCGCGGGCGTCCAGAAGCAGGTGGCGCTGCGCGACGGTCAGGTGGTGAACGCGAGCAGCAACCAGCCGCGCGAGTACTTCGGTCAGTTCCTCATCAACATGGGGCACCTGACGGAAGAGCAGTTCATGAAGGCCTACGCCACCCAGAAGCAGACCCGCGTCTTCCTCGGGAAGATCCTGGTCATGATCGGGCTGGTCACCGAGCAGGCCGTGCTCAGCGCGCTGAACATGAAGTTCCGCGAGACCCTGCTGGACGCCTTCGCCTGGGACGAGGGCGCCTTCAGCTTCGACCCGGACGCCACCCTGCCCTCCTTCGAGGGCATGGAGGTGGTGGTGGACCTGCTGGACATCCACCGCGAGGGCGAGTTCCGCGAGACCGCGTGGCAGGCCATCCGCCAGGCCTTCCCCTCCGGCTCGGTGCGGCTCGCCGTGGACGAGAGCCGGCTGCCGCAGCCGCCCAAGCCCGGCAGCCTCGATGCGCGCCTCGTGGCCCTCATCCACGAGGACATGACCATCGACGACATGGTCCTCGCGCTGCACGCCTCGGACTTCTTCCTCTACCAGCGCCTCTACGCGCTCTACCGGCTGGAGGCGGTGCGCGTGGCGGAGGAGCCCTTGAACCTGGGCGAGGCGCTCGAGGAGCCGCCCAGCGTCATCGGCGCCGAGTCCCCCGCGAGCGAGGTGGTGGCCGCGGCGCGCAACTTCCTGGACGCGGGCAACCTGCGCGACGGCGAGGCGCTCGCGCGCCGCGCGCACGAGATGGACCCCTCCACCGAGACGGCCGAGCTGCTCAAGGGCGCGGAGAGCGCGCTGCTCGGCCAGCTGCGCCGCGAGCTGCTGGATCGCCCCCAGGTGCCCAGCCTCCTGGTGCCCCCGGCGCACCTCAAGACGCTCGCGCTCACCGCCCCCGAGCGCTACCTGCTCAGCCGCATCGACGGGCGCCGGGACGTGGCGAACATCGTCCACGTCTCGCCCCTGCAGGAGCTCGAGGCGCTGCGCTACCTGCAGGGCTTCGTGGACTCCGGGTTGGTGCGGATGACGCCCAAGCCGCGCGCCACCCCGTCCCCCCGCTAGCCGGCGCGCGCGGGCGTCGAGCGCTCCACGTGGCGCTGCAGCACGCGGCCGATGCGTCCGAACACCTCGCGCAGCTGCGTGGGCTCGGGCAGCAGGGTGACGCGGAAGTGGTTGCGCCAGGGGACGTTGAAGCTCGAGCCCGGCACCACCAGCACGTCCTCGGTCTCCAGCAGCTCGAGCGCGAAGCGGTGATCGTCGAAGCCCGCGGCGGCCGTCCCCACCACCGCCGGGAAGGCGTACAGCGCGCCGGCCGGGGCCACCAGCTCCAGGTGGGGACTCGCCTCCACGCACTCGCGGATGGCGCGCCGCGCTTCGTAGAGCCGGCCGCCGGGCGCGCACAGGGGCGCGATGGTGTCCTCGCCGTGCAGGGCCGCCTCGATGGCGAACTGCCCCGGGACGTTGGCGCACAGCCGCAGCGCGCCGAGCAGATCCATCGCGCGGTGCAGGTCGGCGCTCGCGGCCGGGTCTCCGGAGAGCACCGCCCAGCCCACGCGCCAGCCGCAGGCGCGGTGCACCTTGCTCAGGCCGCCGAAGGAGATGCAGGGCAGGTCGCCTGCGAGCGGCGCGAGCGGCTCGAAGCGCGCCCCGTCGTAGAGGATCGAGTCGTAGATCTCGTCCGAGAGCAGCAGCAGCCCGTGGCGCTGCGCCACCGCCACCAGCTGCTCGAGCAGCGCGCGCGGGTATACGGCGCCGGTGGGGTTGTTCGGGTTGATCAGCACCAGCGCCCGGGTGCGCGGCGTCACCAGGCGCTCGAGCTCCTGCGGATCCGGCAGGAAGCCGTTCTGGGCGCGGCACGCGTAGTACACGGGGCGGCCGTCGTTGAGGATGGTGGCGGCGCTCCACAGCGGGTAGTCCGGCGAGGGCAGCAGCACCTCGTCGCCGGGGTTGAGCAGCGCGCGCAGCGTGAGATCGATGAGCTCGCTCACGCCATTGCCCACGAACACCCGCTCCGCGCTCGCGCCCGGGGTCCCGCGCGCGCGGTGGTAGCGGGCGATGGCCTCGCGCGCCGCCGGCAGCCCCTGCTGGTGCGTGTAGGGGTCGGTGTCGGCGATGCGCTCGGCGATCGCGCGCTGCAGGTGCTCGGGGGCGCGGAAGCCGAAGGCGCCGGGATTGCCGATGTTGAGCTTGATCTGCTTGCGGCCCTGCCCCTCCAGCTCGCGCGCGCGCCGGGCGAGCTCTCCGCGGATCTCGTAGCGGACCTCGGACAGGCGCTCGCGGGTCTTCAGGGGGACGGGGGGCATGGGCACTCCGGCAGCGAGAGGCGCTTCAGGGGGTGGCGGTGGCGCTCACGGCCGGGGCGGCCACCCCGCCATCCACCGCCTCGGAGCCGCCGGTGGCGGCGACGGCGGGGGCCGCGGGCGCGGCCACGTGCGCGGGGGCGCGCTCGAGGCCGAGGCGCAGCGCCTCGCGCGCGACGTAGGCGGCGCGGATGCGCCACTTGGGCTCGTTGACGATGACCGCAGCCACGGCCACCTGGGGGTTGTCCCGCGGCGCGAAGCCCACGAACCACGAGTAGTCGCGGAAGGGCGCCTTGTCCGCGAGCGTCCCGGTCTTGCCCACCGCCCCCTTCACCTGGAAGCCGCGCTGGCGGAACACCGCGCGCGCGGTGCCGTTGGTGACGGTCTCCTCCATCATGTCGGTGAGCTCGGCGGCCGCCTGCGCCGTGAGCACGCGGCGCGACTCGGGGTCCACCGCGGGCGCGGGCGCGCTGCCGGGCCTGGGCTCCACCAGCACCGGGTCGGTCCACAGGCCGCGGTTCGCCGCCACCGAGGCCATCAGCGCGCCGTGCAGGGGCGAGAGGTACACGTTGCCGAAGCCCGCGCCCGCCTGCGCGAAGCCGAACTCGTCGTCCGGGATGCTCGCGAGCGACACGTCCGTGGGCACGTCGAAGTCGATGCTGCGGTTGAAGTGGAAGGCGGCCGCCATGTGGCGCAGGCGCTCGGGCGCGAGGTGCTTGAGCGCGAGCTTGGCGAACACCACGTTCGCGCTCTTGCCCATGGCCTCCGCGAGGCTGAGGCACTTGCCGCTGAGGGCACCGTCCTCGAGCATGCGCTCGGTGAGCCGGCGCTTGCCGCCGCGGAAGCACTCCTGCACGTCCTTGGAGACGCCGGCCTCCGCGAGCGCGCTGCCGGTCACGATCTTGAAGACGCTGGCCGCGGGGAACACTGCGCGCGTGGTCAGCCCGCGCATGCCGGGCTGCGCCTGGGAGTGCTCGGCCATCGCGAGCACCCGGCCGGTGGAGGGCTCCAGCACCACCACCGCGCCGTAGGGCACCTCGTAGCTCTCGAGGATCTTCGTGAGCGCGCCCTGCAGCTCCGGATCCACCGTGAGGCGGCGGCCGTCGGGCAGCACCAGGTGGCCCTTGCCGTCCGGACGCGCGCGCGCGAGCAGGTCCTCCTTCGCGGAGAGGCTGCGCAGCCCCGCGATGGGCGGCGCCTTGAGCCGGTCCGGCACCACGCTCGGAGGCAGCAGCCCCGCCGCCGCGACCGCCTCCACGCCCGCGTCCGCGCTGGACGCCGCGGTGCCACCGTCCGTGGCGCTGCCCGCGTCCGCGGCGGGGCTGGCGAGGGATGTGTGCACGAGCCCACCCAGGGCCCCCACCACACACACCAGGGTGACGAGCAACGCGGAGAGCAGTCGGCGGGAGGGGTTCATCGGATCTCGGTCACGGGTTCAGCGCGGCGCGGCATCCTAATCGGCGGGATCGCGCGGTCCATTCCCGCAAAGCGCAGTGCGGTGACGAATGCCTCCGGAGCAGGTGCCGGCAGGTGCCGCGGAGTGCGAGAAAGTGGGAACCGCGGCGCAGAGTTCCGCTAGGGTCGCCCACCGTGGAACGACACGGAGAAGGCCTCAGGGAAATCGTCGTCATCTGGAGCGCGGAGCTGCGCCGCGCGCTGCGCAGCGCGCGCACCGTGGTGCTCCTCGGTCTCTACGCAATGTTCACCGCGCTCGTGCTGCTGGTGGTGGGCGGCATCACCCGCCAGGTGCGCGAGCAGCTGGAGCGGGCCTCGGCGAGCGGCAACGGCGCGGAGACGCAGGCCGCCATGGAGCAGGCGCACCAGGGGGTGCTCGGGTTCTTCGTGAACAAGGACCCGGCGATGATGGAGGCGCTCAGCCGCGTGCCCATCCTCGTGCTCGTGGTCTTCAAGATGACCCTCTTCTTCCTGCCCGCGTACATCGTGCTGATGGGCTTCGATCAGCTCAGCGGCGAGGTGGGACCGCGCTCCATCCGCTACGTCACCGTGCGGGCGCGCCGCTCCTCGGTGCTGCTGGGCAAGTTCCTCACCCAGGCGGTGCTGCTGCTCGGCCTGGTGCTGCTGGTGGACCTCGCCATCTTCGTCTTCGCGAAGGCGACCACGCCGGGCTTCGGCTGGGGGCTGATGGCCCTCACCTTCGTGCGCTTCTGGGGGGCGGCGCTCGTCTACAGCCTCGCCTACGTCGCGCTCACCTCGCTGTGCTCGGCGCTGTTTCGCAGCCCCGGCGTGAGCCTCGTCGTCAACTTCATCCTGCTCTTCGTGTTCTGGCTGGTGGACGTGATCGCGAGCGTGCTGCCCTCGCCGGCGGACGCCCTGCGCTACCTCTCCCCTTCCGCCTACTCCACGAACCTGCTGCACCCGCAGCCGGGCCCCTTCCTCGCGAGCGCCGCGGCCTACGTGGCCTTCGCGGCGGTCTTCCTGGGGCTCGCCCACCTCACCCTGCGCCAGAGGGATCTGTGAGCGACCGGGCCATCCATCTCGAGGGGGTGAGCAAGCGCTTCGGCGAGAAGCTCGCCGTGGAGGACCTCAGCCTCAGCGTGCCGCGCGGCAGCGTGTTCGGGCTCATCGGGCCCAACGGCGCGGGCAAGACCACCACCTTCAGCATGATGTGCGGCTACCTCGCGCCCACGGCGGGGCGCCTGGAGGTGATGGGCGTGGACCCGCGCGTCTCGGGCGCGCTCAAGGGCCGGCTCGGCGCGCTGCCGCAGGATGCCGTCCTGCCGCCCGGCTGGGAGACGGGGGCGCTGCTCACCTACTGGGCGCGGCTCTCGGGGCTCGCGGACCCGGCCGGCGAGGCGCGCTCCGCGCTCGAGCGCGTGGGGCTGCAGGAGGCCTGGCGGGTGCAGACCCAGGCGCTGAGCCACGGCATGGCCAAGCGCGCCGCCATGGCGCAGGCGCTGATGGGCGCTCCGCCGCTGGTGCTGCTGGACGAGCCCACGGCCGGGCTGGACCCCCGGGTGGCCGCGCAGGTGCGCGCGCTGATCAAGGAGATGCGCGGCCGTCAGACGGTGGTGGTCTCCAGCCACAACCTGCAGGAGCTCGAGGAGCTGTGCGACGCGGCGGCCATCCTGGACCGCGGCGCGCTCACGCGCGCGGGCACCATGGGCGAGCTCACGGGCCAGGCGGCGGAGTTCCGCGTGCAGATTGCGAGCGGCATGGTCATCCCTCCCGAGCTCACCCAGCTTCCGGGCGTGAGCGATGCGCGCCTGGAGAGCGAGGGCGTCTTGCTGGTGCGCTTCGACGGGCAGCAGCACCGCCCCGAGGAGGTCATCAGCCGCACCGTGGCCCACCTGCTCTCCACCGGCGTGCTCATCCTGGGCGTCTCGCGCGGCCAGAAGCTCGAGGAGCGGGTGCTGCAGCTGCTCTAGGGCGCCCTGCCCTGCGTGAGCACCCGGGCGACGAAGCGCTCGCCCTGCTGCTCGAGCCCGAGGAGCCGGTGGCCCGTCGCCTCGCACCAGGCGGGGAGGTCCGCCCGGATGCCGGGATCGGTCGCCCACAGCTCCACGAGGGTGCCGGCGGGCAGGCCCCGGCACGCCTTGGCGATCTCGAGGATGGGCACCGGGCAGTAGCGCCCCGAGGTGTCGAGGAGCACGGCGGCAGGCGGGGCGGGGCTCTGGGGCATCGGCGTGGGGGGCATCCTGGCATGCGGCCGCTCGAGGGCGCTGGAATCCCGGGCCACCCTGGCCGCTTTCTCTGGGCCTGAAACTTCCGGCGCCCTCGTCTCACCATGGGTCCGGGCGGCTTGCACCGCCGTTTTTCGCCCTGTTAAGTACCGCCGCCCTGCCGACGGGCGGCTCTGTCTTCGGAAGCCGCACGTTGGAACCCGTGAATCACTGAAGGAGTAGACCCGACTTATGAAGCCCAGCGTTCTGGTGGCCCTCCTGGTGGGCCTTGTATTGGGATTTGTGTTCGGCAAGGCCGCCACCGGTCCCAGCAGCGACAGCCCCACCGCCGCCGCGGCCGCCCCCAGCGCCGCCCGCCCCTCGGCGCGGCCCACCAACACCGCCGTGCTGAAGGTGCCGGTGGATGGCGCCCCGGTGCGCGGCCCCGCCGACGCGCTCGTCACGCTGGTGGAGTTCTCCGACTACCAGTGCCCCTTCTGCAGCCGCGCGCACGTCACCGTGCAGCAGCTGGAGAAGCAGTACGCCGGCAAGCTGCGGGTCGTGATGAAGCAGAACCCGCTCTCCTTCCACCCCCGCGCCCGCCCCGCCGCGCTCGCCGCGCTCGCCGCTGGCCAGCAGGGCAAGTACTGGGAGTACCACGACACCCTCTTCGCCAATCAGCGCAACATCGAGGACGCGGACCTCGAGAAGTACGCGGGCCAGGTGGGCCTCGACGTGGCGCGCTGGAAGCGCGACATGCAGGACCCCAAGCTCGCCGAGGTCATCTCGCATGACCAGGCGCAGGCGCAGAAGCTCGGCGCGAGCGGCACCCCGGCCTTCTTCATCAACGGCCGCTTCCTCTCGGGCGCCCAGCCCATCGACAACTTCAAGGCCGTCATCGACGAGGAGCTCACCAAGGCCGAGGCCCTGGTGAAGGCCGGCACCCCGCGCGCCAACGTGTACGCCGCCACCATGGACAAGGCGCAGGACGCGCCCTCCGCCGCTCCCGCGCAGGAGGCCCAGGCCCCGGCGCCCGCCGTGCGCAAGGTCACCTTCCCCGCGGACGCGCCGGTGCGCGGCCCCAAGGCGGCCAAGGTCACCATCGTGGAGTGGTCCGACTTCGAGTGCCCCTTCTGCGGCCGCGTCACCCCCACGCTGAAGCAGATCGAGGAGACCTACGGCAAGGACGTGCGCGTGGTGTTCCGCCACCAGCCCCTGCCCTTCCACCAGAGCGCGAAGCTCGCCGCCGAGGCCTCCATGGCCGCGCACGAGCAGGGCAAGTTCTGGGAGATGCACGACAAGATGTTCTCGAACCAGCGCGCCCTCGACCGCGCGTCCCTCGAGCGCTACGCCCAGGAGATCGGCCTGAACCTGCCCAAGTTCAAGGCGGCGCTGGACAGCGGCAAGTTCCGCAGCCGCGTGGAGCAGGACGCGCGCGACGGCGCCGCGGTGGGCGCCAACGGCACCCCGACCTTCTACGTGAACGGCCGTGAGGTGGTGGGCGCCGTGCCCTTCGCGAACTTCAAGCAGATCATCGACGAAGAGATCGCCAAGGCGGACAAGCTGCTCGCCAGCGGCACCAAGCTCGAGGACGTGTACGAGAAGCTGATGGCCCAGGCCGCCGCGGCCCCCGCCCCCAGCGCTGCTCCCGAGGCCCCCGCTGCGCCCGCCGCGGTGCAGAAGGTGGAGCTCGGCAACGCCCCGGTGAAGGGTGCGAAGAACGCCCCCGTCACCATCGTGGCCTTCTCGGACTTCGAGTGCCCCTTCTGCGGCCGGGTCATCCCCACGCTCAAGCAGATCGAGGACACCTACAAGGGCAAGGTGAAGCTCGCCTTCAAGAACCAGCCCCTGCCCTTCCACCCGAACGCGAAGCCCGCGGCCATGGCCGCCATGGCGGCGAACGAGCAGGGCAAGTTCTGGGAGATGCACGACAAGCTCTTCGCGAACCAGCGCGCGCTGGACCGCGCCTCGCTCGAGCGCTACGCGCAGGAGATCGGCCTGAACATGCCCAAGTTCAAGGCCGCCATGGACTCGAACAAGTTCGAGGCCCAGATCAACGCGGACTCCCAGCAGGGCATGAGCCTGGGCGCCAACGGCACCCCCACCTTCTTCATCAACGGCCGCCAGGTCGTCGGGGCGCTGCCCTTCGACTCCTTCAAGGCCGTGATCGACGAGGAGCTGAGCAAGGCGGGCCCGGTCGCGCGCGACCAGAAGTAGCGCGCTCTCCGGAGCCCTGAAGCACGGAAGGCCGTCGGAGCTCCTCGAGGGGAGCTCCGGCGGCCTTCGCCTTTTCAGGCCACCGCGATCGCGTCGATCTCGACCTTCACGCCGCGCGGCAGCGCCGCCACCTGCACCGTGGCGCGCGCGGGGGGCGGGCCCTTGAAGTAGCGGCCGTACACCTCGTTCACCTTGGTGAAGTCGTTGAGGTCGGTGACGAAGATGCCGCAGCGCACCACGTGGTCGAAGCCGAGGCCCGCGGCCTCGAGCACCGCCTGCAGGTTCTTCATCACCTGCTCGGTCTGCGCCACCACGTCCCCCTCCACGATGTTCATCGTCTTGGGGTCGAGGGGGATCTGCCCGGACAGGAAGGTCATGGTGCCCGCGGGCACCTGCGCTGCCTGCGAGTAGGGGCCGATCGCCTTGGGGGCGTTGTCGGAGTGGATCGTCTTGCGCGCCATTGCGGGACCTCGGAAGGAAGAGGCCGCACCGGGATGAGGCGCGGCCAGGGAGACCCCGGGCTCTAGCACGCTGGCGGCGGGAGGCGAGCGCCGAGATGCGGCGCACGCGCGACGCCCGACGGAGGGAGGGCCCTGGCGGGAGGGGCACCCGTCGCGTTTGAATGTCGTGGCATGCCCGTCTTCCATCTCAATCCCTCTCTGCTCGAGCAGGCGCAGCGCGACCACCGCACCCGCCAGCTTCGCGCCACCTTCTTCACGCTCCCGCTCCTGCTGCTGATCCCGGTCCCCGCCTATCTCCTGACGGGCACCGTGGACCGGACCCTGCTCGCCGTTCTCGGCATCTTCGGCACCTTCCTGATGGCACAGCCGTGGCTCACGGCAGGGAGGGTCCGTGCGCGGCTCGAGCAGCACTTCGAGAGCTACCGCCTCGAGGTGGACGAGGAAGGGCTGGTCCAGCGCAGCACCTTGATGCCCGAGCGGCGCCTTGCCCGCAGTGAAGTAGCGCGCATCCGGGACATCCCCGGGATGGGACTCGTGCTCGCAGGGAGGGGGGCTGGCCTCGCGACCGTGCTCCCCCCCTACCTGGACAGGCCGGACGCGGTGCGCGAGCTGCTCGCTGCGTGGGCACCCCTGGAGCAGAGCAGCGAGCGGGAGGCGCGTCGGAGCACGACCCTCGGTGGGCTTCTGTCACTGCTTGCCGCGCTCGGATGGGTCGCGCTCTGGTTCGGGGTCGGGCTCTTCTCGGACATCCGCCTCGCCATGGCCAGCGGAGCAGCCATGCTCGCCGTGGACGCGTGGTTCCTGCACTTTCTCGCCAAGAATGCCGCGGGCATCAAGCGCGCCCCCATCGTCGCCATGATGGTGCTCGCGGGTCTCTCCGTACCCGCGCGCCTCGTCCTTCACTTCTGGCACGGCTGAGGAGCCGGGCGCAGCGCGGCGCTTGACTCGGCGCATGCCTGCCCGTTGCATCTCATCCCATGGCCCTCTCGACTGAACTGCCCGCGCAGCACGAGCGCATGCCCCCGCAGGCCCGCTACATCGTCGGGACCGAGGGCTGCGAGCGCTTCAGCTACTACGGGATGACCGCCATCCTGGTGCTGTACATGGCCAAGCACCTCGGGTTCGACGAGGTCGAAGCGCGGGAGAAGTACCACTGGTTCAACTTCGGGGCGTACTTCGCCCCGCTGCTGGGCGGCTTCCTCGCGGACCGCTTCCTGGGCCGCTACGCGACCATCCTCTTCGTGTCGCTGGGCTACGTGCTGGGACACGCGCTGCTGGCGGTGGTGCCCGGCAGCCTCGGCCTCTACGTGGGCTGCCTCTTCATCGCCATGGGCGCGGGCGGCATCAAGCCGTGCGTGTCCACCTTCATGGGGGACCAGTTCGGCCCGGAGAAGCAGCACCTGGTGGAGAAGGCGTATGGGTGGTTCTACTTCGCCATCAACGTGGGCTCGGTGCTGGGCGTCCTGCTCATCCCCAAGGTGCTCGACTGGTACGGCCCGCATTGGGCCTTCGGCCTGCCCGGCATCGCGATGGCGCTCGCCCTGCTCGTCTTCTACCTGGGGCGCCGGCAGTACGTGAAGCCGCCACCCACGGGTCCCAACCCCCACGGCTTCCTGCGCGTGTCGTTGGCGGCGCTCGGGGCGAAGCCCGCGCCGGGCCAGTCGCGCCTGGACAGCCTGCGCGGGCGCTTCCCCGCGGAGGCGGTCGACGGCGTCCGTGCAGCCATCCGCATCGTGTTCGTGTTCTCGCTGGTGTCCGTCTTCTGGGCGCTCTACTTCCAGTACGGCTCCAGCTGGACCCTGCAGGCCGACAAGATGGGCCTCGGGCTGCCGGGGGGGATGCGGATGAGCGCAGGCCAGCTCTCCTCGTACGCCTCGGCCTGGGTGCTGGTGCTCATCCCCGTGATGAACCGCCTCTACGACGTCCTGCGCCGGCGCGGGCTCGAGGTGACGCCCCTGCGCAAGATGACCGCAGGGATGTTCATCGCCGCGCTCGCGTTCCTCACCGCGGCGCTCGTCGAGCACCGCATCCAGTCGGGGCACGCACCGCACGCGCTCTGGCAGGGGGTGCAGTACTTCTTCCTCGGCGTGGCCGAGGTGCTCATCTCGGTGACGGGCCTCGAGTTCGCCTTCACCCAGGCGCCGCCGTCCATGAAGAGCGTCATCATGGGCTTCTGGTTCGTGTTCATCGCGGTGGGCAACGCCATCACCGCGCTCGTGCCGCTGTTCGTCCCCTTCACGGGAGTGGCCTACTACCTGTTCTTCTCGGCCCTGATGGTGGTCTTCGCGGTGCTCTTCGCGCTGGTGGCCCGCTGGTACAAGCCGGTGGACTTCACCACCCCGGCCGAGCCGCGCGGGTCGGCGGCGTAAGGGCGAGCCGGCTCGCCTTTCGAGGTCGCAGGCCATGGCCGCGCCGGCTCACCTCGGCGCCAGGTGCCTCGCCGCGCCTGGCTACAAACGCGTTCGCAGGGGCGCGTAGGGCTCGCGGAGCCCCCCTTCACACCTCTCCCGCAGCCCCCCTGGCCCCGGCTTGCCTCACCGGATTGAATGGCAGGCCGCACCGCACGTCCGGACGCTCCGAGTGGAGGTCCGCATGCACAGTCCCCAGTCCTCCCGTGCCCGCCTCTGGAAGGCGTCTGGCCTCGCACTCCTCCTCGCGTCGGGGGTGGCCAGCGCGCAGCCGCTTCGCGCAGGCCCCTTCCTGCGTTGGGACCTGGAGGAGCGACCGGGCGCGTCGGTGCCGCCCCTCGCGCAAGCGGTGTCGGTGAGCTGGTTGGATGCGCACGACCGCGTGCGCTGGACGGTGCGGCTCCCGAGTCGAATGCGCGAGGCGGACCGCGTGCCCAGCGACTGCCGACGCGCCCACGACGGGGCCGCGTGTGCCTCGGAGCTGGAAGCGTACCGCGCCCGGCCCCGTGCCTCACAGCCGCCGTTTGCCATCGGAGTGCTCCGCGACGGTGGGGTCGTCGCAGTGGCCGATGCCACGGGCGTGCTCTTGCTGGACGTGCGTGACGGGAAGGTCCTGCTGGACTGGGAGGCCCCGCGGGACGCCAGCGCGCGCTTCTTCGTGGACGAGGGGCACTTCGCACTCGAGGGAGCGCCGAGCTGCGCCGGCGCGTTCCTGCGGGGTCGCATGCTGCAGCGCTGTGGCTCCCGGCTCGTCTACTTCAACGGCACGGCGGCCGCGCTGCTGCAACTCGCTCCACCCCGCCTGCGAGCGCAGGCCCGCCTGGAGGCCGCTCAGGTCGTCTCGCCGAAGCCGGGCCGCCTTCGGGCGCGCATCCCGTTCGGCAGCCGTACGCTCGTGCTGCAGGGGGTGGTCTACCTGCACTGATGACGGCGCGGGAGGCGGGCACGGAGCGCGCAGCCGGCAGCGCGCGCCGCGCGTTGGGGCGGCCTATGCGTGCTCGGGCTGGCAGGTGAAGACGGGCACCGGGCTGTCCTGCACCACCTGCATCGCAACGCTGCCCACGAAGCGCGAGAGCCCCTTGCGCCGGCCTCGGGTGCCGATCACCACCAGGTCGTAGCCGCCGTCCTTGATGCGCTGGACGATGACCTCGCCAGGCTTGCCCTGCTCGATCTCGTCGTTGCGCACTTCGCGGTCGAAGCCCGCGTCGCGCAGCAGCACCGTCAGCGCGCGCTGCGCGTCGCGCTCGTTGTACGACTCCAGCGTGGAGCCGGGCACGCCCTTGAGCAGCACGGAGACCTCGTCCAGGCCCCGCATCTCGGCCTCCGAGCCCACGTGCAGTACGTCCACCGTGGCGCCGAGCTGCTGCGAGAGAGCGCGCGCGTACTTCAGCGCGCGCTGAGAGGCGACAGAGAAGTCCAGCGGAACCAGGATCTTGTTGACCTTGAACATGGCATTCCCCTCCAGAGGTAGCCGCGGCTGCGGCGGCCCCGACGCTAGCAGCGCCCGCATCCCGGTAGCCACAGGTACCGCGTCCACGGCCTGCGGGCCGCGCGCCTAGATGCGCTCGACGGAGAACACGCCCTGCAGCCCCTCGATGGTGCGGATGAGGTCGGTCAGCTGCTTCAGGTCCGAGATGACCACCTCGAAGGTGTTCACCGCGCGGTCGTCCCCGGTGGCGCGGCAGTTCGCCTGGGAGATGTTCACGCCCTTCTTGCTGAAGGTGTTGGAGATGTCCGCGAGCAGGCCGGGGCGGTCCGCGGTGAGCACGCGCAGGGTGACCGGGCGCTTGAAGGCGCCGCGCACGTCCCAGGCCACGTCCACGCGGCGCTCGGGGTCCGTGGCGAGCGCCTTCTCGCAGCCCACCGTGTGCACCGTGACGCCGCGCCCGCGGGTGATGAAGCCCGCGATGGGGTCTCCGGGCACCGGGTTGCAGCAGCGCCCGAAGCGCACCAGCACGTCGTCCACGCCGCCGATCTGCACCCCGCTGCGGCTCTGCCGGCCCACCAGCTTCTTGGCGAGGTCCGTGACGCGCGAGAACGAGGGCAGCATGCTCGAGGCGCTCGCGCCCGCCCGGTCGCTGCCGGTGGCTGCGGCGCCGGAGGCCTCGTGCCCCGCCCGCTGCTCGTTGACGGCGCTCACCTTCTCGGGCGGCAAGAGCTGCTGCACGATCTGGTGGGGCGCCACCTTCCCGTAGCCCACGGCCACGAGCAGGTCCTCCTCGATGCGGTAGCCGTAGCCCTCGGCCACCTTCTTGAGCTCGCCGCCCTTGAGCAGCTTGTTCAGGTTGAGCGAGTAGCGGCGCAGCTCGCGCTCGGTGAGCTCGCGGCCCAGCTGCAGGCTCTTGTCGCGCTGCTGCTGCTTGATGAAGCCGCGGATGCGCTGCTGGGCGCGGCTCGTCTTGACGAAGGTGAGCCAGTCCTTGCTCGGGTGCGCCTGGGGGCTGGTGAGCACCTCCACCGTGTCCCCGTTCTTCAGCTTGTAGCGCAGCGGGACGATCTTCCCGTTCACCTTGGAGCCCACGCAGCGGCTGCCCACGTCCGAGTGGATGGCGTAGGCGAAGTCCACCGGCGTCGCGCCGCGCGGGAGCGAGCGCACGTCCCCCTTGGGGGTGAAGACGAAGACCTCGTCGGTGAAGAGGTCCACCTTCACCGTCTCGAGGAACTCCTTCGGGTCCTTGAGGTCCTGCTGCCACTCCATCAGCTGGCGCAGCCAGGCGAACTTCTCGTCGTCCTTGGAGACGAGCGCCTTGCCCTCCTTGTAGGCCCAGTGCGCGGCGATGCCCTCCTCCGCGATCTTGTGCATCTCCAGCGTGCGGATCTGCACCTCCACGCGCTCTCCCAGCGGGCCGATGATCGTCGTGTGCAACGACTGGTACATGTTCGGCTTGGGGATGGCGATGAAGTCCTTGAAGCGCCCCGGCACGGGCTTCCACAGCTGGTGCACCAGGCCCAGCGCCTCGTAGCAGCTGGGTACCGTGGGCATGATGATGCGGAAGGCGATGATGTCCGGGATCTGCTCGAACTCGATGCCCGAGCTCTTGATCTTCTTGTAGATGCTGTAGACGTGCTTGAAGCGGCCGCTGACGTCTGCGGTGAGCCCGCGCTCCTGTAGCTTGTCGCGCATGAACTGGCAGACGTCCTCGATGTACTTCTCGCGCTCCTTCTTGCGCTTATCGAGCTTCTCCTTGAGCGCGAAGAAGTCCTGGGGCTTCACGTAGCGGAAGGAGAGGTCCTCCAGCTCCGTCTTCACCCAGCTGATGCCCAGCCGGTTCGCCAGCGGCGCGTAGATGTCCAGCGTCTCCTGCGCGATGCGGACCTGCTTCTCCTCGGCCATGTGATCCAGCGTCCGCATGTTGTGCGTGCGGTCCGCCAGCTTCACGAGGATGACGCGAATGTCCTGCGCCATCGCGATGATCATCTTGCGGAAGTTCTCCGCCTGCTTCTCCTCCTGCGAGAGGCTCGCCGAGGCGCTGAACTTGGACAGCTTGGTGACGCCGTCCACCAGCTGCGCCACCTCGGGGCCGAACAGGTCGGTGATCTCCGTGGAGGTGGCGAGCGTGTCCTCGATGGTGTCGTGCAGGAGCCCCGTGACGATGGAGGCCTCGTCCAGCTTCAGCTCCGCGAGGATTCCGGCCACCTCGAGCGGGTGGATGAGGTAGGGCTCGCCGGACTTGCGCAGCTGCCCCTGGTGCACCTTGGCGGAGTAGACGTACGCCTTCTTGATGATGTCGAGGTCGGGGTCCGGATGGTACGAAGCCACCCGCTGGAGGATGTCGTTCAGGCGAATCATCGAGGCGTCTGGCAATCGTAACTGTGCGAGACAGGGGGGGCAACGACCGCCATCATCGCGCGCGTTGACCCGGTGTTTTCCCACCCCCTAGAGTCGGCCGTTCCCATGTCACAGCTCCTGCTGTCCTCACTCGCCGTCGTCTGCCCGAACTGTGACGGGTACAACCCTCCGCAGAGCGCTGCCTGCCAGGCGTGTGGCACGTCGCTGGGCGCCCCCGCGCGGGGTGCCCCGGCGGCCGTCTCCACCTTCCCCAAGGCCGGCGAGGCCCCGCGCCCCACCCGCCCGCCGGAGAGCGTGCCTCCCGGGCTGCGCCCGTCCGCCCGCACCCCGCCTCCGGCGCCCTCGGGCCTGGCGACCGTTCCCCCGCGCGCTCCGGCACCCGCCGCGCCGCCTCCGCGCACCGCCAGCGCCGCCGGAGTGCCCGCCTCGCCGCCGCGCACCGCCAGCTCCCCGGCGGCCCCGACGGCTGCCCCCCCGCGCACGGCGAGCGCCGCAGGCGTGCCCGCGGCCCCTGCCCCGCTCGTCGGTCGCGCCCTCACCCCGCCTGCGGCCCGCACGGGGCTGGCCCCAGCCGGGACTGCGGCGGCCGCGCCCAAGTTCGGGCTCGCCGTGCTGGCAGGCGCCTCCCGGGGCCAGCGCTACCGGCTGCCGCTCACCGGCTGTGTGGTGGGCCGCACTCGGGGTGCGCTGCTGCTCGCCGAGGACCCCTACGTCTCGCCCCTGCACGCCACCTTCGTGGTGAAGGACGGCGCGCTCTTCGTGCGCGACGAGTCCAGCACCTCCGGCGTCTACGTCACCATCGCCGGCACGGAGAGCCTCGCCCCGCACGGGCTCTTCGCCGTGGGCCAGCGGGCCTTCCGCTACGTCGGGCTGCTCGAGGCCCCGCCGCCCCTGGCCGGGCGCCCCCTGGTGTACGGCGCGCCGGTGCCCTCGGGCCAGGCGCTCTACGCGGTGGAGGAGGTGCTGGTGGGCGGGCGTCCCGGCCGCGCCGTCACCACCGCGGGCCCCATGCTCACCGTGGGGCAGACCCACTGCGACCTCTCCTATCCCCAGGACGAGTCGCTCGCGGTGCGCCACTGTGAGCTCAGCCCGCATCCCTCGGGCGCCACGCTGCGCGACCTGTCCGGCGGGCTGGGCACCTACGTGCGCATCCCCCCGCTCACCGAGCGCCCGCTGCGCGCGGGCGACCGGGTGCGGATGGGACAGCACGTGCTGCAGGTGGAGCTGCTCGGCTAGGGGCTCTGTTAGGGCCCTGTGGGGCTCGCCTGGGGCTCCGCCGAGACGTCCGACATGGCCTGCTCGATGTAGCGGCGGGCGTGCGAGTCGCTCGCGTCGCGCAGGTGGCGCTGCCACCAGCCGCGCGCCTCCGCCGTCGCATCGCGCTGCCAGGCGAGCTCACCGAGCTTCAGCGCGAGCTCCGGATCCGGATCCAGCCGGAAGGCCTCGCGGTAGCGCTGGGCCGCCACGTCGAGCTGGCCGTGCTCGTGCGCCGTGTCGCCCGCCTGCGCGAGCTGCTGGGCGCGCGCCGGGTCGCGCGCATCGAGCGGCACCTCGAGCGCGTAGAGCGGCTCCCCGGCGGCCGCGGGCCCTGCGGCCGCGACCTCGGCCGCGGGCGCCACGGCGGCGGGTGCCGGGGGCCTCACCCACCCCTGCAGCGCGTAGCCGGCCACCGCGAGCGCGGCCACGACCAGGGCGCCCGTGAGCACCTTGAAGCCGAGCAGGCTGCGGCCTCCGGCGGCGGTCGCCGGACGAGGCGCAGGCTCGGGCGCGCGAAGCGCCACGGGCCGCGTGGAGGCGAAGCTGGCCGCCTGCGGGGCCGTGGGCGGGGCGGGCGTGGTGAGCAGCAGCGGGCGCGGAGCGGGCGTGCCCACGGCCTCCTGCTGCAGCGCGCGCAGCTCCTCGCGGAAGGCCTCGGCGCTCTGCGGACGCAGCTCGGGGTCCTTGGCGAGCGCGCGCAGGATGAGCTGCTCGAGCCCCGTGGACACGCGCACGCCGGGGCGGCGCTGGCTCGGCGGCGGCGGCACCTCGGTGAGGTGCTTGGTGGCGAAGCCCACGGCGGAGTCGGAGTCGAAAGGGAGCAGCCCCGTCACCAGCTGGTAGAGGATGACGCCCACCGCGTAGAGGTCCGAGCGCGCGTCCAGCGTCGCGCCACGGGCCTGCTCCGGGGACATGTACTCGGGCGTGCCGCACACGAAGCCGGCGCGGGTGAGCGCGGGGCCGTCGCTGTCGCCCGCCTCCTGGATCTTCGCGATGCCGAAGTCGAGCACCTTCACGAAGTCCGGCGCGTTGCGCCGTTGCTCCACCATGATGTTCTCGGGCTTCAGGTCCCGGTGGATGACGCCCGCGATGTGCGCGTCGCCCAGCGCCGAGAGCACCTGCGCCACGATGCGCACGATGCGCGCCTCGGGCAGCGGCCACTCGGTGCTGAGCACCTGGTGCAGGTCCTTGCCGGAGACGAACTCCATCGCGATGAAGAAGGCGCCGTCCTCGGCCTGGCCGAAGTCCAGCACGTTGATGGAGTTGGGGTGGTTGAGGCGGCTCGCGGCGCGCGCCTCGCGCTGGAAGCGCGCCACGGTGCGCTCGTCCGACATCAGCGACTGGCGCAGCACCTTGAGCACCACCGGCTTGTCCAGCGCGAACTGGCGGGCGCGGTACACCTTGCCCATGCCGCCCTCGCCGATCAGCGCCTCCACCCGGTACTTCTGGGCGACGATCCGGCCCTCGTACGCATCGCTCGGCGCGCTGCGCGCCAGGGTGATGCCGCAGGCGGGACAGAACTTGGAGCTCTCGCCGGCGTCGACGCCGCAGGAGGGGCAGAGCAAGGGGGGACCTTCCGGGGTGGGCCCGTCGCAGCGGGCGGGGAAATTTCGCACGTCCCCCCTCCCCGCCACAAGCAGCCGACCGGTGCGGAAGCGAGCGCTCCCCGCGCGTCCTTGATATGACGCGCCCCAGCCCCCTGCTGCTCCCCGGCGCCATGACCCACTGCCCCCGCTGCAACGCCCAGAACCTCCCGGACGCCTCCACCTGCATCGCCTGCGGCAGCCCCCTGCGCGCGGCCGGCACCCTGGTGATGCAGGCCGCCGGCGCCGGGGCGCGCCCGCGCGTGTCCCTGCGCGTGGTGCGCGCGGACGGGGGCACCGAGCAGGTGCTCGCGATGCAGAAGGACATGCTCACCTGCGGGCGGCACGCGGACCTCTCCCTGCCGGACGACCCCTTCATCCTCCCCGTGCAGGCGCGCTTCTTCTTCGCGGGCCCCCGGCTCGCGGTGGAGGACGTGGGCGGAGCGAACGGCGTCTTCGTGCGCCTGCGCCAGGAGCGCGAGCTGGGCACGGGCGGAGAGCTGCGCGTGGGGCGCCAGCGCCTGGTGCTCGAGCCCGTGCCCGCGGCCTCGCCCGGGCCGGGAGGCACCCAGGTGTGGGGCTCGCCGGACGCGGGCTACCGGTTCCGGCTTGTGCAGATGCTCGAGGGGGGCGTGCGCGGCGCGGCCTTCCCGCTCAAGGACGGGGAGAACCTGCTGGGGCGCGAGGCGGGCGACCTCACCTTCCCCACCGACGGCTTCGTCTCCGGGCGCCACGCGCTGCTCACCGTCCGCCAGGAGCGCGTCGTGGTGCGGGACGTGGGCTCGTCCAACGGCACCTTCGTGAGGGTCATCGCGCCCTCGTTCGTGGAGCACGGCGACCAGTTCCTCATCGGGCGGCAGCTGCTGCGCGTGGAGCTGCAGCCGGCCGCCTAGGGGGCTCGGGCCCGGGCAGCTGCCCGGGCCGGCCTTCCTGCGGGACTGCGACTACCCGTAGGACTTCTCCTTCTTCTCCTGCTCCTCCTTGCAGCGGATGCAGAGGGTCGTCACCGGGCGCGCCTCGAGGCGCTTCTGGGCGATGTCCTCCTCGCAGCGCTCGCAGATGCCGAAGGTGCCGTCCTCGATGCGGGCGAGCGCCTTCTCGATCTTCTTGAGCAGGAACTTCTCGCGGTCCCGCAGGCGGAACACCATGGACTGCGCGTACTCGGACGAGGCGAGATCGATCTCGTCGGGCAGGTCGTCCGTGTCGAAGTTGGACTCCTCCACCAGAGTCTTCTTCGCGCTCTCGAGCAGGCTCGTCTTGCTGTCCTCGAGCATCTTCTTGTAACGCTTGAGATCTTTCTGATTCACGACCGCGGCTCCGGTGTGGAGAGTAGAAAAACGCCTTCGACCTCTAAAAAAAGGCCGGAAAGCTTTATTCAGACTGCTGCAGGTGTCAAGGTGACCCGCACCCAGCAGGCAGCCAGGGGAGGGAGCGCATGAACGATCTTTCGAAGTTCGACCGCGAGTTCCTCCGCAACGCCCTCTCGCTCGCAGCCAAGAGCGACGTCGACCACTTCCTCTATATCTGCGACCAGCCGATTCCCGCTGACGATTTGCGGGGTCGCTCGATGAGAAAGAAGCTGGTGTACGCCGTCACCCTGGAGGCCATCGCGCACGAGCAGCGCGCCAAGGGCCTGCGCGCGCTCGTCATTCCGGCCTACGACTACTCCCGCGTGGAGCGCGTGAAGGTGGCGCTCGTCTCCGCGCTCTCCCAGGGGGCCTTCAAGGAGGGGGAGCTCATCCTCTGCATGACAGGCCGGGTGGGCCGCCCGCCGGACACCCTGATGCAGATGCGCATCGGCGGCAGCCTGGACGACCGGGTGACCATCGAGGGCGTGAAGCTGGGCGAGGAGTTCAACTCCCAGGTGGTGGATGCCCTCATCCAGCTCGCGCTGCAGATCGGCCAGGAGGGCTTCGAGGGCCATCCCATCGGCACCATCATCACCATCGGCGACCACAACTCCGTCCTGGAGAAGAGCCGCCAGATGACCATCAACCCCTTCCAGGGACTCTCCGAGGCCGAGCGCAACGTGCTCGACCCGAAGATCCGCGAGGCGATCAAGAACTTCTCCGTCCTCGACGGCGCCTTCGTCATCCGCGAGGACGGCGTGGTGCTCTCCGCCGGCCGCTACCTCTCCGCCGCGGACGAGGGCGTGAAGATCCCCCTCGGGCTCGGGGCGCGCCACGCCGCGGCCGCGGGCATCACCTCCACCACCAAGTGCGTGGCGCTCGTCGTGAGCCAGACCTCGGGCGCGGTGCGGCTCTTCAAAAACGGCAGCATCCTGCTCGAGCTGCACCAGACGGCACGCCGCACCTAGCGGCGCTGCTCCTCGCGGTAGAGCTCGGCGAGCGCGTGCGCGCGCTCCACCTCGTCCCGTGCGGCGTCCAGCGCCACCCGGTGCTCGAAGCGCTCGCCCGGCAGCCGCAGCGCCTCCTGCACCAGCTCCCCTGCGCGCAGGCGCAGCGCCGCGTCCTCGCGCTCGCGCCGCAGCGCGCCCAGGCGCTCCTCGAGCGAGCGCGCGGCGGCCACCAGCACCTCGGCATCCGCCTCCACCCGCGCGAGCGCTGCCCGTGCCGCCCTGCCCTCCTCCTCCGAGCGCGCCCGGTCCGCGTGCAGCACCTGGGCCGCCCGGTCATCGCCCCGGCGCCTGGCGTCGTCCGCGCGGCCATCGAGCTCGCGCAGGTGCGCCGCGGCGCGCTCGGCGCTGCGGCGCAGCTCGCCCTGCAGCGCGAGGAGCGCGGCGGCGGCACGGCGCACCCGCGCCGCCTCCTGCTCGAGCTCGCCGAGGACCCGGTCGTAGGTCGCGAGCGGATCCGGAGCCGCGCGGGCCCTGCGCTTTCGCCACCAGTCGAAGAGCACGCGTCTCATACCCTGGGCCCTCCGAGCGGTGCGCACAGCAGGCGCACCCGGGCAAGGGCCTCGCGCACGGGCGGGCCTCCCGCCGCCAGGGCCTCCAGGTACGCCTCGGCGGGGAGCCCGTAGAGCTGCAGCAGGTGGCGCAGCAGCAGCTGACTCTCCCGCGCGCGCTCGGCCGCCCCCGTGAGCGAGGCCACCTCCGCCACCGCCCCGAGGATGTCCGCCACCCGTTCGTCCCGCAGCGGTTCCTGCCGGAGGCGCCCTGTTGCATCCGGGTGCTCGGGGAAGAGCGCGGCGAATGACACCTCCAGGACCACGGGCATCCGGGGAGCCTCGCGGGTGGCAAGGGCCTCCAGCGCTTCGAGATGGGGGGCGAGCGCCTCCAGGGCCTCCGCACCGACCGCCACGTCCTGCGGCAGCAGCGTGCGCCAGGGCGAGGAGAAGGCGCCCTGCGCCCAGGCGAGGTCCGCGTCCGAGAGCGGCTGGTAGAAGGCGCGGGCCCCCTGCTCGCGCTGCTCGCGTACGAGCGCGCGCAGATCCGGGTTCTCCTGCCCGAGCGAGATGACGCTCAGGGCGATGTCGACGCGGCCGAGCGGAGCGCGCACGCGCCGCAGCAGCTCCAGGTCCACGCGGTCCTCACCGTCGGTCACCAGCACCAGCGTCGCATGGGCCAATCGCGCGTCCTTCGCCCGGGCGCTGCGCAGAGACTCGAAGGCGGAGACGAGCGCGGCGGTGATGTTCGTCTGTCCCTGCGCGGGGGAGCTCGCGAAGAGCCGCTCCATCTGCCGGGTGGCCTCGGCCGCGCTGTCCACCCGCACGAGCTCGCCGGGTGCCTCGTCGAAGAGGGTGAAGAGCACCGGGTCGAAGGGCTGGCGGTGCAGCGCGCGCTGGCGCAGGTGCGCGAGCTCCGAGAGCAGCAGTGCGTCGCGCAGGCGCGCTCGCGCTCCCTGCATCGAGCCCGAGGCATCGCAGACGTAGACGCGCACCGCCGAGCGCTCGCGAGGGGCAGGCTCCGCGGGCTCCTCGAACCACGCGCGCACCGGCTGCGCGTGCGCGGCGAGATCCACCAGCACGCGGCGCGGGTCCTGGATGACGAAGGAGGCGACCTCGCCCGGGTCTCCCGTGGTGTCGAAGCCCAGCCGCGCGGTCGGATAGGGCACCCGCCGCGGCGCCGAGCGCGGCGCCCCGGCGAGGACCTGCGAGAGCGACTCCGGCGCCTGGACGTCGAAGAAGTGCGCACTGCCGGCCGCGAGCTGCAGGAGCGCGAGGCGCTCCGGGTCCAGGCCATACGCCACGGCCGCGAGCGACCCACCTCCGGCTTCGCCCCACAGCCCGAGCGGCTCCCACTCAGCACGCTCGACGAGCCCGGCGAGGGCCTCGGGCTCGGGGAGCAGCGCCTCGAGCGCGGGTCGCACCGCGCCCGCGAGGCCCTCCTCCCCTGCTTCCAGTGCCCGCTCGTAGAGGCCTCGCAGCAAGCCGTAGGCGCGCTGTGGGTCTCGCAGCGTGGCGCCGCGCACCTCGCGCAGCAGTGCCGCCAGGCTGCGCACTGCGGGCGCTTCCGCGAGCCGCTCTCGCGCCTGCGCCACCTCCCACCGGAGCGCGAGGGTGCGCTCGCGCTCGGCCTCAGTGCCCAGGTGCAGCAGCAGCTCGTGGGCGAGCGTGAGGTCTCTTCGCCGCGCTTCCACATCCAGCGGCTCGGCGCGGGCGCGCTCGTAGAGGTACTCGGCTGCCGCAAGCCGTGCCGCCGCGGGAGCGCCCGTGCGCCACGCAGGTGCCGCACGCGGGAGCAGGCCCAGGGCTCGGTCCTGCGGGTGGCGGTCCCCCGCGAAGACCTCGGCCACGCGCAGCACGCGCGAGAGTTGCACGAGGCCGCGTCCGAGCGCGAGCGAGGCGCCCGGAGCGAGCGCCCCGGAGCGCCACGCTCGCTCTGCCCAGCCCAGCTCCCGCTCGAACTCGATGAAGGCCTCGTCCGCGCGCGCTGCGAGCCCCTGCGCGAGCGCCCCGGCGCGGCCGCGCTGCACGCCCAGGCGATGCAATAGTCGAGCGTCCGCGAGCGTCAGCACGCCCACGCGGTTCAGGTCCCGGTCCAACGCCTCCAGCACCGGCAGCTGCAGGGTCAGCTCCCCCCTCTGCCAACGCCTCCGCACCCACCCCAGGAGCCCCGTGCGCCGCGGAGGCTCGGCGCCGAGCGCATCGAGGCGGCGGCGCAGCCGCTCGAGCCGGGAGGCGCGGTCCACCCTCAGCGCCCTCCGCTCATGGCGCCGCTCCCCGCTCGAGGAGCGCCTGCGCGAGCTGCTCGAAGGCGCCCTGCAAGGACTCGAGGCGCGCACGCAGCGGCGCCGCCCGCGCAGCCTCCCCCTCGGCCTCGAGCAGGGCGAGCGCCGAGCCCAGCCGGGCGAGCTCTCCGTCGCGCAGCAGCAACTGGGGGAAGCGACTGTGGATGAGGACGTCGAAGCTCGCGACGGCCTCGCGGCGATTCGAGGGGGCCGCGGGGAGCGCCTCCCTCAGTCGGCCGAACCAGGCCTCGAGGCTGGCCACCCGTGCCTCGAGCTCCTCGTGCAGCGCCCGGGAGAGCTGTGCGCCCACCTCAGCGTCGATCGGCAGGTACGCGCGCACCGCCGGGAGCGCCGCGAGCTCGCGGGCCGCAGGCCCCTCGGCGAAGGCGTCGCGGTAGCGCGAATACGCGAGCCCCTCCCGCGCCTCACTCCCGGAGGGCGTGAGCGCCGGCGGAGCCTGCAGCGTCTGCACGTGGGCGAGCAGGTGCGGACCCAGAACGTGGGCGCAGCCGCCCAGGAGCTCTGTCGGTTCGAGCCCCCAGCGCCGCAGCGACTGCGCGAGCGCACGCAGGTGCTGCTCCAGCTCGCCGAGCTGCCCAAAGACTACGCCCGCGAGTGCGGCCTCCACCTTTGCGCGCGCGAGCGGCGCGAGCAGCCGCGCCGTGAGCCCCTGTTGTCCGGGGGCGAGCGCGACGAGGGCCGCCTCCAGGGCGTGGAGCTGAGCCACTGCCTCATCGAGGGAGGACTGCTCCGCGGGCGCTTCGAAGAGCGCCGGAGCACACCGGGCGAGGGCTGACGCCGCCTCCTCGCGGACGCGCTGCTCGCACCGCGCGAGCCGGGCCTGCACGGCCTCGGGCAGTGTGCGCCGACTCTCGCGCAACCGCTCGAGCTCGGCAGCGAGCTCACGGGCGCGCAGGGCAAGCTGGGCGAGCGAGCGTCGCGACTCGAAGGCCGCTCCCTGCGCCGCAGCGCCTGCGCCGGAAAGTGCCGCCTCCAGCGCGCGCTCCAGCGCAGCGGCAAGCGGTGCCCGCTCCGCCGCGAGCTCCGGCGCCCTCTGCGCGAGCCCGAGGGCGCGCGCTCCGGCAGCGAGCACGTCGCCACCCGGTTGCGGGCGCGCGAGCGCCTCGCGCGCCGCGGAGAGCAGGGCCCGCGCCGCCTCCAGGAGGGGCGCGCGGTTCTCCGCGTAGCGTGGTCCCGGGACGAGCCGGGCCTCCAGCGTGGCGGCGAGCGCCGTGGCCGCACCCGGCTCGAAGCTGCGCGCGATGGCGTCCGCCGCCTCCTGCGCTGCGAGGCCATGCAGCGCGCGAGCCTCGCGCGCGGGCCCCTCTCCCAGGGCGGCGCGCACGTGGGCCAGCGCCTCGTCGAAGGCGCGGTGCTCCAGGCGCACCCGCTCGAGCTGGGCGCGCTCGCGCGCATCGATGCGGCCCTCGCGCAGCAGCGCCTCGACGCCCTCGGGAGGAGGCCCGCCCAGCAGGAAGTAGGCGCGCAGCGACTCGAGGTCCTCGAAGCCCGCGACGCGCGCACGCTCCGGCCGGTGCAGCGCGCAGTCGCGCACCACGGCCGCGCGCAGCACCCACAGCGCCTTCACGAGCGAGCGCTGCGAGAAGGTCTTGGTGGGCAGCAGCTCGGGCAGCTGCGCGGTGCGCGCCGCGAGCAGCCGCTCCAGCTCCTCCGCGAGGTGCTCGAGCGCCTCGAGCACCGGCGGAGGCACCGCGACCCGCTCCGCCTCCTCCTGCAGCAGGGCGAGCTGCTGCAGCGTGAGGGACGCGTGCAGCCGGGGCTGAGGGCCCTCGGAGGCGCGCTGCAGCAGCGTGGCCCGGCTGTCCGGGCGCACGAAGGTGCGCGGCACGAAGGAGACGAAGCCGATGCGGTCGGCGAAGGCGAGCAGCAGCTCCGGCGAGCGCGCCAGCACCTCGGAGAGGTAGCGGTTGCTCGTCATCAGCACGGACTGCGTGCGTCCCACGGCGATGCTGCGGCCCTGCTTCAGCTCGCGCTCGTAGAGCGCGTTGAGGATGGCGCGCAGGAGCATGTCCCGGCCGTCGAACACCTCGTCGAGGAAGGCGTGGGTGGCGCCCAGCATCCCCTCCTCCACCAGGTGCCGGGTGCGCCCCGTCTCGGTGAGCACCTTGAAGTCCACGGGCCCCACCAGGTCCGTCTGCACCGTGCTCTCGGAGAGCTGCTTCGCGAAGAGCGAGGGCGCCCCCGTCTCCCCGTCCACGATGCGCCCGAGCACCGCGGCGCACAGCGCGCTCTTCGCCGTGCCCGGGGGGCCCACCACCAGCACGTGCTCGCGCGAGAGCAGCGCGAGCTCCACCTGGGTGAAGAGCGCCTCGCGCTCGAGGTAGAGCGCGCGCAGCTCCGCGAAGTACGCGCGAAAGGCGCGGGCGGCCTGCTCGAAGCTCGGTGCGGGGGGCGTGGGCGTCACGGGGGCTCGGGCACAAGGCTAATGCGCCCTCTGCGCCCGGGCAGCGCGCTTCCCCGCGCGCCGTCCGGCCATGAACGCCCGTGAAACGGCACGAGGGCCGGGGCACCCCGCTGTGGGAGGTGCGCCGGCCCTCGGGCCTACGACTCAGTGCTGTCCGTCAGCGACTAGGTGGAGCGGAACTCCGCGTCCACCACGTCGTCCTTGGGCGTGGCCTGGCTGCCCGGAGCCGCCGAGGGGCCGCCCGCAGGAGGCGCCTCGCCGCCGGGGGCCGCGCCGGTGGCCTTGTACATCTCCTCGGCCACCTTGTAGCTGGCCTGCTGCAGCTTCTCGAGCGCCGCCTTGATGGCGTCCTTGTCCTGGCCCTCGCGCACGCCGTTGAGGCCGCTGATGGCCTCCTCGAGCGTCTTCACGGAGTCCGCCGAGAGCTTGTCCTTGTTCTCCTTCACCATCTTCTCGGCGGCGTAGGCCTGGCTCTCCGCCTGGTTCTTCAGCTCGATGAGCTCGCGGCGCGCCTTGTCGGCGGCCTCGTTCTCCTTCGCCGCGGAGACCATCTTCTCGACCTCCTCCTTCGCGAGGCCCGAGGAGTGGCTGACGGTGACCTTCTGCTCCTTGCCCGTCGCCTTGTCCTTGGCGCTCACGTTGAGGATGCCGTTCGCGTCGATGTCGAAGGTGACCTCGATCTGCGGCACGCCGCGCGGCGCCGGGGGCAGGCCCTGCAGGTGGAACTTGCCGAGGCTGCGGTTGTCGCCCGCCATGTCGCGCTCGCCCTGGAGGATGTGGATCTCCACCTGGCTCTGGCCATCCGCCGCCGTGGAGAAGGTCTCCGACTTGCGGGTGGGGATGGTGGTGTTGCGCTCGATGAGCTTGGTCATCACGCCACCCAGCGTCTCCACGCCGAGCGAGAGCGGGGTCACGTCCAGCAGGAGGATGTCCTTCACCTCGCCGGAGAGCACGCCGGCCTGCACCGCGGCGCCCACGGCCACCACCTCGTCCGGGTTCACGGAGCGGTTGGGCTCCTTGCCGAAGAGGCGCTTCACGGCCTCCTGCACCTTGGGGATGCGGG
The DNA here is from genome assembly GCF_009659535.1 of Aggregicoccus sp. 17bor-14. NCBI lineage: Bacteria > Pseudomonadati > Myxococcota > Myxococcia > Myxococcales > Myxococcaceae > Aggregicoccus > Aggregicoccus sp. 17bor-14. The sequence continues at coordinate 422,762 of NZ_VJZZ01000001.1, forward strand.
TGCTGCCGCCCACGAGCACGACCTCGTTCAGGTCCTTGGGCTCGAGGCCCGCGTCCTTGAGGCACTTGCGGCAGGGCTCGAGCGAGCGCTCGATGAGGTCGTCGATCATCGCCTCGAACTTGGCGCGGCTGAGCTTGACGTTCAGGTGCTTGGGACCCGTCGCGTCCGCCGTGAGGAAGGGCAGGTTGATGTCCGTCTCGTTGGTGCTCGAGAGCTCGATCTTGGCCTTCTCCGCCGCCTCCTTCAGGCGCTGGATGACCATCTTGTCCTTGCTCACGTCCAGGCCGGTGTCCTTCTTGAACTCGGACACGAGCCAATCCATGATCCGCTGGTCGATGTTGTCGCCGCCCAGGTGCGTATCGCCGTTGGTCGCGAGCACGTCGACCACGTTCTCGCCCACCTCGAGGATCGAGATGTCGAAGGTGCCGCCGCCGAAGTCGTAGACGGCGATCTTCTCGTCCTTCTTCTTGTCCAGGCCGTACGCGAGCGCGGCCGCGGTGGGCTCGTTCACGATGCGGCGCACGGTGAGGCCGGCGATCTCCCCGGCGTCCTTCGTCGCCTGGCGCTGGGCGTCGTTGAAGTACGCCGGCACGGTGATGACCGCCTCGGTGACCTTCTCACCCAGGTAGTTCTCCGCGGCGCGCTTGAGCTTGAGCAGCACCTGCGCGCTGACCTCGGGCGCGCTGTACTGCTTGCCGTCGATGTCCACGCGCGCATCGCCGTGCGGGCCGCGAACGATCTTGTACGGGACGAGCTTGGTCTCCTCGCCCACCTCCTCGAAGCGCCGGCCCATGAAGCGCTTGATCGAGTAGATGGTGCGCTCGGGGTTGGTGATGGACTGGCGCTTCGCCACCTGCCCCACCAGCCGCTCCCCGTCCTTGGCGAAACCGACGACGGAGGGCGTGATGCGGCTGCCCTCCTCGTTGGTGATCACCTTGGGCTCGCGACCCTCCATGATGGCGACCACGCTGTTCGTGGTGCCCAGGTCGATGCCGATAATCTTGCCCACGGTCGTTAACCTCCGGAAAAGACTGCGTTTTCTCAGAAACCTTCCGATGTACGACCAAGTTAACCAGCCCCCCCACCCTGTCAAACCGCTCCGGGGTGCCCGCAGGTCGCTTCCCCAGCGCTCGCACGCGGCCCCGCCCCGGGCGCGGCCGCCGCTGCGCGTCACCGGTGCGTAACGCGCGCGCCACCTGGCTGTTCGCTGGGTAACGGCTTACGCACCCGGTCAGGGGCTGTGAACGCGCCAAGCCGTGATTATTCCTTGAGGGAGGCCCTTTGACTCCCAGCGTCAAAGGTTGGCGGAGAAAATGCAGCAATCCTGCCCGGTTGCCGCAGTGCGCAACGACATGCCCCTACCCTGGAGCTTGCCCATGCTGGTCCCCGACCTCCGCCCCGCTGACTCACACGGCCTGCCGCAGGCCGTCCCGTCGGCGGAGCCGAAGGTGGCGGTGTTGCTGAACGCCAACGCGCGCAAGGTGAACGCGCGCGTGGTGCGTGCCCTCTCGCACGTGGTGCCCGAGCAGGACCTGTTCCTCAGCCGCTCGGAGCTGGACGCGCGGCGCATCGTGCAGACGGTGCTCGAGCGCAACTACCACACGGTCTTCACCGGCGGCGGCGACGGCACCTTCATGGGCTTCGTCAACGAGGTGTACCGCCAGCTGGAGCACCGCGGCCGCCTGCCCGGCCAGCGGGCGCCCCGCTTCGGCGTGCTGAAGCTGGGCACGGGCAACGCCATCGCGCACTTCACCAACGCCTCGGACACCCGCAACGACGGCATCCTGCACGACGTGCTGCGTGCGCGCGCCAACGAGGCGACGGCGAGCCGCCGCATGGACCTGCTCAGCGTGGACGGGCAGCGCGCGCCGTTCGCCGGCATGGGCGTGGATGGCAAGCTGCTCAACGACTACATCTGGGTGAAGCACAACCTGGGCAAGGGCGTGCTCAAGCGCGTGATGACGGGCGGGGGCGGCTACTTCTCCGCCGTCACCTTCAAGACCGTGCCGCACTACCTCACGAACTCCACGCTGGTGGAGTGCGAGATCACCAACGGCCCCCACACCGAGGCCTACCGCCTCGGCCCCGACGGGCAGCCGGTGGGCGAGCCCATCGCGCCGGGTGCGCAGCTGTTCCGCGGCAAGCTGATGATGGCGGCCGCCGCCACCATGCCCTTCTACGGCTACGGCATGCGCATGTTCCCCTTCGCCGACAAGCGCCGCGGGATGATGCAGCTGCGCCTGGGTCAGGTGGGCACCACCAGCGTGATCGCGAACCTGCCCAAGCTGTGGGCCGGCCGCTGGTTCCCCGAGGGCATCCTCGACTTCCACGCGAGCGAGGTCACCATCCGCTCCGCGCGCCCCGTGCCCTTCCAGGTGGCGGGCGATGCGGCGGGCTACCGCGAGCAGGTCACCTTCGGCATCGCGCCGGAGGCGGTGGACCTGGTGGACTTCAGCGCCCCGATGCACTGAGCCCGCGCGCCCGCTCCTTCCGGGAGAGGGCGCCTGACCCACGCCCTCCTCAGCCGCGGTCGTGAGGCATCGGCGGCCGCTCACCCGGCTCTCGGCGCCGGCCCATCACGAGCGCGTAGCTCACGCCGCCGCGCCCGCCCTCCTCGCGCCACGCGCGCAGCAGGGGCTCCTCACTGGCCTCGGCCTGCGCGAGCGCCTCCAGCTCCGCGGGCGCGAGCGCCTCGGCCGCCTCGGGCTCGTAGCCTGCGTCGCGCAGCAGCGCGAGCAGCGCGAGCGGGCCCAGCAGCGGCGCGCCCTGCATCGCCTCCCAGCGCGCCTGCTCCTCCGGGTCCACGCTGCGCCCCACACAGGTGAGCGCGACGAGGCCCAAGCGTCCGTCGGGGGCGAGCAGTGAGCGCAGGCGCTCGGCGGCCTCCCGGGTCCGGTACAGGCGCTCCCCGCGCACCAGCACGCCCTGGAAGCCGCCCTCCTCCAACCCCTCGAGCGCGCCCTCCAGCGGGCATACCCGGAGCAGGTGCCCCAGCGCCTGCGCCTCGAGCTCGCGCTGCAGCGGCTGCAGCGCCTGCGGGTCCTCGGCCGCCGCCACCACCTGGCAGCCGTAGTCGCGCGCGAGCACGAGCGGGGCCTCGCCGCAGCCGCCCAGCAGCAGCACCCGGTCGCCGGGTGCGAGCAGCGCGACCTTCGCGAAGCGGCGCGTGGCCTCCTCGGAGGCGAAGGCCTGACGTGCGCCAGCGGGCTGCACGTGCGGGAGGGGCTCGTCAGGGCTCATGGCGCGGGGTTTAACCTGCCCTTGCTCTGTCCGGAAGGCCTACAGGTAGTAGACCACCCGGGGGTCCTTGTGCAGCTCGGCGTAGATGGCGCGCCGCTGCTCCTCCGAGGTCAGGTGCACGGTCACGTTGATCGAGAGGTACTTGCCCTTGCTGCTGGGCTGCTCGCTCAGGGCGTCCGGGCGCAGCGCGCCGCCCATGAGCCGCTCGAAGAGCTCGCGCACGTAGTCGCGGAAGTCGCCGGCCTGCACCCCCATCACCTTGAAGGTGTAGTCGGTGGGGTACTGCACCGTGAGCTTCTTCTCCTCGATGTCCGGCGTGCCGTTGGGCTTGCTCGGGTCTCCGTTGCCTTCCTTCATGTGCCCTGGTCCTTGCCGCGCCAGCGCGCGGCTAGAGGAGGTTCGCGGCGAGCTCCGCGAGCTGGCTGCGCTCGCCCTTCGCCATGGTGATGTGGCCGGCGATCTTCTCGTTCTTGAACCGGTTCACCACGTGCACGAGCCCGTTGTTGGTGGCGTCCACGTAGGGGTTGTCGATCTGGAAGGGGTCGCCGGTGAGGATGATCTTCGTGTTGTCGCCCACGCGGGTGATGATCGTCTTCACCTCGTGGGGGGTGAGGTTCTGCGCCTCGTCCACGATGATGAACTGGTTGGGGATGCTGCGGCCGCGGATGTAGGTGAGCGGCTCGATCTCCATCAGCCCCAGGTCGATGAGCTCGTGGTACCCGCGGCCCGCCTTCTTGTCGGCGCGGCTGAGGTTCATGAGGAACTCGACGTTGTCGAAGATGGGCTGCATCCAGGGGTTGAGCTTCTCCTCGACGCTGCCGGGCAGGTAGCCGATGTCGCGCCCGAGCGGGAAGATGGGCCGGCTCACCAGGAGCTTCTGGTACAGGCTCTCCTCGGTCACCTTCTGCAGGCCCGCGGCGATGGCGAGCAGCGTCTTGCCCGTGCCCGCCTTGCCCACGATGGTGACGAGCTTGATCTCGTCGTTGAGCAGCAGGTCCAGGGTGAAGGCCTGCTCCATGTTGCGCGGGCGCACGCCCCAGACGCCCTCCTTCATCACCCGCATCAGCGGGACCACGCGGCCCTTGGCGCCGTTGAAGCGGCCCATGGCGGTGTGGCTGGGGTTGGTCTCGTCCTTGAGCAGGACGAACTGGTTGGGCGAGAGCTGCCCCACCTGCGCCACCTCGACCTCGGCGCCCTGCTTGTACATCTGGTCCACCGCGTCCTTGGGGACGAGCAGCTCGGTGAAGCCGGTGTACAGCTCGGTGATCTCCACGCGCTCGGCGTCGTAGTCCTCGGCGACGAGCCCCAGCGCATCCGCGCGGATGCGCAGGTTGGTGTCCTTGGTGATGAACACCGCCTGGAAGTCCGGCTCCTTCTCCTGGAGGTCCACCGCGACCGCGAGGATGCGGTTGTCCATCAGGTTGCTGTCCGCCATGGACAGCGGCAGCTCGCGGCTGGTGAAGCGCACGTAGAGCATGCCGCCACCGGGCAGGGGTACGCCCTCCTTGAGCGAGCCCTCCGCGCGGAAGCTGTCCAGGTAGCGCGCCACGAGGCGGGCGTTGCGGCCCAGCTCCGAGAGGTCGCGCTTGAACTGGTCGATCTCCTCGATCACGTAGATCGGGATGATGACGTTGTTGTCCTTGAAGCCGTAGATGGAGCGGGGATCGTGGAGGAGGACGTTCGTGTCGAGGATGAAGTTCTTTCGCATCGTGGGCTGCGCGACCTCTGGGTTAGGTGCGACGTCCGTGCGACGGTGCTTCGACTAGTGATCACTATAAGCACCCACTCCCCAGGGAAGCAGCCACCATGGCCCGAGGAAAGCAGGCTGTCGGAAAAGACACGGGGTCTGGATCCCGGGAGCGTCCCATCCTGTTCAGTGCCCCGATGGTGCACGCGCTACAGGCCGGGACGAAGCGGCAGACGCGTCGGGCGATGAACCCCCTGCCCACGCGCGAGGGCGCCGCGTGGCGCTGGCGGGAATGGACCTGGAGAGGTGCACCTCCGGACGAGCTGCTCGCCCTCTCTCCCTACGGAAAGGCCGGGGACCGCCTGTGGGTGAAGGAGGTCTGGGCCCCGCGGGCGAGGGCTTCGTGTACCGCGCCGACGCGCCTGCGAGTCCCCCGGCGAAGTGGAAGTCTCCGCTCTTCCTCCCGCGCCGCGCCTCGCGGCTGCTGCTGCACGTGGAGGCCGTGCGCATCGAGCCCCTGCAGGACGTGAGCGAGGCGGACGCGCGGGACGAAGGGGTCGCGGACCGGGATGCGTACCGCGCGCTCTGGGACAGCATCAACGGGGAGCGCGGCCACGTGTGGGCCACGAACCCGTGGGTCTGGGTCGTGACCTTCGACCGGGTGCGCTAGCGGTACTCGATCTTCACCACGGTGAGCTCGATCTCCCCGCGCGGCCGCATCACCTCCACGCTGTCCCCCACCCGCTTGCGCAGCAGTGCCCGGCCCACCGGCGAGTCCACGCTGATGCGCCCGCCCGAGGTGTCGATCTCGTCCGAGCCCACGAGCTGGTACGTGGTGCGCGTGCCGTCCTCGTCCTCGAGCAGCACGGTGGCGCCGAAGTACACGTGCTCGCGGTCCACCTGCTCCGCGGGGTCCACGATGGTGGCGGTGTCCAGGCGCTTCTGCAGGAAGCGGATGCGCCGGTCGATCTCGCGCAGGCGCTTCTTGCCGTAGATGTACTCGGCGTTCTCCGAGCGGTCGCCCTGGGCCGCCGCCGCCGAGACCTCGGCCGTCACCTTGGGGCGCTCCTCGTTGAGGAGCTTGAGCAGCTCCTTGTGCATCCGCTCTGCGCCCGTGCGCGTGAGGTAGCGCTTCCCCGGGCCCTTGGGGGCGTCCTCCTCGTCCTCGTCCTCCTCGGCGCGCTCGTCGTGCTCTCGCATGGTGCCTCTATAGCCAAAGCGCGCGGCGGGCAGGCGGCCGGCGTCTGCCCGCCCGGCCCCCAGGTCCACGGCGCTGGCAGCCCGGGAGCAGTGCTGGTAGAGAGCCGCTCACGCGGGGTGTCCAGCCGAGCCCGGCGTGGCCAAAAAAGAATAGTGCGAGTCGCTAGCTCAGCTGGTAGAGCACCGGCCTTTTAAGCCGAGGGTCGGGGGTTCGAGCCCCCCGCGACTCACTGCCGTAGGTCCCCGTCGTCTAGAGGCCCAGGACGCTGGCCTTTCAAGCCGGTAACACGGGTTCGAATCCCGTCGGGGACATGCCACGAAGGCCGGAAGCGCTGGAGCAATCCAGGGCTTCCGGCCTTCCGTGCTTCAGGCCTTCTGGAAGCTGGCGCCGGCCGGTGCCCCGGTCGGTTCCGCAGTGCGCACGTGGTAGCGGGCGTTCACCTCGCGGACGAAGAAGTTCGCGACGAAGCCCAGCACCAGCAGCCCGGCCATGATGTACAGGGTGATGGTGTAGACCTCGCTCTTGGGCACGCCGTGGGCGAGCTGGTAGTCGCGCACGTAGGTGACGAGCGTGGGCCCCACGAGCGCCGCCGCGCTCCACGCGGTGAGCAGGCGGCCGTGGATGGCGCCCACCTGCAGCGTGCCGAACATGTCGCGCAGGTACGCGGGCACGGTCGAGAAGCCGCCGCCGTACATGCTCATGATCACGCAGAAGGCGGCGACGAAGAGGAACACGCTGCCCGAGCGCCCCAGCGTGGGCACCGCCGCGTAGAGCACCGTGCCCAGCGCGAAGTAGACCATGTACGTGTTCTTGCGGCCGATGTAGTCGGACGTCGAGGACCAGAAGAAGCGGCCCGCGAGGTTGAAGAGGCTGAGCAGGCCCACGAAGCCCGCGGCGGCCGCCGGCGTGATGGTGCCCGGGAACATCTCCTGGATCATCGGAGACGCCTGCGCGAGCACGCCGATGCCGGCCGTCACGTTGAGGAAGAGCACCGCCCACAGGAGCCAGAACTGCGGCGTCTTGATGGCCGTGTCCGCCGTCACGTTCGCATTCGTCACCAGCTTCTTCTGGTGCTGCGAGGGCACCCACCCCTCGGGCCGCCAGCCCTCCGCCGGCACGCGCACGGTGAAGACGCCGAACATCATGAAGGCCAGGTACAGCAGGCCCATGGTGGCGAAGGTCTCCGCGACGCCCACGGACGTCGCGCTGCTGTAGTGCTCCATCAGGTTCTGCGCGAGCGGGCTGCCGATCATCGCGCCGCCGCCGAAGCCCATGATCGCCATGCCGGTGGCCATGCCCGGGCGGTCGGGGAACCACTTGATCAGCGTGGACACCGGCGAGATGTAGCCGAGCCCCAGCCCGATGCCGCCGATGACGCCGTAGCCCAGGTACACGAGCCAGATCTGGTGCAGGTGCACGCCCAGCGCGGAGACGAGGAAGCCTCCGCCGAAGCACAGCGCGCTCGCGAACATCGCGCGGCGCGGGCCCACGCGCTCGAGCCACTTGCCGAACAGCGCCGCGGACAGCCCTAGGAAGAAGATCGCGATGTTGAAGATCCACACCGTGGTGGTGAGCGGCCAGTCCTCGGGCGCCGGCTTGGTGATGCCGATGAGCCGGCTCATCGGCAGGTTGAACACGCTGAGCGCGTAGGCCTGACCGATGCACAGGTGGATGGCGAGTGCTGCGGGGGGGACGAGCCAGCGGTTGAAGCCCGGTCTTGCGACCGTGTGATCACGATCCAGAAAAGACGCCATGCGACCTCTCTCCTTCATCGCTTCGGGGACCGAGCGGGAGAGGGGCTCCCGCGCGGATGCTGCGGGGAGCCTCAGACGCGTGCGGGCTCTCTCGTACCCTCGGTGAGCCGCCCCGCTTGCGGGGCCTCGGAGGGTGCGAGGGTGATGACCACGTACTTCGAGGTGGGCGTGTGGCTGCGCTCGGCGGTGCTGCCGATGGGCACCAGCACGTTGGTCTCGGGGAAGTAGCTCGCGGCGCACCCGCGCGCGATGGCGAAGGGCACCACCGCGAAGCGCAGCGCCGTGCGCCGCTCGCCCTCGAAGTGGCTGGTGAGGTCCACGAACTGGCCCTCGCGCAAGCCCAGCGCGCGCACGTCCTCGGGGTGCATGAGGATGACGCGCCGGCCGTTGTAGATGCCGCGGTAGCGGTCATCGAGGCCGTAGATGGTGGTGTTGAACTGGTCGTGCGTGCGGATGGTCATCAGCACCAGCTGCCCGGGCGCGAGCTGGTGGCGCGGGAACTGGTGCACGGTGAAGTTCGCCTTCCCCGTGGCAGTGGGATAGCGGTTCTCGCGCGGGGCGTTGGGCAGGTAGAAGCCGCCGGGCCTGCGCACGCGGGCGTTGTAGTCCTCGAAGCCGGGGATGACGCGCGAGATGGCGTCGCGGATGCGATCGTAGTCCGCCGCCATCCCCTCCCAGTCCACGCGCGAGCGCTCGCCCAGCGTGGCGCGCGCGAGCCGGGCCACGATGGCGGGCTCGCTCAGCAGGTGCTCGCTCGCGGGCTCGAGCTTTCCTTCCGACGACTGCACCACGCCCATCGAGTTCTCGCAGCTCACGAACTGCGCCCCACCCGCCTGGAGATCGACCTCGCTGCGGCCGAGGCACGGGAGGATGAGCGCCTGGCGCCCGTGCACCAGGTGCGAGCGGTTGAGCTTGGTGGACACCTGCACGGTGAGCCGCGTGCGGCGCAGCGCCTCGGCGGTGTAGTGCGTGTCCGGGGTGGCGGAGAGGAAGTTGCCGCCCATGGCGAAGAACACCTTCGCCTCGCCCGCGTGCATCGCGCGGATGGCGGCCACCACGTCCAGGCCGTGCTTGCGCGGCGAGGTGAAGCCGAACTCACGGTCCAGCGCCGCGAGGAAGGGCTCCTTCGGGCGCTCCCAGATGCCCACCGTGCGGTCGCCCTGCACGTTGCTGTGGCCGCGCACCGGGCACAGCCCCGCGCCGGGCTTGCCGATGCTCCCGCGCAGGAGGCACAGGTTCACCAGCTCCTGGATGGTGGCCACCGCGTTCTTGTGCTGGGTGAGCCCCATGGCCCAGCAGATGATGAAGGTGCGCGCCTGCAGCACCAGCTCCGCCGCGGCGCGGATCTCCGCGCGGCTCACGCCCGACTGCTCGACGATGAGCTCCCAGCTCACCTCCCGCAGCGAGGCCGCGAGCGCCTCGAAGTTCGTGGTGTGCTCGCGGATGAAGGCGTGGTCCAGCACCTCGCCGGGCCGCTTCGCCTCCTCGTCCAGCAGCTCCTTCATGATGCCCTGCAGCACCGCCATGTCGCCGTTGATGCGGATCTGCAGCAGCTGGTCCGTGAGCTGGGTGCCCTTGCCCACCAGCGTGTCGAACACCTCCTGTGGGTGCTTGAAGCGCTGCAGCCCGGCCTCGGGCAGCGGGTTGATGGTGAGCAGCTTCGCGCCGCGGCGCTTGGCCTCCTGCAGCGTGGTGAGCATGCGCGGGTGGTTGGTGCCCGGGTTCTGCCCCACCACGATGACCAGGTCCGTCTTCGCGAAGTCCTCGAGCGTGACGGTGCCCTTGCCGATGCCGATGACCTCGTTGAGCGCCTGCCCGCTCGACTCGTGGCACATGTTCGAGCAGTCCGGCAGGTTGTTCGTCCCCAGCTGCCGCACGAAGAGCTGGTAGAGGAACGCGGCCTCGTTGCTCGTGCGCCCGGAGGTGTAGAACAGCGCCTCGTCCGGGCTCGCGAGCGCGTTGAGCTCGCGCGCCACGAGGGCGAAGGCCTCGTCCCAGCTCACCGGCTCGTAGTGCGTGCCGCCTTCTCGCAGCAGCATCGGGTGCGTGAGCCGGCCCTGGCGGTTGAGCCAGTGGTCGGACTGCTCGCTCAGCTGCTGCACGCTGTAGCGGCGGAAGAACTCGGGTCCGATGCGCGCCGTCATCGCCTCGTCGGCCACCGCCTTCGCGCCGTTCTCACAGAAGGAGGCGAGGTCGCGCTCGCCGTCCGGGTCGGGCCACGCGCAGCTCTGGCAGTCGAAGCCGCCCTTCTGGTTGAGCCGGCTCAGCGTCTGGAAGGTGCGCACCGCGCCCATCTTCCCCAGCGCATGCCGCATCGTGCTCACGATCGCGGGCATCCCACCGGCCGCCTGCGGCGCGGGGCCCACCCGCAGCCCCTCGGTCTCCACCGGCGGCTCGGCGAGCACCTGGGGGGCGAGCAGTGCGCTCGGAGGCTGCACCTGAAGCGCGTTCGTGGGACCCGGCTCGGGCGGCGCCGCGGGCGCGTTCGAGGGGCGGGGGGCAGGAGCGCGATCGTCCTGGCTCATCGGGAGGGACTCCAAGGGAGGTGAGGGGAAGAAGACGCTGCGAGGCGGGGGGTGGCTTGCGCTGACTCCGCGCGCCGCCTAGACCTGTGCGCCAGGCCGCCCACCCAGGGCGCGCCCGCGCAACCGGAGGTTCCCATGGCGGAGTCGAAGGCGCAGTCGAACGTCGCGTTGGTGCTCGGTGCCTGGTTCGTCGTCGCGGTGCCGCTCGCCTGGGGGGTGCTCTCCACCTTCAGCAAGGCCGCGGCGCTCTTCAAGTAGCGATGGCGCAGGTCGGGCTGTGGGCGGACGAAGGGGGACACCGGTGACCTCGGCAATGGCACTCCGGGCACCTGCGCAGCCCGGCCGACTCGCAAGACGGGGAGAACTTTCTCAGCGCTCTGGACGGCCGAACTAGACACGCTGCGTCACCCTCGCCTGCCTGCGTGCAGTGCGAGACACCTCAGGGCTGGCGCGCCGCGCGGGCGCCCGCTGCGGCGCGGGCCCGCCGCGGCGCACGCGCGGAGGCGCCTCCGGCGCTGCGCCGGCCCTGCTCGAGCTGCTCGCCCCAGCGGCTGATGGAGTCGAGCACCGCCCGGAAGCCCTCGCCGGCGGGCGTGAGCCGGTAGCGCACGCGCACCGGCGGGCCGGGCTCCACCTCGCGCACCAGCACCCCGCCCGCCTCCAGCTCCTTCAGCCGGGACGAGAGCATCCGGTCGCCGATGCCCTCCACGCGCTCGGCGAGCTCGCCGAAGCGCAGCGGGCCCTCCTCGAGCGTCGCTACGATGAGGCCGTTCCAGGGCCGCGCGAGCAGCTCCATCGCCAGCTGGAAGCGCTCGCACAGGTGCTGACAGTGTCGCTGCATCACGGCGGGCTCCTTCCTCGCTCCCGGAGCCACTCCGGGCAGCGCGCATTCCCAATTCTGTCATCCGCGGCGCGGCGGCGCCACCCTTCCGGAAAGGAAGTCGCTTGACAGGAGGAAGCGTCCCGTTAGATCTGCCCCATCGCTTCCCTTTTTGCAGTAACCGCTTCGGAGGAAGTAACCATGTCCCGCGCTCCCCTCTTCCAGCCCTACACGCTCGGGCCCCTCACGCTGCAGAACCGCTTCGTGATGGCCCCGATGACCCGCACCCGCGCCCCCGAGCGCATCCCCACTCCGCTCATGGCCGAGTACTACCGGCAGCGTGCCTCCGCGGGCCTCATCGTCACCGAGGCCACCCAGGTGACCGAGGTGGGCGCGGGCGGCATGCGCACCCCCGGCCTGCACACCCCGGCGCAGGTGGCCGGCTGGCGCGGCGTGACGCAGGCAGCGCACGCGGGCGGCGCGAAGGTGTTCGTGCAGCTGTGGCACGCCGGAAGGGCGCACCACCCCAGCTGGAACGCGCGCAACGAGCAGCCGGTCGCCCCCTCGGCCATCGCCGTCCAGGGGCCGACCTACACGCCCACCGGCGTTCAGCCGCACGTGACGCCGCGCGCGCTCGAGGTCTCGGAGCTGCCCGGCATCGTCGCGCAGTTCGTGCACTCGGCGCGGCTCGCGCTGGAAGCGGGCTTCGACGGCGTGGAGCTGCACGCGGCGAACGGCTACCTGCTGGACCAGTTCCTGCGCGACAGCGCCAACCGCCGCACGGATGCGTACGGAGGCAGCGTGGAGAACCGGGCGCGCCTGCTGCTCGAGGTGACGGACGCGGTGGCCGCGGCGATCGGCCGCGAGCGCGTAGGCGTGCGCGTGAGCCCCACGGGCACCTACCAGGACATGAAGGACTCGGACCCCGTGGCGCTCTTCACCTACGTCGCCCGCGAGCTCTCGAAGCGCCAGGTGGCCTACCTGCACGTGAGCGAGCCCGTCGCAGGCCCCGCCGCAGTCCCGGGCCCCCGCGTGACGCCCGCGCTGCGCGAGGCCTTCCGGGGCACGCTCATCCTCTCCGGCGGCTACACCGGCGAGAGCGCGAACGCGGCGCTCGAGCGCGGCGAGGGTGACCTGGTGGCCTTCGGCGTCCCCTTCCTCGCGAACCCGGACCTGCCCGAGCGCCTCGCGAGCGGCGCGGCCCTCAACGCGCCCGACTTCCAGACCTTCTACACGCCGGACGCGAAGGGCTACACGGACTACCCGGCCCTGGGTGCCCAGGCCGCGTAGGAATCGCGTTGCACGCAGGCGCGGGGGGCCGTAGGGAAACAGGTCCCCATGTCCGCGTTCTCCCAGCTCCTGGAAGCGGTGCGCGCCGAGGCCAAGCCCGGCATCTGGTCCAACGGCGTCAACCTCGCGCGCGCGGGCGCCGTCGCCGTGCAGGCGCAGAGCGAGAAGGAGATCGAGCTGCGCGTGCGCGCCTCCGGGCGCCCCGTGCCCCTCACCGTCATCCTCTACCCGGGGGACGACGCGTGGGAGTGCAACTGCCCGAGCCGCGTGGACCCCTGCGAGCACGTGGTCGCGGCCGCCATCTCGCTGCAGCAGGCGGAGAAGGAGGAGGCCCCGCTCACCCCGGCGGCGAACCGCTGGGGCCGCGTGGTCTACGACTTCAAGCGCGTGGACGGAGGCCTCCAGCTGCAGCGGCTGATCGCGCACGCGGACGGCCGCCACGAGCCCCTGGAGGGAAGCCTCGCCGCGGTGCTCGCGCGGCCCGCGCAGGCCGCCACGATGCAGCTCGAGCAGCACGATCTCGTCATCGACAAGCTGCTCGAGAAGCAGCTGCGCGGGCCCATCCCGCCCGAGCGCCTCGCGGCCCTGCTGCAGCTCTTGCAGCCCGCGCGCAACGTGCAGCTGGAGGGCAAGCCGGTCGCGGTCGCGAGCGAGCCGGTGAACCCGAAGGCCGTGGTGGAGGACCGCGGCGAGCAGTGGGCCGTGCGCCTCACCCGCGACCCGGACGTCACCGAGGTGCTCGCTCCGGGCGTGGCGCTGGTGGGCGACTCGCTCGCCATGCTCGGCGCCACGGACCTGAGCGGGCCCTGGCTGCAGCACCTGCCGCTCACGCGCACCTACGGCGCGAACCAGCTCGGCGAGCTGAGCTCGAAGGTGCTCCCCGAGCTCGCGCGCCGCCTGCGCGTCGAGGTGCGCAGCAAGCGCCTGCCGCCCATCGACCGCGAGCTGCGGCCGCGCATCCTGCTCGAGCTCACGCAGCTGGACGCGGGGCTCTCGCTCCTGCCCACGCTGGTCTACGGCGCGCCGCCCTCGGTGCGCATCGACGGCGGGCGGATGACCTACCTGCGCGGCGCCGTCCCCTTGCGCGACGAGGCCGCCGAGCAGCGGCTCGTGCACCAGCTGCGCGACGAGCTCAACCTCGTCCCCGGCAAGCGCGTCACCGTGCAGGGCACCGAGATGGTGCGCTGGGCGGACAAGCTGCGGCGCTGGGGCGGTGGGCTCGCGGGAGACGCGGCGGGCATCGTGAGCCCCCACGTGAAGCTGCAGCCCTCGCTGCAGCTCGAGTCCGCGCTGGGCGCGGGCGGCGTGCCCGAGGTGCGCTTCAAGCTCGAGTTCCAGGCCACCGGCGCCGAGGGCGGCGCCCAGAGCGTGGACGCGGAGGCCGTGGTGCGCGCCTGGCGCGAGGGGCTGGGGCTCGTCCCGCTGGTGGGCGGCGGCTGGGCGCCTCTGCCCCAGGCCTGGCTGGACAAGCACGGCGAGCGCGTCGCCGCCCTGCTCGCCTCGCGAGGCGCGGACGGCAAGCTCGCGAACCACGCGCTGCCCGAGCTCAGCGCGCTGTGCGAGACGCTGGAGCAGCCGCCCCCGCCGGGCTTCGAGCGGCTCGCGCCACTGGTCGAGGGCTTCGAGCGGCTTCCGCCCCCCACCCTCCCCGCGGATCTCACCGCCACCCTGCGCGCCTACCAGCAGCAGGGCGTGAGCTGGCTGCAGTTCCTCCGGGGCGCGGGGCTGGGCGGCATCCTCGCGGACGACATGGGCCTGGGAAAGACGCTGCAGACGATCTGCGCGCTCGGCCCCGTCACGCTCGTGGTGTGCCCCACCAGCGTGCTGCCCAACTGGGCCGCGGAGCTCGCGCGCTTCCGCCCCTCGCTCAAGGTGTCCGTCTACCACGGCCCGGAGCGCGAGCTGGACCCCGCCGCGGACGTCACCCTCACCACCTACGCCATCCTGCGCCTGGACCAGGCGGCGCTCGGCGCGCGCACCTGGGAGACGCTGGTGCTGGACGAGGCCCAGGCCATCAAGAACCCCGACAGCCAGGCGGCCCGCGCGGCCTTCGCGATGAAGGCGCGCTTCCGGCTCGCGCTGAGCGGCACGCCGCTGGAGAACCGGCTCGAGGAGCTGTGGAGCATCATGCACTTCACGAACCCCGGCCTGCTCGGGGGGCGCCGCGACTTCGAGGAGCGCATCGCGCGGCCCATCACGGACGGGCAGCCCGACGCTGCGGCCCGCCTTCGCAAGCGCATCCGCCCCTTCGTGCTGCGCCGCCTCAAGCGCGACGTGGCGCCGGAGCTTCCGCCGCGCAGCGAGTCCGTGCTCCACGTCTCGCTGGATGAGCGCGAGCGCAGCGTCTACGACGCCGTGCTCGCCGCCACGCGCAAGGAGGTGGTGGCGCTGCTGCAGGAGGGAGGCAGCATCCTCAAGGCGCTCGAGGCCCTGCTGCGCCTGCGCCAGGCGGCCTGCCACCCCGCGCTGGTCCCCGGCCAGCAGGCGAACACCTCGTCCAAGGTGCAGACGCTGCTGGACCGGCTCGGCACCGCCGCGGCGGATGGGCACAAGGCGCTCGTCTTCTCGCAGTGGACCTCGCTGCTGGACCTGCTGGAGCCGGCGCTCACCCAGGCCTCCATCCCCTTCGAGCGCCTGGATGGCGCCACGCAGAACCGCGGCGAGGTGACGGCGCGCTTCCAGTCCGCGGAAGGGCCTCCGGTCATGCTCATCAGCCTCAAGGCAGGCGGCACCGGCCTCAACCTCACCGCCGCCGATCACGTATTCCTCATGGACCCCTGGTGGAATCCCGCCGTCGAGGCGCAGGCCGCCGACCGCGCGCACCGCATCGGGCAGGAGCGGCCCGTGATGGTGTACCGGCTCGTGGCCCAGGGCACCGTGGAGGAGCGCATCCTCGGGCTGCAGGAGAAGAAGCGGGCCCTCTTCGAGTCGGCGCTGAGCGAGGCCTCGGCCGGAGCCTCCATCACCCGCGACGATCTGCTCGCGCTCTTCGCCTGACCGAACCGTGACGAAAGGATGGCCGTCCCTCCGCACCCGCCCCGCGCGCGGTGCGTAGCGTGACGTTGCGGGCCGAAGCCGTGTGACGCGGCCCGCACACGCACGCGAAGGAGGACTCGATGGCCATCTCGGTGGGCAACGGCAGAGGCGGAGCGAAGAGCGAGATCAACGTCACACCGCTGGTGGACGTGGTGCTGGTGCTGCTCATCATCTTCATGGTGGTGACGCCGCAGCTGCAGCCGGGCAAGGACGTGAAGCTGCCGCAGGCCTCGGGGGCGCGCGAGGGCGCGCCGCCTCCTCCCGCGCTCGTGGTCTCCATCACGCAGGCGGGCGAGGTGTTCGTCGACGCCGCCTCGCGGCCCGCGGGCGCGGCGCTGCCGCAGCAGCTCACCCAGGCGCTGCGCGAGCAGCCGGGACGCAGGCTGGTCCTGCGCGGAGACCGCAGCCTCACCTACGGCGAGGTGCGCCGCGTGATGCAGGAGAGTCGCGCCGCCGGCGCACGCGGGGTGGCGCTCGCCGTGGAGCCGGGCAAGGCGGAGGGCGCGCGATGAGGCCCCCGAAGCAGCGCCGCACCCTCCTCACGCCGCAGGGGCGCGCGAACGCGGACATCAACGTGACGCCCCTGGTGGACGTCGTGCTCGTGCTGCTCATCATCTTCATGGTGGTGACGCCGCTCGCGCAGGCGGAGCTGCCCCTCGCTCTTCCCAAGACGGCCATCGAGGAGTCCGGTGCATCCAGCAGCTCGCAGCTGCTGGTGAGCCTCGACGCGGCGGGGCAGCTGCGCGTGGCCGGCGCCCCCGTGCCCGCGGACGACCTCACCGGGCACCTGCGGCAGGCGCTCGCGCAGCGGCGGCCGGGCGAGCGGCAGGTCTTCTTCGAAGCTGCGGACGGCGCCAACTACGCCACCGTCGTGGCCGCGCTGGACGCCGTCCGGGACGCGGGCGCGGAGTCGCTGGAGGTGGTGACGGAAGCGCAGGGCTCGGTCCCCCATTGACCCGGGTGCCGATCCGCTCGCCTGCGGCCCGAGGCACCAGCCGGGTGCGGCGGCCCCCCCCGCCCGGTGCTTTCACCGGCGGACCGCACGCGCAATAGTGCGCAGAGCATGAGCCCGGACGCCGCGAAGAGCGCACCGCAGGGTCCTCCCACCCCCACCCCGAGCGCACGCCTCGCGAGCGCCCACCGGCCCTTTGCCCGCGCGGTGGGCATGGGGCTCGCGCTGCTCGCGGCCATCGCAATCATCGGCCCTCTCATCTCCTACCGCAGCGACGTCAGCGCGAGCCGCGTGCAGATGCAGGCGCGGCTCGCCCGGGAGTCGGCGCTGTACGCGGACGCCCTCTCCCTGCACGTCTCGCTGCTGCAGGCCGAGCTGGAGCGCGTGGCCCAGCAGCCCGAGGTCAACCTGCGCGACGACACGGCCGCGCCGGAGGAGCTGCTCTTGCGCATCGCGCACCAGGGCTCCTCGCTCTTCACCGGCGGCGTGGCGCTGCTGGACCTCCAGGGACAGGTGATCCGCAGCGAGCCGCACGGCCTCTTCGCGGCGAACACCGCGCTGCAGCGCTCGCCGTGGTTCCAGCGGGTGCTGGCCACCCGAGGCTCCACCGTGGACGTCTTCTCCGCGGGCGAGGAGACGCTGGCCGTGGCGGTGCCCGTGCGCAACGAGGGCGTGCTGCTGGGGCTGGTCCAGGCCTCCCACCGGCTCGTCCCCCAGCTGCACGACGAGGGCGAGTCGCTCGCGGTGCTGGGCCCCACGGGCAACGTCCTCTTCCCCAGCAGCGCGCCCGCATGGGTGCGCCAGGGCGGGATGCTCGAGCGCGTGCAGGCGCTCGCGGCCGGCGGTGAGGGCGAGCAGTGGGAGCTCGCGGGAACGCCCGTCTTCGCGGCAGCCAACGCCGTGCGGGGCACGCCCCTGTGGCTGCTGATGATCGCGGACCAGCACGCCGCCATCGCCCCGCTGCGCGGCCGCATGCGCCTGCAGCTGCTCTTCATCGCGGTGCTCCAGGTGGCGACCCTGCTGCTCTTTGCGCTCTCGCTGCGCCGCATCTACCGCGGCTTCCTCGCCTTCGAGGCGCGGGTGACCCAGAGCGAGAAGCTCGCGGCCCTGGGCACCGCGTCCTCGCTGATCGCGCACGAGGTGAAGAACTCGCTCAACGGGCTCGGGGCCGCCGTGTCGATGCTCGAGCTGGGCGGGGACGCGGCGACCTCGGTCAAGACGCTGCGGGGCCAGACCAACCGCCTCGGCCACCTCGCGCGCTCGCTGCTCGCCTTCGGAAAGCCTCCGGTGGTGCACCGCGTGCCGGTGCAACTGGAGCGCGTCGCGCAGGAGGCGGTGGACGGGCTCGCCGCGCTCCCGGAGCGCAGCGAGGTGCAGGTGACGGTGCACTCCGCGGGCCCGCTGCGCGTGCAGGCCGACCCGCTGATGCTGGTCACGGCGATCGACAACCTGGTGCGCAACGCCATCGAGGCGGCCGTGGGCGCCAAGGACCTGGGCCGCGTCAGCGCCCCCTGGGTGCGCGTGAGCGCGGAGCGCGATGGCCGCTGGGGGCAGGTCCGGGTGGAGGACAACGCCGGCGGCCCGCCACCCGGCTTCGAGGAGCGGCTCTTCGAGCCCTTCGTCACCTCCAAGCCCAAGGGCATCGGCCTCGGGCTCTCCATGGCCCACCAGGCGCTGGTCGACATGGGCGGCAAGCTCGCCTTCGAGCGCACCGCGGCCGGAAGCTGCTTCACCGTGAGACTCGAGCTCGAGCCATGAACGCCCCCCTCGCCACCCTCCTCGTCGATGATGACCGCGCCTTCTCCGCGCTCGCCGCGGCCGCGCTGCAGCGCGAGGGGCTGCCGGTGCGCGTCGCCCACTCGCTGCACGAGGCGCGCGCCGCGCTCGAGCAAGGCAGCCCCGACCTCGTCATCCTGGACCGGCGCCTCCCGGATGGAGACGGCATGGGCTTCCTCCCGGAGCTGCGCGAGAAGGCGCCTGCCGCGGTGATCGTGATGGTGACCGCGCACGGCGACATCGCCAGCGCGGTGGATGCCATCCGCGCGGGCGCGGCCGACTACGTGGCCAAGCCG
The DNA here is from genome assembly GCF_009659535.1 of Aggregicoccus sp. 17bor-14. Classification (NCBI taxonomy): domain Bacteria; kingdom Pseudomonadati; phylum Myxococcota; class Myxococcia; order Myxococcales; family Myxococcaceae; genus Aggregicoccus; species Aggregicoccus sp. 17bor-14. The sequence continues at coordinate 441,339 of NZ_VJZZ01000001.1, forward strand.
GTGGAGCTCGCGGACCTGGTGATCAAGGCGCGCCGGGCGGCGGAGGACATCCGCCTACGCGAGCGGCTGCAGCGCGCGGAGGCAGAGCTCTCGGGCCGCCGCCGCCTCATCGCGCCGCTCTCCGCGGGCATGCGCCAGGTGGTGCAGACCCTGGACCGCATCGCCACCTCGCCCCGCAGCCCCGTGCTGCTGCTGGGAGAGACGGGCGTGGGCAAGGAGGTGCTCGCCTGGCACCTGCATACGCGGGGCGCAGGCGCCCAGGCGCCCTTCGTGCACGTGAACTGCGCCGCCCTGCCCGAGCCCACGGTGGAGAGCGAGCTCTTCGGCCACGAGCGCGGCGCCTTCACGGACGCGCGCACCTCGCGGCGCGGGCTGGTCGAGGTGGCCAGCGGCGGCACCCTCTTCCTCGACGAGGTGGGCGAGCTGTCCCTCCCCGTGCAGGCGAAGCTGCTCACCTTCCTGGACTCCGGGGCCTTTCGCCGCCTGGGCGGCAGCAGCGCGCTGGAGAGCAGCGCGCGCATCGTGGCCGCCACGAACCGCGACCTCGAGGCCGAGGTGCGCGCGGGGCGCTTCCGCGAGGATCTCTGGTTCCGCCTCGGCGTCTTCCGCCTGGGCATCCCCCCGCTGCGCGAGCGCCCCGAGGACATCCTCCCGCTCGCCGAGGGGCTGCTCGCCGAGATGCGGACCCGGCTCGGCCGCCGCAGCGCCACGCTCGGCGAGGCGGCGCGCGCGCGCCTGCGCAGCTACCACTTCCCGGGCAACGTGCGCGAGCTGCGCAACATCCTCGAGCGCGCGCTCGTGCTCGAGCCCGGCCCCGAGCTCACACTGGAGCTGCTCGCGGGCCCGACGCCGGCAGCGCCCGCCGGCCCATCCGGGGAGGCCTTCTGCCTGGACGGGCCCCCCACCACCCTGGAGGCCCTGGAGCGCCACTACGTGCGCTGGGTGCTCGCGCGGCTCGGGGGGCGGCGCATGGAGGCCGCGAAGGTGCTGGGCCTCTCCTATCCCACCTTCCTCAAGCGGCTCGAAGAGCCCTGAGCGGGGGCCGCTGAAAGAATCCTTCAGCGGCGGGCAGCCCCGCTGAAAGTCCCTTTCAGCGCGCGCGGAGGGGACGAGGACAAGCGCGCGGAATCACGTGCCCCACGCGCGCGGCACGGGCCGTGCTCAGGGGAGCCCGCACACCTGCGGAGCCCCCACCTTGAGCCCCCGTCCCCTCGCCTCTCTCGGCGCCGTCGCCGCGCTGCTGCTCTCCCCCTTCGCCGCACACGCCGAGCCCCCCACCCTCGCCCTCTCGACCCTTCCCTCGCAGTCCGAGCTCGCGGCGCTGCTGTGGCAGCGCTCGCCGGAGCTCGCCGCCGCGCGCGGGCGCATCGGCGCGGCACTCGCGGAGCAGCGGCGCGCGCACCTGCTGCCCAACCCCGGGCTGGACCTGTCGTGGAACACCATCCCGGTGGGGCCGCACAACCCGGAGGACCTGCCCTTCTCGCAGATCCCCAACTACGCGGTCTCGGTGTCCGAGCTCATCGAGCTGGGCAAGCGCGGGCCTCGCCAGGAGGCCGCGGCGGCGAGCGCCCGCGCCTCCCGCCTCGATGCCGAGGAGCAGCTGCGCCAGCGCTACTTCGAGCTCCTGGACGTCATCGCCGAGGTCGCCGCCGCGGAGCTGCGCACCGCCGCGCTGACGCAGCTCTCCACGGACGCCTCGGATCTCACCGAGCTGCAGCGCCAGCGCGCGCGCCACGGGGACACCCCGGGCCTGGACGCGGACCGCGCCGAGCTGGAGGAGGCGCACTTCAGCAGCGCGCTCGCCGAGGAGCACGCCCACCTGGCCAGCGCGCTGCGCACGTGCGCCGGCGCGGTGGGCATGCCCTGCGAGCCCTTCGGCAGCAGCGAGCGCGCGGCGGCGTTCCTCGCGCGCCTCCCCGAGGCCCCCGGCGGGGCGCCCACCGCGCAGCGTCCAGACCTCGCCTCGCTCGACGCCCAGGCGCAGGCCGCCCGCGCCCAGGGAGCCCTCGCCCGCGCCCACCGCATCCCGGATCCCACGCTGCGCGTGGGCTACGTGCGCGACCAGTTCGTCGCCGCGGGAAACCAGCCCAACAGCCTCTTCGTGGGCGCCTCCATTCCCCTGCCCCTCTTCGACCAGGGCCAGGCAGACGACCAGGCCGCGGCCGCCAGCGCCGGCGCCGCCGAGCGCGCGCGCACCTTGCTGCTGGAGAGCTCCCGCCAGCAGCTGCAGCAGCTCGCCGCAGAGCGCTCCCTGCTGGAGCAGCGCCGGTCCCGGCTGCAGGCGCACACGCTGCCGCTCGCGCGCAGCGTGGTGCAGGACCTGCAAGCCGCCGTGAGTGCGGGCGGCGCGCCGCTCCAGGAGCTGCTGCTGGCGCGGCGCACGCTGGGCGAGACGTTGCTCGAGTCCGCCGACCTCGAGCTCTCCGCGTTCCGCCTCGCGAGCGCCCAGGCGCTCACCGCCGGCGCGCAGCCCCCGCTGCCGGCCGACCTCTCCGCGTCCCCTTCCTCCACTCCTTGAGCGAGCCCTCCATGTCCCACGCCACCCACTCCGCCGCCCCTTCCGTCTCCTCCCCTGACGCGCCCCCTCCCTCGCCCCGCACCTTTCCGGCGAAGCGCGCGGCCCTGATCGTCACGCTCGCACTGGGCATCCTCGCGCTGGCCTTCCTCCTCCACCGGCGCGACCCGCAGCCCGCGCCCGCCGCCCCCGCCCTCCGCGCAGATGCCCAGGGCGTCACGCTCGCCCCGAACGCGCCGCAGTGGAAGTACGTGGAGCTCGCGGCCGCGCGCAGCGCGCCCGCGCTCGCGCCGCTGCCGGTGCCGGGCCGCGTGGACTTCGACGAGAAGCGCACCGCGAACCTGGGCGCACCGCTGGCCGGCCGCGTGGAGAGCGTGCGCGTGCAGCTGGGAGACAGCGTCAAGGCCGGTGACCGGCTCTTCTCCGTGCGCAGCGCCGCGCTCGCGGACCTCGCGCGCGAGGTGGCCAGCGCCCGCGAGGAGGTGGCGGTGAAGGCCCGGCTCGCCCAGCGCTCGCGCGAGCTGCTCGGGCTCAAGGCCACGGCCGAGAAGGACGTGCTGGAGGCCGAGGCCGAGCTCACCCAGGCGCAGCTCTCGCTGAAGGCGGCGCTCGCGAAGCAGTCCAGCCTCACGGTGGCCCCCGAGGGCGAGAACCTCTACTGGGTGCGCAGCCCCCGCGCGGGCACCGTGGTGGAGCTGGACGTGCACCCCGGCGCCGAGGTGGGGCCCGAGCGCGAGCGGCCGCTGGTGCGGGTGGCGGACCTGGACGAGCTGCGCGTGCTCGCGGACGTGAGCGAGGCGGACGCGGCCGACCTCGCGCAGGGCGGCGCGGTGCGTGTCGTCACGCAGGACGCCGCGCTGGAGCGCCCCGGCGTCATCGAGCACCTCTCCGAGGTGGTGGACCCCCAGCGCCGCACCCTCGAGCTGCGCGTGCGCGTGCCCAATGCGGACCACGCGCTGCGCCCCAACGCCTTCGTGGAGGTGGCCCTGGCCGCGGACCCGAGCACGCAGCGCGTGCGCGTCCCCGAGGAGGCCGTGGTGAGCGAGGGCGAGCAGAGCCTCGTCTTCGTGGCGCGCGCGCCCGACCGGCTCGAGCGCGTCCCGGTGGTGACCGGGCGCAGGCGCGGCGGCGAGGTGGAGCTGCGCTCGGGCCTGGAGCCGGGGGCGCGCTACGTGGCCCGCGGCGCGCTGCTGCTGCTCAACCAGATCGATCTCGCGGACTAGGCCATGTTCGAGAACATCGTCACCTTCTCCCTGAAGAATCGCAGCGCCATCGCCTTCCTCACGGTGCTCGCGGCCATCTGGGGCTACTTCTCCTTCCGCGACCTGACGGTGGAGGCCTTCCCGGATCCCACCGACACCCAGGTGGACGTCATCACGCTGTTCGACGGTCAGCCCTCCGAGGAGGTGGAGCGGCAGATCGGCCTGCCCCTGGAGCGCGCCCTCAATGGCACGCCCGGGCTCGCGCGGCTGCGCAACCTCTCCATGTTCGGCCTCTCCTTCGTCACCATGACCTTCAACGACGGGGTGGACGGGCAGTGGGCGCGCCAACAGGTGCTCGAGCGCCTGCGCGACGCGGAGCTGCCGGAGGGGGTCACCCCGGAGCTGGGCGCCTTCGCCACGCCGATCGGCGAGGTGTACCGCTACTCGCTCAAGGGCGCCGGCGGCGACCCGATGAAGCTGCGCACCCTGCAGGACTGGGTGGTGCGCCCCCAGTTGATGCGCGTGGACGGCGTCGCGGACGTGGTGAGCTACGGCGGGCTCGTGCGCGAGCTGCACGTGCAGCCGCGGCCCGGCCGCCTCGCCGCGTTCGGCCTCACGCTCGCGCAACTGGAGAGCGCCATCCACGAGGGCTCGGTGAACGCGAGCGGTGGCACCCTCGAGCGCGGCGCCGAGCAGTTCGTCATCCGCAGCGAGGGCCTGTTCCGCTCGCTGGAGGACCTGCGCAAGGTGCGCGTCGCCACCCACGAGGGCACGCCCGTGTTCCTGCAGGACGTGGCGGACGTGAGCGAGGGGTGGGCGCCCCGCCAGGGCGTGGTGAGCGTGGGCTCGCAGCTGGATGCGGTGGAGGGCATCGTGCTCATGCGTCGCGGCGAGAACCCCTCGGTGGTGCTCTCGCGCCTGCGCACGCAGGTGGAGGCGGTGAACGCCCGCCTCGCCGTGGACGGGGCCTCCATCGAGCCCTTCTACGATCGCACCGACCTGGTCTCCACCACCCTGCGCTCGGTGGGCCACAACCTGCTCGAGGGCGCGGTGCTGGTCACGCTCGTGCTCTTCGTGTTTCTCCTGGATCTGCGCGCAGCCCTGGTGGTGGCGGTGCTCATCCCCCTCTCGCTGCTCGCGTCCTTCATCTACTTGAAGCTGCGCGGCATGTCGGCGAACCTGCTGTCCATGGGCTCCGTCGACTTCGGGGTCATCGTCGATGGCGGCGTGGTCATCATCGAGAGCATCCTCACGCGGCTCAGCCACGACGAGGCGCGCGACGCCGGGCTCACGGCGACCGAGCGCATCCGCCGCGCCACCATCGCGGTGGTGCGCCCCACGGTGTTCGCGCTGCTGATCATCATCGCGGCCTACCTGCCCATCTTCATGCTGCAGCGGGTGGAGGGCCGCATCTTCGCCCCCATGGCCAACACCGTGGTGGCCGCGCTGGTGGGCGCACTGCTCTTCTCCATCACCCTGGTGCCGGTGCTCGCGTCCTTCGTGTACCGGGGCAAGGTGAAGCACCGCGAATCGCCGGTGCTGCGCTGGGCGGACCGGGCCTACGCCCCCACGCTGCGGCTCGCGCTGCGCCGCCCCGCACTGGTCATCGCGCTCGCGAGCGCGGCGCTGCTCGCCGCGGGCCTCACGCTCCCGCACCTCGGCTCCGAGTTCCTGCCCGAGCTCAACGAGGGCGCGCTGTACATGACCTTCACCCTGCCCTCGAACGTGTCGCTCACCGAGGCACGCAAGCTGGTGCCGCGCATCAACCAGCTCATCCAGGCGAAGCCGCAGGTGGAGTCGCTGCTCTCCCAGCTCGGCCGGCCCGAGGACGGCACGGACGCCACCCTCACGAACAACCTCGAGTTCTTCGTGAAGCTCAAGCCCCCCGAGGAGTGGCCGGCGAGCACGCCCACGCTCGCGGACGTCATCGCGGACCTGCAGTCCTCCATCGACGAGATCCCCGGCCTCGAGGTGAACTTCAGTCAGCCCATCCGCGACAACGTCAACGAGAGCATCAGCGGCCAGTTCGGCCAGGTGGCCGTGAAGCTGTACGGCGACGACCTGGTCGCGCTCCAGAAGCAGGCCGAGCGGGTGAAGGACGCCATCTCGAAGGTCGCGGGCGTGGCGGACCTGGGCATCGTGAAGAGCGGCGAGGTGCCCCAGCTGCAGGTGGTGCCGGACCGCACCGCGCTCGCGCGCCACGGCATGTCGCTGGGCGACTTCCAGCACGTCTTCCAGACCGCGGTGGGCGGCCGCCCCGTGGCGGACTTCTGGGAGGGCGAGCGGCGCCTGGACGTGGTGATGCGCCTGCCGCTCTCCAGCCGCGACGACGTGGAGAAGCTGCGCAAGCTGCGCGTCCCCGTGGAGGGGGGCGCGAGCATCCCCCTCGAGGCGCTCGCCCGCGTGAGCACCGGCCTGGGGCGTGCCTCCATCAACCGCGAGAACGGCCGGCGCTACATCGGCATCCGGATGAACGTGCGCGGCCGCGACCTGGGCGGCTTCGTGAGCGAGGCGCGCGCCCGCGTCGCCCGCGAGGCACCGCTCGAGGGCGGGATGCAGATCGAGTGGGGCGGCGAGTTCGAGAACAAGGAGCGGGCGATGAACCGGCTGCTCACCGTGGTGCCGGTGGCGCTGCTGCTCACCCTGCTGCTGCTCTTCAAGGCCTTCGACTCCTTCGGGCGGGCGGTGCTCACGCTGCTCAACGTGCCCTTCGCCCTGGTGGGAGGCGTGTTCGGGCTCGCGCTCGCCGGGATGCCCGTGTCGGTGGCCGCCTGCGTGGGCTTCATCGCGCTCATCGGGCAGGCCGCGCTCAACGGCGTCCTGGTGACCTCGGCGATCGCGGAGCGGCGCAGCGCGGGCGAGCCTCTGGACGAGGCCATCGTGCGCGGCTGCCGCGAGCGGCTGCGGCCCGTGCTGATGACGGCGGCCCTGGCCGCGCTCGGCCTCGTGCCGGCGGCGATGAGCCACGCCATCGGCTCCGAGACGCAGCGGCCCCTGGCGGTGGTGATCGTCTTCGGCACGCTGTCCGCGTGCTCGCTCACCATGGTCCTGCTCCCGGTGATGTACCGGCTCTACGCCCGCTGGGGCGAGCGGGTCATCGAGGTGCGCGCCCCCCGCGAGGACACCGTGCACGAGGGCAGCTCCGCCGCGAGCTGAGGCCGACGCGCGGCGCCCGGACGCATCGCCGGGCGCTGCGCCCGGCGGGCGCCGCTCACGGCGCGAGCCGCAGGACGAAGACGTCCGTCTCGGCGGGTGTGCGCGTCCCTGTCCCGAAGTCCGTCGGCGCGGAGAACTGGCCCGCGAGCACCGAGGCGCCCGCGCCGCCTGGCACCATCGCGGCACCCTTCAGCTCCTCGGCGAAGAGGTCCGGCCGCCCATCACCGCGAGGAAAGACGTGGGTCCAGAGCGGAGTGCCGTCGAGGTTGAAGCGCGAGGCGAACAGGTGCGGGTCGTTCAGCGGGTCCACACCCGGGCGCTGCGGATCCTCGTACGTGCGGGTGAGCCCTCCAACGACGAGGCTGCCCAGCGGCTCCACCGCGAGCACCGGCCGCTCACCCGCGCCGAGGTCCTTCGCCCAGCGCGCCTTCCCATCGCGCTCCGCCACGAGAAGAAAGATCTGGTCCGTCGGCGCGGTCTTGTCGAGCCGGGTGCCCGCCCAGTCGAGGTGCCCCGCCGCGTACTGCGTGCCGGTGGCGGCCACCGTGCCCTTCGCGCTCTGGCCCACGCCCGTCACGGCGCCCGACGCACTCGAGAAGGGCTGCAGCCACGCGAGGCCTCCCTGCGCGCCCAGGACGGCGAGGTAGGGGCTGAAGGCCGTGGTGCGGTAGCGCTGCTCCCCGAAGCGCAGCTCCCCGCTGAACGCGCCCCCCAGGGCGACCCGCCCGGAGGCGTCCACGCTCAGCGCGCGCACCTCGGCGCGGTGCCCATCGCACTGCGCACCGCCGATGCTCGTCTCCCAGACGCGCGCTCCCTGCGCGTCGAACTTCGCCACGCGACCGTCCGTCGGGTAGCACTGGGTGTCCGGCTGATACGCCCCCTGCACCTGCACGCCCACGTAGGTGTTGCCCGCGCCGTCCGCCGCGAGCGCGCCCACCTCGTAGCCCGCGGGAAGCGCCACCGACCAGCGGTGCTCGCCCGCGGGGGTGAGCCCCGCGAGGAAGCCGCCTGAGGTCAGGGTTGCACCGCCGAAGCTCACGCTGCCGCGCAGCTGTCCCGCGAGGTACACGTTGCCTGCGGCGTCCGCCGCCACGCGCGCCTGCACCGAGCCGGAGTCCTGGATGTCGCCCGTGGGCGGCGGCCGGCTCACCGGGAAGGCGCGCGTCCACGCGACGCGCCCGTCCGGCTCGAGCCGCGTGACCACGAGGCGCAGCTCCGTCTCGCCCGCGGTGCTGTAGGCGGCCTCCACGCCGTGCGTGGCCACGCTGAAGATGCTGCCCGCGTCACTCACCGCGACGCCGCCCGAGACCTCGTGCTTCGGCTCCGAGGGGTGGTGCAGCCAGCGCGTCTGTCCCTGCGGCCCCGCGTCCGCAGCGCCGCCATCGCCGGCGCCCGCATCCGGGCTGCCCGCGTCGCGCCCGCCGCCGTCGCTCGCGCCGCCGTCGCCAGAGCCGGCGTCCCCGGGGCGGCCCGCGTCAGGCTGCGGCGTGGAGGGAGCCTCGGAGGCGGGAGGTGGGTCCGACGCGGGCGCAGGGCTCGAGCTACAGCCCGCTCCCAGCAGCACGCACAGTGTCCAGTTCCCGACCGCACCCGCCCACCGACGCCCCATGTCGCCATCCTCCGGCGGCCAAGGTCGACACGTGGGGCGCGGGCGGCAACGGTGCCGCCCGGATCAGCAGGGGCGCGAGCCGCCGGACTGCGGGTCAAGGAGCGCCGCGCTGTTCAGGAGGCGACAGCGCGCGGCGACCTTCAGCGGCTGCGCGCGGGCAGCGCCCCGGGCAGGGTGCTGCTGCCCGAGGACAGCGCCTCGGCGCGCTTGCGCTCGCGGTGGCGCAGGATGCGCTCGTACGCGGCGTTCAGCTCGCGCATGCGCTCGGCGGAGCCGCCGCGGTCCGGGTGGCGCTCCATGGCGAGCTCGCGGTAGCGGTTGCGCACCGTCTCCGCGGAGTCGAGCGGCGAGACGCCGAGCACGCGGTAGGGGTCCTGGTCCTCGAGCTGAGTGAGCCAGCGCTCGAGGCGATCCTTCACCTCGATGAAGCCGGCGCTCTCGGGCGCCTCCTTCACCGGGTGGGTGCGCATCTTCGCGTCCGCGCGGAAGATGTCCGTGTACGTGCTGGAGACCCAGCGGTGGCACGAGCCGCAGCGGAAGTACTTCACGCGCGCCCCGGCGTGCATCGTCATCCGAACGCCACAGTGGGTGCACTCGACGTCCACGCCCTCCAGGGTCTGCCAGGCCGCCACCGTCGCCGTCATGTTGTCCCCTTGCCTCCCGTGCGCAACACGCCTGTAGCGCCGGCGTTTGTGCCACGGGCGCGGATCGGGTCAAGAAATTGCCCACATGCTTTTTCGCGAGCGATCTCCGGTGGACGCCCCGGCTGCGTTCTTCTTCCCTGACTGCAGGGCAAGCAGGCGTTCATCGGCGGACGGCGCCCCCATCCCGGACGGCCAGTTCCTGGAGCGCGGGGAGCCCTGCCCTATACTCGCGGCCATGAAGATCACCCCTCTCGACATCCGGCAGAAGCGCTTCGAAGCCGGCTTCCGCGGCTTCTCGCGCCGCGAGGTGGAGGCCTACCTCGAGCTGCTCGCCGGCGAGTTCGAGGAGGTCGTGAAGGAGAACATCGCGCTGAAGGAGGAGCTCAAGCGCACCCAGTCGCGGCTCGAGCAGCACCTCGAGCGCGAGCGCACGCTGCAGGAGACCATGGTCACCGCGCAGCGCATCAGCGAGGACCTCAAGTCCGCGGCGAAGAAGGAGGCGGACATCATCCTCGCGGACGCCGAGCACCAGGCCGAGAAGATCGTCCAGGGCGCGCACACCAAGCTCGTGCAGGTGGTGGAGGACATCAACGAGCTCAAGCGCCAGCGCGTGCAGTTCGAGAGCCAGGTGCGCTCGGTGGTGGACTCGCACCTCAAGCTGCTGGAGACCTTCCGCAGCCCCTCGTTCGCGGACCGCGACTACGAGCGCATCGAGGACAACGTGGCCTACCTCGCCCAGAAGAAGGCCGGCGCCACCGAGTAGTCCCGCCGCGCGGGTGACACCGCGCGTCGAAGCGGGGCGCACGCAGCGGGTCTTGATGCCGCACGGCGCGAGGCTGTTATCTCTGGTGCGCCGTGAAGCGCCTCCTGCCCCCCGCCCTGCTGCTCCTGCTCGCCCTGCTGGGCGCCCCGCGCGCGCTCGCCGCCACGCCGCAGCCCTCTCCGGTCGAGGACGTGCGCGGCGAGCGGGCCCTGCCGTCGGTCGTCGCCTCGGACGGGCGCACCAGCGCAGGCTCCCACGCGGGCGGTGAGCCCGCGCTGCTGCCCCTGCCGCGCCCCGCGCTCGTCGCCGGTGAGCTGAGCACGCGGCGCTTCCGCATCCTCTACACGGCCCGGGCCGAGGGCGCCGCGCGCGCGCTCGCGAAGGAGATCGAGGGCGTGCGCGACAGCTTCGGGCAGCTGCTGGGCCGCGACTGGAAGGGCACCACGGAGATCCGCGTGGGCGTGGGGCGCGAGGAGTTCGAGGCGCTCGCGCTGCCGGGCGGCGCGCCCCCGGGCTGGGCCGTGGCGCTCGCGTACCCGGCCCACCAGATCATCCTCCTGGACGCCCTCAGCCTGCGCAGCGAGCAGGGCCCCACCACGCTGCGCCACGAGCTCGCGCACGTGGCGCTGGGCCAGCTGGGCCCCGCATGGCCGCGCTGGTTCCAGGAGGGGCTCGCCATGAACGTGAGCGGCGAGCGCCTCTCGGTCTCCCAGTACACGGCCCTGTTCCGCGCCGTGCGGCAGGACCGCATCCTGCACTTCGAGGACCTCGACGAGGGCTGGCCCGAGCAGCCGTGGGACGTGGAGGTCGCCTACGCGCAGAGCAGCGCCTTCGTCGCCCACCTCGCCTCGCGCTACGGCCCCGAGCGCATGGCGGAGCTGGTGGACGCGGTGGGCCGCGGCGCCCCCTTCGAGACCGCCTTCGCCCGCGCCTTCCGCAGCACGCTGCGGCTGGAGGAGGAGTCCTGGCGCGAGGAGCTCCCTGCGCGCTACGGCTGGCTCCCGCTCGCCACCACCGGCGAGCTGCTCTGGCTCCTCGCCACCCTGCTGTGCTGCGCGGCCTTCGTCCTGCGCCAGCGCCAGAAGCGCCGCCACCTCGCCGCGCTGGAGCTGGAGGACGCGCGGGAGGCCGAGGAGGAGGCCCGTCTCGCGGCCGAGGAGGCCGCCCTCGCCGCCCCGAGCACCCTCGCGCTCCCCCCGCTCACCGACAGCGCCCTGCCCTCCTGGGAGCCGCCTGCGCCGGCCGCGAGCGAGGCCCCGCCCGAGGCCGCCCCGCCCGAGGCCGAGCGCGACGCCGAGGCGCAGCGCCCGACGAAGCCCACCCTGCACTGAGGTGCCGGGGGCGGCTGCGCCTTTTCACCTACATGGGAAAACAATTTACAGCCGCGGGTGCCGGAAGGTTCCCTCCGGACGCTGCAACCCGTTGATCTCCGGTCCCCGCTCCGGGGCGCGTCCCTTGGCCGGGCTCTTGCTCAGCAGGGGCGGCAACCGAGGAGGCCGGACACATGGCGGAGCGGGCGAGGCGGGTGGCGGCGGGGGCGGCGCGGGTGTTCTCGCAGCAGCCGGACAGGGTGGCGGCGGCGTGGCGCCGCGTGCGGTACGCCGAGGGGAAGAAGGGCGAGATCCCCCACAACCTGCTCGATGACGTGGTGGAGCCCTTCATCTGCGAGGTGGGCCGCAGCCTCGCCGGGGACCCGAGCAGCGCCTGGGGCCGCACGCGCGCGGTGCTGCGCCTGTCGCGCGAGCGCGGCGTGCGCGCCCTCTACGACGAGTTCGCGGCCCTGCGCCGCTGCCTCGTGGACGCGCTGGAGGTGCTGGGCGGCAGCGACGAGGAGCGCACCACCCTCAACCGCGCGGTGGACGAGGCCGTGGACTCGGCGGTGGCCTACTTCCAGCGCCTCGCGGACCCGGCCGCCGAGGCGCCCCGGGTGGCCTTCGGCGGGCTCGTGGTGGAGTTCTTCGAGCGCACGCACGCCGCCCGCAGCCGGCAGCTCGAGGAGCGCCCCCGGGCCGCGCTGCACTGAGGCGGAGCACGGGTGGAGCTTAGTGGGCGTCCGCCCAGCTGCGGCCTGCCCCCACGTCCACCTTGAGCGGCACCTTCAGCTGCGTGACGGAGGACATGCACTCCTGCGCGAGCGCCTTCACGGCGTCGACCTCGGCGTCCGGCGCCTCGAAGAGGAGCTCGTCGTGCACCTGCAGGAGCATGCGCGCCTTCAGGCCCCGCTCGCGCAGCGCGCGGTCCACCGCGAGCATGGCCATCTTGATGAGGTCCGCCGCGGTGCCCTGGATCGGCATGTTGATCGCCGCGCGCTCGGCCGCCTGCGCCACGTTGCGGTTCTTGGAGAGCAGGTCGCCCATGAGGCGGCGGCGCCCGAACAGCGTCTCCACGTAGCCGCGCTTGCGCGCCTGCTCCACGGTGTCCTCGAGGTAGCGCCGGATGCCCGCGTAGCGCGTGAAGTAGCGCTCGATGACGTCTCGCGCCTCCTCCACCGGGATGTCCAGGCGGCCCGAGAGGCCGTGCGCTGAGAGGCCGTAGGCGATGCCGAAGTTCACCATCTTCGCCACCCGGCGCTGATCGCGCGTCACCTGCTCCGGCGGCACGCCGAACACCTCGGCCGCGGTGCGGCTGTGGATGTCCTGGTCGTTGAGGAAGGCGTCGATGAGGACGGGATCCTCCGCCACGTGCGCGAGCAGCCGCAGCTCCACCTGGCTGTAGTCCGCGGACACCAGCTGGTGACCCGCCTCGGCCACGAAGGCGCTGCGGATCTGCCGGCCCACCTCGGTGCGGATGGGGATGTTCTGCAGGTTCGGGTCGCGCGAGGAGAGGCGCCCGGTGGCCGTCGCCGCCTGGTCGTAGGTGGTGTGGATGCGTCCGTCCTTCGCGACGAGGCCCGGCAGCGTGTCCAGGTAGGTGCTCTTGAGCTTGGACAGGGTGCGGTACTCGATGATGGCGCGCGCCACCGGGTGCTGCTGGGCGAGCTTCTCGAGCACCTCCTGGTCCGTGGAGGGGCCCGTCTTGCCGCGCTTGAGCACCGGCAGCTGCAGCTCGGTGTAGAGCACCTGCGCGAGCTGCTGGTTCGAGCCCACGTTGAACTCGCGCCCCGCCGCCGCGTGCACGTCCTTGAGCTTCGTCTGGCACTCCCCGTCCACGATCGCGCTGATGCCCGCGAGCGTGCCCAGGTCCACCTTCACGCCGTGGCGCTCCATCTGGGCGAGCAATGGCAAGAGCGGCACCTCGAGCTCGCGCGCGAGCTTCGCGAGGCCCGCGCGCTCGAGCTCCTCCCACAGGTCGGGGGCGAGCCGGCGCGCGGCATCCGCGCGCGTGCCGTACACCGGCGCGAGCTCCTCCGCGGTGTGATCCGAGAGCGCGCGGCCCTTCTTGCCCTCGGCCACGGCGGGCAGGGGCGGCAGCTCCGCCCGCAGCCGCTCGCGCGCCAGGTCCGTCAGGGCGTGCTCGCGCCGCGAGGGGTTGAGCAGGTAGCTGAGCAGCTCCACGTCGTCCTCGCTGCCCGCGAGCACGAGGCCCAGTGAGGAGAGCAGCAGGCTCAGGCTCTTGAGGCCGTGGCCGCCCTTCTTCACGCCCGCGTCCGCGAGCAGCGGGCCGAACACCTCGGAGAACTGCGCGGGGGCGACGCCGGCACTGCCCAGCACGCGGTGGCCCAGCGGCACGTACGCGCTCTTGCCGCTCGGCAGCGCCACGCCCAGGCCCACCAGCTCCGCGGCGTAGGGCAGGCCCTCGTAAGCGGGGATGAGGAACACCCGGCCCTCGGCGCGCGCCGCGTCCGCGAGCGCCTTGAGCCCTCCCGCGTCCACCACGGTCTCGGTGGTCTGCGCGAGCGGCGTGGGCGCCTCGGTGGGCATCTCCTGCAGCAGCTTGTAGAACTCCAGCTCGCTGAACAGGTCGCGCGCCTTGGCCTCGTGCACCGGGCGGCGCGCGAGGTCCTCGAGCTTCACGTCCAGCGGGAGCTCGGTGTTGAAGGTCACCAGCTTCTTGGCCAGCTGCAGGCTGTCGCGGTGGCTCTCCAGCGCCTGGCGGATCTTGGGCTTCTTCACCTCGTCGAGCCGCGTGAGCAGCGTCTCCACGTCGTTGAACTGGGTGAGCAGCTCCACGGCCGTCTTGGGGCCGATGCCCGGCACCTTCGCCACGTTGTCGATGGCGTCGCCGATGAGCGCCAGGTAGTCGCGCATCTGGCGCGGCTCGATGCCCAGGCGCTCCTTCACGTCCGCGGGGCCGGTGCGCCGGTCGTTCATCGGATCGAAGAGGCGCACGTCCTCGTCCACGATCTGCACGAAGTCCTTGTCGCCGGTGACGACGAGGACGCAGTAGCCCTCGGCCTTGGCGCGCCGCGCGAGGGTGCCGATGACGTCGTCCGCCTCCCAGCCGGCCATCTCCAGCGCCGGAAGGTTCAGCGCCTCCACCACCCGGCGGATGAGCGCGAACTGGGGCACCAGGTCCGGCGGGGGCCCCTCGCGGTTGGCCTTGTAGTTGGGGTCCAGCTTCTGGCGCTCGGTGCGGCTCTCCTTGTCGAAGACCAGGGCCACGTGCGTGGGCTCCAGGTCCTTGAGCGTCTTGAGCACCATGCGCGTGAAGCCGTACACGGCATTGGTGGGCACCCCCTTGCTCGTGGAGAGGTGCTGGATGGCGTGATAGGCGCGGAAGATGAAGTTCGACGCGTCGATCAGCGTGAGGACGGGCGCGCCAGCGGACGGGCTCGGGACCATTCCCGAGCCTTAACCCGCGCGCCCTGCCCTGTCCACGCCGAGCCGCGCCCTTCTTGGACAGCGACGCGCGCTAGTCGGCGCACGCCCACTCGGCCCGCTTGGCGGCGACCTTCTCCTGCAGCCCGTCGCCCTTGACCGCGAAGTCCAGCACCGCCGGCAGGTCCGCGCACCCCTGGGCCTCGTTGAGCAGCGCCAGGCCCCGGGTGGAGCAGAAGCCCACCGCCTTGTTCAGGTCCGTGTTGCCCGCGTAGAAGCCGAAGCCCAGCTTCCACACCCGGCAGCCGCGGCGCGTGTCCTGGCGGTCCGCCCAGTGCTTGCCGGCCACGTACGCATGGCTCGCCATGTCCTGCTGGATGGCGCGCCGGTAGAACGAGGGCCGGGTCGTGGCCAGCTCCGCCATCACCCGCCCGTCCACCTCGAGCACCTCCTGGAAGGGCTCGGCGGCGCGCTCGGGATCCTCCGCCTGCAGGGCGGACTGGCCGCTCTTGAAGAGCTGGTCCACGGTGGACAGGTCGCGCATCGCCGCGTCC
Source organism: Aggregicoccus sp. 17bor-14 (assembly GCF_009659535.1). Taxonomy (NCBI): domain Bacteria; kingdom Pseudomonadati; phylum Myxococcota; class Myxococcia; order Myxococcales; family Myxococcaceae; genus Aggregicoccus; species Aggregicoccus sp. 17bor-14. The sequence goes on from NZ_VJZZ01000001.1 coordinate 456,479, forward strand.
GCGTCCGCGTGGTACTGCGCGCGGTTGTAGTCCGAGCGCAGCTTCTGCAGCGTGGCGAGCGCCTCGGTGCTGCGGCCGGACCAGTAGTCGAGCATCGCCGCCTGCAGCAGCTTGTCCGCGTAGCGCTTCTGGAAGGCCGCCGTCACCGCCTGCTTCGGGTCCTCCGCCTCCGGCTCCTCGGCGAGGATGTCCGCGGGCGGGCAGGTCCAGGGGGCTGCGCGGGGGTCCACGCGCTGGCGCGCCGTGAGGAAGCGCAGGAACAGCGGATCCTTGGGGCGCCACTCGTTCGTGCGCAGGCGGCCCGAGGTGAGCACCACCTTGAAGCCCACCGGCGGCTCCAGCTCCTCACGGTCCATCTTCTGGCAGGCCACGCCCAGGTAGCGCTCGCAGCGCGGCACCGCCGCGGCCCACTGGCTGTCGCGCAGGTAGCGCTTGCAGTCGTCCAGCGCGCGCTTCACCACCTGGGCGCTGGCCTCGCGCACGCGCGGGCGGGCCCGCCGGAAGTAGTCGCTCTCCTTCGGGATCTTCCCGAACAGGTCCAGCGCCTCCTCCGCATTGAGGCGCGCGAGCGCCCGCTCGCCGCGGGTGAAGTTGTCGCCGGCCTCGCGCTCGAGCCGGATGCGCTGCAGCAGCGCGTGGGCCTCGGACTGCAGCGGGTCCAGGTCCAGCGCCTTGCCGCACGCCTCCTCGGCGCGACGCCAGTCCGGCTCGGCGTCCAGCTCCGTGGAGGCGTAGGAGCGGCACTGGCTGAGCAGCTGCTGGATCTGCTCGCCGCTCTCCCCGCCTGCGCCCTCCTCGCCCCCGGCGACCGCCGCGGCCTCGGGCTCCGGCCCGGACAGGGCCTTCACGACTCCCGCGGTGAGCAGCAGCGCGAGCACGCCGCCCGCGGCCACGGCGAGCCGCTTGCGGCGTGGGTCCAGCTGAGCCCACAGCTGTGCAGGGCTGGGGCGAGCCCCGCGCTGACCCCTGCGCGTGGGGACTGCACCGCCGCGCGCCCGCCTCAGCGGCGCCGCCTCGTCCTCCGCGCCGTCCTCGAAGCGGAACAGCGCGACGCCGAACTGCACCGCGTCTCCGCGCTGCAGCAGCACGCCCTCCGGGGCGCCTGCAGGGACGGGTGCGCCGTTGACGGCGGTCCCGTTCGCGCTGCCCAGGTCGCGCACCTGCACGCCCGCCCCGGTGCAGCGCAGCTCGGCGTGGCGGCGGCTCACGGACTCGTCCTCGAGCAGCAGGCCCGCGCCCGCGCCGCGCCCCACGCTCAGCGTGCCCGCGAGCGCCACACGCTGCCCCGCCCACGGCCCCGTCAGCCCCACCAGCCTCGGGCCCTGCCCGGTCCGGGCCAGGGCCTGGGGCACACGCGCCGCAGCACCGGGCGCGAGCAGCTCGTCCGTGCGCGAGGTGCGTCCACTCGGCGTGCGCGGCGGTGCGAGCGCAGCCCCGGCGGAGGCCCCCGCCTCGCCCGCGCGATCCGGAGCCGCTGCGGACCCAGGCGCTGCGTCTGGGACCGCACCGAGCGCAGGGACCTCGTCGGTGCGGCTGCGGTCGTCGCGCGCGGGCGCCACGAGTTGCAGGAGGTAGTCGCCCAGCTGCACCTCCTGCCCGGGCTCGAGCACGCACGGGCCCTCGAGCCGTGCCCCCTCCACGTAGGTCCCGTTCGCGCTGCCCGCGTCCTCGAGCACCACCTGCGCACCCTGCGCGCGCAGCAGTGCGTGGCGGCGGCTCACCCCGCCGTCGGCGAGGACGAGATCGTTGCCCTCCTGGCGGCCGATCCTCAGCTCGCCTTCGAAGGGGTGCTCGGTCTGGGTGCCGTCGGGGTGCGTGACGAGGAGCGTGGGCATGGGGCGGCTAGTCCTCGCGGAAGATGCTCATGTTGACCGGCAGGCCCTTGCGCTGCAGCTCCTCGTAGAACTTCGGCACGAAGCCCGAGGCCACGAAGCGTCCGCGCACCTTGCCGTCCTCCGAGAAGCCCTCTTGCTTGAAGGTGAAGATGTCCTGCAGGGTGACGATGTCCACCTCCATCCCCGACACCTCGGTGATGAAGCAGATCTTGCGCGTGCCGTCCGAGAAGCGCGTCTGCTGCACGATGATGTGGACCGCGCTCGCGATCTGCTCGCGGATGGCCTTCACCGGCAGCTCCATCCCGGACATCAGCACCATCGTCTCGAGGCGGGCGATGGCGTCGCGCGGGGTGTTCGCGTGCAGCGTGGTGAGCGAGCCGTCGTGCCCGGTGTTCATCGCCTGCAACATGTCCAGCGTCTCGCCCGAGCGGCACTCGCCCACCACGATGCGGTCCGGGCGCATGCGCAGGCAGTTCTTCACCAGATCGCGGATGCCGATCGCGCCCTTGCCCTCGAGGTTGGGCGGGCGGCTCTCCAGCTGCACCCAGTGCTCCTGCGGCAGCTGCAGCTCGGCGGCGTCCTCCACCGTGACGATGCGCTCGTCGTCCGGGATGAACGCGCTGATGATGTTCAGCGTGGTCGTCTTGCCAGAGCCCGTGCCGCCCGAGATGACGATGTTCTTGCGCGCCTTCACGCACATCTCGAGGAACTCCGCCATCTGCGGCGTGAGCGTGCGGTACTTCACCAGGTCCTGGATCTTGAGCGAGTCCTTCTTGAACTTGCGGATGGTGATGCAGGGGCCCTTGAGCGCGAGCGGCGGGATGATCGCGTTGACGCGGCTGCCGTCCTTGAGGCGCGCATCCACCAGCGGGCTGGACTCGTCGATGCGCCGCCCGATCGGCGCCACGATGCGCTCGATCACGCCGAGCACGGCCCGGTTGGACGAGAAGCTCTTGTCCGAGAGCGTGAGCTTGCCCTTGCGCTCCACGTAGATCTGGTTCGCGTGGTTCACCATGATCTCGCTGATCTCGTCCGAGTCCAGGAAGGCCTCCAGCGGCCCGAGCCCCAGCGCCTCGTTGATCACGTCGGTGAGCAGCGCGTCGCGCGAGACGTCGTCGGGCAGCTCCCCGTCCGCCTCCATCTGGTCGAGGATGTCGCGGATGGACTTCTCGGTGCGCCGCCACAGCTCCTCGGTGCCCAGGCGGTCCATGTCCATGCGCCGCAGATCCAGGTACTCGATGAGCCGGTCGTGGATGTCCTTCTGCAGCTGCGTGTAGCGCAGCGCGCGCGCATCCACGGGGCGCTGCGCGCGCGCGAGCGCACTGGCGAGTGAGGCGGGCATGCGGCCCGCCGCCGCCACGGGGGCCTGCGGCGCGGGCTCGGGCGGGGCCGCCACCGCGGCCGCGCGCAGGGCCACGGCCGGCGGGGCCGGGTGCAGCGGCGCGGGCGTCTCGGCGCCGGCGGCCTCGCGCCTCGTACCGGGCGCCTCCACGTGCAGCACGTAGTCCCCCACGAAGATGGCGTCCGTGGGCTTCACCACCAGCGGCGCGGAGACGCGCTTGCCGTTGACGAAGGTGCCGTTCGTGGAGCGCTCGTCCACGAGCACGTACTTGCCGTCCTTCGTCACCAGGCGGCAGTGGTTCTTGGAGACGTTCCCCTTCGCGAGCACGATGTCGTTGCCCGCGAGCCGGCCGATCGTCACCTCGTCCTGGGCGAACTCCAGCTGCTGGGAGTCGCCCCCCTTCTCCGCGAGCGTGATGAGGAACATGCGCCCCAGTCTACCCCGCGGGAGAGGGCCCCTCCAGGCAGGGGCCGTACGACGAACGGCGGATGGCGCGGCCCTTCGAAATGGAGCCGCGCGCTCCCGCGCCGCTCAGTCGAAGATGTTGAAGTTCACCTCGCTGCGGGCCTGCTTGTAGCGGGTCTTCACGTCCTCGATGATCGTGCGGACCTTGTCCGAGTCCGGGTTCACGATGCGCGGGGTGACGAAGATCACCAGCTCGCGCTTGGTGGAGTCGAAGCCGCGGCTCTTGAACAGCTCGCCGATGATCGGGATGTGACCGAGGCCCGGGATCTTGCTCACCGCCTTCTGCTCGTCGTGGCTGAACACGCCGGAGAGCACGATGGTCTCGCCGTGGCGCACGGTGACGTTGGTCTTCACCTTGCGCGTGCGGAAGCCGGGCACGCTGGCCGAGCCGCCCACGGACACCGCCACGGACGTGTCGATCTCGCTCGACTCCGCCTCGATCTCCGTCTGGATGTTGCCGTTGCGATCCGCGGTGGGGCGGATGTTGAGGATGACGCCGTAGGGCTTGTACTCCACCGTGAACTGGTTGTTGGTGATGAGCGGGATCGGCACCTCGCCGCCGGCGAGGAACTCCGCCTTCTCGCCGCTCGCGCACACCAGCTTGGGCTGCGCGAGGAGGCGGCCGTAGCCGTCGTTGGTCTGGAAGCCCACGGCGAAGTCCGCGGAGCCGATGATGGCCGCCTGCGCCACGCCATCCGCGAAGCTGCCCGGGAACAGCTGCTTGTTGAAGATGGCGGAGGCGCTCACCGTGCCGGTGATGTCGGTGGGGTACTTCACGCCGTAGCGGTCGCGCGAGTTGCGGCGGATCTCCACGAACTGCACCTCGGAGAGGATCATCCGCTTGATGCCCACCGTGAGCAGGTTCTCCACCTTCTCGCCCAGCGCCTTGGTGACGAGCTCCGCCTTCTGCAGGTCCTGCTGGCTCTCCACCGAGCCCTCCAGGAAGATGGACGCCCCCACGACGTTGGCCTGGACGTTCTTGAGGCCTGCCTTCTGGAAGGCCGCGTTGAGGTTCTGCGCCACGAGCTTCTTCGCGTTCGGCGCGATCTTCACGAAGCTCTTCACGTTGGGGTACAGGTCCACCACCTGCTGGATGCGGTCCGCGTCCTGGGTCGTGTAGGCCTGGCCGTCCAGGTAGATGCGGTCGCCCACCATGCGCACGCTCACGCCCTCGATCTCGCCGAGCAGCTTGCGGATCTCCGAGATGACCTCGTTCGGATCCTGCCGCCGCACGGTCACCAGGTAGCTCAGCCGCTGCCCGGTGCCCTTCCACATCAGCAGCGTGGTCTTGCCCTCGGCGTTGCCCGTGACGAGCACCTGGCTGCCGCCCAGGCTCTTCACCTCGGCCACCGCGGGGTCGCCGATGGACATGCGCGTGACGCCGGGCGCGGAGATGACCTTCTGCGTCCCCACCCCGAGCGCGATCGTGGTGCTCTCCTGACCCGCCGCCACCCCACCCACGAGCACGGCGAGCCATGCCCCCCACAGCGCCACCTGCCTGATGCCCTTGCCCATCGTCGTCGGTCCCCTCGATTGTCCCGTTGCCTGCACGCGCCCTACCCCACCCGCCCGCTGCGCCACACCCACGTCCACGCGCAGCCCAGCAGCACCGCCACGCTGAAGGGCACCCGGCGGCGCACGGGCGCCGCGCTCCCCTCCGGCCGCAGTCCCGCCCGCACCGCCCAGCGCTGCAGCATCGCGCCCAGCGTCTCGGCCACCGCGCCCTGCCACAGCAGCGTCACCACGGCCTGGAAGAAGGCCATCAGCGACACGAAGCCCGCCACCGCGAGCACCGCCGGAAACCCCACGGCCGCGCCCACGCCCGCCATCAGGCGCACGTCGCCCGCCCCCATGCCTCCGCCGCGCGTGAAGGGCAGCAGCACGAGCGCGAGCCCCGCCGCGGCCACCACGCCGCTGAGCAGCCCGGAGTCCAGCGAGCCCACGCCCTCGAGCAGCAGCCGCAGCGCGAGCGCTCCGAAGAGCAGCACGGCCGTGAGCGCCGTCGGGATGAACTGGCGCAGCAGGTCCGTCGCGACCGCAATCACCAGGGCTACTCCCAGCGCTGTCCAGAGCGCGATCTCGGCGGGCGTCATGGAAACGCCTGCCGAGCGAGCGAGCAGGCTCGCGCCATTGAACAGGAGGGCCCCTGCGGGGTCAATTCAAGAACAGGTCACGCGCGTGGCGCGCGCCTGATCAGCGCAACACGAGCTTAATTTTCTCGTTACAGACGAAGTACTCGTCGCCCTCTTCGACGCGGCGGCGCTTGATGCGCTGCTTGTTGAACCAGGTCCCGTTGGACGAGCCGAGGTCCTCGATGAAGTAGGCATCGCCGTCGCGCACGATGACGGCGTGCTCGCGGCTCACCTTGCCCGAGTTGATCACGAAGTCGCAGTGCTTGCCGCGGCCGATGACGAAGCGGTCCTTGGTGATCTTGTCCAGCTCACCGCTCTCGGTCATCAGGTACAGCTGCAGGCCGGGCTCCGCGGCCGCCGCAGCGGGTGCGGGCAGCTGCACGGGCGCGGCGTCGGGCTCGATGCTCGCCGCCGCGGGCTCCGCGGCGCCCGGCAGGGGCAGCGCCCCGTCCTCCTCGCGATGCGAGCGCTCGTCCTCCGCGGCAGGCGCGGCCTCGGCCGCGGGCAGGCCCGGTGCCGTCTTCGGGTGCTGCAGGGGCGCGTGGCGCACGGGGGCCGGCGCGGGCGCGAACGCCGGCGTGCGAGGCACGGCCGCTGCGGCGGCGCCTGCGCTGCTGCGGGGCGCGGCGCTCGCCGCCTCGAGGAAGCCGTTGAGGCGCGCGAAGGTGAAGAGCGCCTGGTTGATCAGCGCTTCCCGCTCCGAGCCCATCTGCTCTGCCATGAGCTCGAAGGTCTCCCACAGGTGGTCGGCAATCCCGACCTGGCGTGCCGGACGCTTCGTCTGTTCCATCATCGTGTGGCCCCGGGTTTGGCAGTGTCCGGGGCGGACGATAGCAGAGCGCATGCGCCCTTCGACTACTGGAAGGGCACCACCGGCACGAGCAGGCGGCCGTTGTTCTGCGCGCCCTCAAGCGCGATCTGCAGCACGCCGTCCGCCGTGGGGTAGGCCACGTAGATGCGGTTCTTTCCCTCGATCGTGGGCTCGCCACCCCCCTCGACCGTCAGCGGGCGGCCCGGCGAGTAGACCATCGGACCCGGGATGAAGAAGCGCGTGAGGCGGGCCGCGTCCGTCGCCACCGTGAAGCTGTAGGGATCGAAGTTCGAGGCGAGCGTGTAGACGTACTTGTTGCCGCGGGTGAGCGCCTGCGGAGGCGTGCTGACCGCCACGATCTGCAGCGAGGGATTGCCGAACGTGAAGTGCGGGGCGAGGAAGTGCGGGTTCGTCCGCAGGTCCAGCTCGCCGCCCGTGCCCGCCTGCCCCACGCGGCCGAGGTACGTGTTGTCACTGTAGGCCACGAAGGGCCACACCGTGTCCTTGCCGGAGCGAACCTGGAAGAACTTCACGTCCTTGCAGGCCGCAGGGATCGTCTTCTCCGCCAGCGTGAAGGTGATGGCCGCCCCGGTCGCGAGATTGCCCGGGGTCACCGTGTCCACGTGGGCCTCCTGCACCTCGCTCGAGCCGTCGGGCTTGATCACGCGGCACAGCGTGCTCGGGTCCGAGCTGGGGAAGAACTGCACCACGTCCCCCGGGAGGATTTCCGGCGCGCCCGTGGTGGGCAGCCCGACCGCACCGCTGTGCACCAGCGTCGGGGGGACGCTGAACGTCGTGGCCTCTTGCGTGGTCGCGAAGAAGCTCGTGGTGATCGGGCCCTCGAACACGACGGACACCGTGGCGGAGTCCGTGTAGCCCTGGAAGGGGGTCAGCAAGGGGTCGTTGATCCTGATCGGGTTGCTCTTGAAGACCTCGCTGCTCTCCGGGAAGGGGGTGTTCGCTGCGTCGAGCGCCGAGGGGGGCGAGATCGTCGAGTCACGCACATCCTGATCCAGGTGGATGAGGTTCATCGCGTCGAAAGCGAAGTAGGCACCGCTGGCGTGCGCCACGATCCCGAGCAGCGGGAACTGCTGCTGCACCGGGGAAACGCCCTGGACGACCTGCACCTCGGCGCGGGGGACCAGCGTGAAGCCCGTGGGCAGCGAGAAGTCGAAGGCCAGCGGCAGCATCGGGGCGGTGAAGCCGGGGGCGGAGTCCGCGATGACCTCCTTGGTCCCGTTCGTGATCCTCGAGACCTCGGCTCGCTCGGGCACGGTGGCCGTGGCGATCTCTCCGTCCGTCGAGTTCACCGCGAGCACGCCGCCGCAACGGCTCACGCCCACGCAGGCCTCCTCGTCGATCAGCGCGAAGATGTGGTCCGCCGCCTCCTTCACCTTGGTGACCGGCTGCGGGGTCCCATTCGCGTCCGGCTCCAGCGCGGTGTACGAGAAGCGCCCGTTCGTGATGAGGCTGCGCACCGGCACCGGCTTGCGGTCCGTCTGCGCCGAGCTCAGCGGCGTGGTGTAGTTCAGCTTCAGCTCCGCCACCGCCCGCGTGGGCTCGAAGGCGAGCCGCACGGTGTCGAAGGGACGCTGCGGGTTGAGCGGGTCGGTGCTCGTCCCCTGGAACGAGCGGGTGGCCATGATCAGGCGATCCTTCAGCGTGCTCGCGTCCGCGATGCGGCCCGGCACGACCAGCAGCGCCGTCACCGGACCGTAGCCCTCGGCCGGCACGGCCACCGCGGCGCCGCTGTCGTTGGTGCCGCTCTCGATCTTCACCTCCTGGCTCACGAGCGTCTTGGGATCCACCTTCGCGAGCACCGCCGGGTCCGCCGGCAGCACCACGCGGAACAGTGAGCTGCGGCCCTGCGCCTGGGCCGCGTAGTAGAGCACGCTGTGCGTCGGGTCCGCGTAGGTGGGGCCGCGCGCCGCGAGCGCCGTCACCGCGCCCTGGGTGGGCACCGTGATCACCGTGCGCAGGTCGAGCGCGTCGGTGGAGACCACCGAGATCGCGGACTCGCTCGCGCTGCGCACGTAGACGTAGGGGCCGGTCTTCTCGGTGCCCAGGTCCGTCTGCGTCGCCTCGTAGGAGATGTCCCGGGCGAGCTTGTCCGGCCGCGCGACCACCGGCACGGAGAGCGCCTCGAGGGGGTTGGGCGCACGGATGTAGTCCACCACGGAGGGATCGATGACCTTCAGGTCATTGGTCTCCGCGGAGGTCACGAAGATGAGGCCCTGCGCCTCGACGAGGTCGTAGGTCTCCGCGAGCCCGGCCGGAGGGACCTCGTCCTGGCTGGAGCTGCAGGCCGCGCAGACGAGCAGCGCGGAGATCAGGAACGTCCTTGCAGCGCACTTCACGGGGAGCCCTCCAGGCAGTTTTCCCGGTTGTCACTCGCGCAGGCCTGCAGCGCGCCGAGCCGCGCGACCACGCGCGCGCCCTGGGGTTTGTCCACATCGTCGATGTCGATCACGCTCACCCGGCCGTCCGCGAAGTTCGCGACGTACACGCGCGCGCCCTTCTGCTGGGTGAGCGGGTCGATGATGCGCTCGTCCACGGCGAGCGCGTAGGGCTGCAGGCCCAGCTCCGGTACCTGCGCCACGATGTCGCCCACCTCGTCGTCGTAGATGGCGAGCACGCCGGCGCTGCTGCAGGTGATGAGCACCAGGTCGCCGCGCGGCTGGGTGGGGGTGCCGCGCGAGATCACCTTCACGGCGCTCGCACCCGGAGGGAGCGTGTCGATCGCGCGCACCACCGTGACCCCCAGGGTGGTGGGCGTGCTGTTGACGTGCGCGACGATCAGCGTGCTGCCGGTCGCCCGGCCTGCGAGGTACAGGCGCGTTCCCGTCGCGTTGAGCGCGAGCCCGCGCGCCTCGATGTCCGGGTAGGAGGCGCGAAGCCCCGCGTCCAGCGCCAGCGGCGGGTCGGTGCGGCGGATCGCGCGCAGCAGGAAGGGAGGCGCACCCGCGGTGCCCTGCCCACTCGTCACCGAGCGGCCGGAGAGGAAGGCGTAGTCAGGCCCCAGCGCCACCGCGTGCGCACCGGCGAGCGAGGCGCCCACGGTGAGCGGCAGGAACTGGTCGGGGGGGAGCTGCAGCAGGCCGTGCTTCGTCGGGTCCTGCAGCGCTTTCACCACCTCCTGCGCGTCCGTGCGCAGCACGTAGGTGGTCGCGGTGGCCTGGCGGTTCGTCCCCTTCTCCACCAGCGCGGACATCAGGTGCGTGACCCACAGCTCGCTGTCCGCCCCCTGCCCCACCGTCACGCCGAAGGGCGCGGGCGCCCCGGGCTGGCCGTTCGTGACGCCCTCCGCCGTGGTGAGCGTGATGGCGTGGCTCTGGCAATCGAGGCTGTCGGTGCCCACGCACTTGAGCTGGGTGCCGTTCGCCTGCACCACCTGCAGCAGGTCGCCCTCGGAGCGGCTGGGCACGAAGAGGTAGGACTGGCCGTCGCTCGGCGAGGTCCAGAGCGCCATGTCCCCGGTCATGCTCTGCACGAAGACCCGGCCGCCGTCGCCGACGTTGAGCGGCGTGGGCGCATCGCGCGGCCCCACGACCGGCTTGTCCGTGCGCTCGAAGGCCGGAAGCGCGGTGGACAGCGCGTCCAGATCCACCGCCATGACCGCGCCGGTGTCGTAGAGCTTGTCGAAGTTGCTGCTCGTCACGTACAGCAGGCCGTTGTCCTTGCCTGGGACCTTCACGTGCACCAGTGCGGACGGGTACGCGAAGCTGTCGAGCGGGGGGTTGCGCCGCGGCAGCTCGGAGCTGCACGTGGCGAGAAAGAGCAGCGCGGGGGTCAGGAAGTGTGGGCGCATCAAAGGGCCCGGAGTGTAGAAACCGGGCCCCCGGTGCGCAATCACAAAGGGGCGGCCCTCGCGGCGCCGTGTAGGTGCCGGCGGGCCCGCCCCCTCCCCTGCTGCCCCGGCGCTACGCCGACAGCTCGGCCTGGATCTTCGAGAAGTCGGCCACCTGGTTGAACAGGGTGCCGATCTCGGTGAGGAAGCGGATGCGGTTCTCGCGCAGGTCCTTGTCCTCGGCCATCACCATCACCTTGTCGAAGAAGGTGTCCACCGCGGGCTTGAGGCCGGTGATCTCCTTGAGCGCCGCCGCGTAGTCGTCCGTCTTCATCGACTCGGCCACGCGCCCGCGCGCCTGGGTGAACGCGGAGTGCAGGTGGCGCTCGGCCTCGTCCGTGAAGCGCTGGGGGCTCACCTCGCCGCCGCTCACGCCCTTGCCCTGCTTCTCCACGATGTTCGCCACGCGCTTGAAGGCCACGGCGAGCGGCGCGAAGTCCGCGCGGCCCACCAGCGGGCTGAGCGCCTGCAGGCGCCGCTGAGCGGCCACCAGGTCGTCGAAGCCCACCGCGAGCACCGCCTCGACCACGTCCGCGCGGTGCTGCTCGGTCCACAGCGCCTTGAGGCGGCCGCGGAAGAACTCGAGCACCTGCTCGCGCACGCTGGGCTCACCCGCCTTGCGCTTCACGTCCGCCACCTTGGGCTGCAGCTGCTCGAGCGCGGCGTCGACCGCCTGCGAGAGCGAGAAGCGGTAGCCGCGCGCGAGCACGATGTTGATCACCGCGAGGCACGCGCGCCGCAGCGCGAAGGGGTCCGCGGACGCGGTGGGCCCCTTGCCGATGGCGAAGATGCCGCACAGCGTGTCCAGCCGGTCCGCGATGCCGATGAGCGCGCCCGCGTCCTGCGTGGGCAGGCTGTCGCTCGCCGAGCGCGGCAGGTAGTGCTCGAAGATGGCGAGCGCCACCGGCTCGGGCTCGCCGCCCGCGCGCGCGTACTCGCGCCCCATCACGCCCTGCAGCTCGGGGAACTCACCCACCATGCCGGTGACGAGGTCCGCCTTGGCGAGCGTGGCGGCGCGCTCGATGGTGGACACCTGGTCCGCATGGCCCGTGCGCCGCGCGAGCTCGGCCGCGAGCGAGCGGAAGCGCGCCACCTTCTCCGCGTAGCTGCCCAGCTTGCCCTGCCACACCACCCGCGCGAGCTTCTCCACGCGCGCCTCGAGCGGGGTCTTGCGGTCCTCGTCGAAGAAGAAGCGCCCGTCCGCGAGCCGCGAGCGCAGCACGCGCTGGTAGCCGCGCAGGGACAGCTGCTCGTCGCGCACCGGCGTGTTGGACACGGCGATGAAGCGCGGCATCAGCTTGCCCTTCGCGTCCACGAGGCTGAAGTAGCGCTGGTGGCTCTTCATCTCCTGCACCAGCACCTCGGCGGGCAGGTCCAGGTGCCGCTCCTCGAAGGAGCCCACCACCGGGTTGGGCAGCTCCACCAGGTTCGTCACCTGGTCCACCAGCGCCTCGTCCTCGAGCAGCGCGCCGCCCGCCTTCTTGGCCGCAGCACTCACCCGCTCCACCACGAGCGCGCGGCGCTTGCTCACGTCCGCCACCACGTGCGCGCGCTCCAGCGCCGCCTCGTAGTCCGCGGGCGCCTTCAGCTCGATGCCGTCGGGCGCGAGGAAGCGGTGGCCGTGCGTGGTGCGGCCGCTCTTCACGTCGCCGAACACCACCGGCAGGACGTCGGCGCCCAGCAGCGCGACGATCCACTGCACGGGCCGCGCGAAGGCCGTCTCCACGTCGCCCCAGCGCATGGACTTGCGGAAGTTGATGCCGTGCACCGCGGCGTGCAGCACCTCGGGCAGCAGCTGCGCCGCGGGGCGCCCCTTCTCCTCCACCTTCGCCGCCAGGTACTCGCCCTTCGCCGTCTGCGTGCGCGCGAGCTTCTCCACCGGCAGCTTCACGCTCTCGGCGAACTTCTCGGCCGCCTTGGTGGGCTTGCCGTCCTTGTCGTAGGCCGCCTTGGCGCTGGGCCCCAGCACCTCGCGCGTCACGTCCTCGCTCGCGTCCGCCACGCCCTGCACCAGCACCGCGAGCCGCCGCGGCGTTCCAAACGTCCGCACCGCGCCGTGGGCGAGCCGCGCCTCGGCGAGGCGCGTGGTGATGACCCGCGTCAGGTCCTCGAGCGCCGGGCCGATGAACGAGGCGGGGATCTCCTCCGCGCCGATCTCCAACAGCAGGTCACGCGCCACGGGTGGTCTCCTCCTCGGCCTTGTTGAGCTTCACGGTCTTCCAGTAGTCGCTCGCGGGCTTGCCCTCGAGCACGGGAGGCTGCTGGCCCACCGTCCACTGCGTCTTGAGCAGCGGGTAGCCCAGCCGCTCGCGCATCTGCAGGTAGCCCTCGGCGCACAGGCGCGCGTTGTCGCGCACGCGCTTGATGAAGTTGGCGCGCTCGGTCACCGAGATGGCGCCGCGCGCGTCCAGCAGGTTGAAGGTGTGCGAGCACTTGAGCGCGAAGTCGTACGCGGGCAGCGGCAGCTTCAGCTCGATGAGCCGCTTGCACTCCTTCTCGTACGAGTCGAAGAGCGCGAACAGCTGCGCCGCGTCCGAGGCGTGCAGCGCGTACTCGCTCATCTCCACCTCGTTCGGGTGGAACACCTCGCGGTACTTCACGCCCTTCACCCACTCGATGTCGAAGACGTTCTCCACGTTCTGCAGGTACATGCAGATGCGCTCGAGCCCGTACGTCAGCTCCGCCGCCACCGGCTTGCACTCGAAGCCGCCGCACTGCTGGAAGTAGGTGAACTGGGTGACCTCCATCCCGTCACACCACACCTCCCAGCCCAGGCCCCAGGCACCCAGCGTGGGCGACTCCCAGTCGTCCTCCACGAAGCGGATGTCGTGCTCGCGCGGGTCGATGCCGATGGCCCGGATGGAGTCCAGGTAGAGCTCCTGCACGTTCTTGGGCGCAGGCTTGAGGATCACCTGGAACTGGTGGTGCTGGAACAGGCGGTTCGGGTTCTCGCCGAAGCGCCCGTCTGCGGGGCGGCGGCTGGGCTGCACGTAGGCCACGTTCCAGGGCTCGGGGCCCAGGGCGCGCAGGAAGGTGGACGGGGCCATGGTGCCCGCGCCGACCTCGAGGTCGTAGCCCTGGGTGATGATGCACCCCTGGCGGGCCCAGTGGTTCTGGAGCGTGAGGATGAGGTCCTGGAAGTACATGGAATGGGGGCTCGGTAGGCTCGGATGACGCTGCGCGGCGGACCCTATTGACGGGGTCCGGGAGCGTCAAGGACGGACGCACAGCGCCCTACCCGCACGGTGTCGGGAAGCCGAACCGAGGACTAATCGAGCCCGACCTGGGCCATGAAGTCCACGCTGCGCAGCCGCCGCCCGATGTGGTGGGCGAGGAAGGCGTTGAGCAGCGTGCGAGCGCGCGCCCGCTGCTCCGCCGGCAGCGGCGTGCGCTGGCCCTCCTGCAGCGCCCGCAGGCCCTGCAGCAGCCCCGGCGCCACCGCGCTCGCCTCGCGCGCGCGCGCAGAGCAGGGCTCGCACACCGCGCCGCCGTGGGCGGCATCGAAGCGGGGCCGCTCGCCCGGCTCCCCTCCACACAGGCTGCAGGAGTCGAAGCGCGGCATCAGCCCCGCGTGCGCGAGCGCCGCGAGCTCGAAGGCGATGAGCGAGGTGGGCCCCGCCTCCTTCGCGTCGAGCTTCCCGAGGTAGCCCTCGAGCAGCTCGAAGAGCTCCGGGTGCGGCTCGTGGTCGCGGGTGAGCTCGCGGCTGAGCTCCACCGCGTGCAGGGCGCGGGCGATGAGCGAGAGGTCCTCGCGCACGGCGTAGTAGCCGGCGCGGATGTCCGCAGAGTCCAGCCGCACGGTGCTGCCGCGCGTCTCCACCAGCTGCACGCCGATGCGCATGAAGGGCTCGAGCGCCCCGGCGAAGCGGCGCTTGCTCTTGCGCGCGCCGGCGGCGAACGCCGTCAGCTTGCCGTGCTCCCGGGTGAAGAGGGTGACGAGCCGGTCCGCCTCGCCGTAGTCCACGGTGGAGAGGACCAGGGCTTCGTCCGCGTAGCGCTCCATGGTCGTTACTTAACCGCCGAAGGGGTGGCCGAGCTTCCCGGAAGCGAGCAGCAGACCGCCCACGATCAGGGCGGCCAGGACCAGCGTCAGCGCGAGCCCCACCCAGGCCCGGGTGCGCCGCGCGTGCTCGAGCGCGGCCGGCGGCGGCTCGGAGGGGACGGTCTTGTCCATCTCCTCGTAGCGCAGCACCGCCTCCTCGGGCTCCATGCCGATCACCTGCGCGTAGGCGCGGATGTAGTTGAGCACGAAGATGCGCGCGGGCAGGCGCTCCACCTGGCCGGTCTCCAGCGCGGCGATGAGCGTGGGGGGGATCTTCGTCGCCTGCGCCACCTCGTCGCGAGACAGGCCCCGCAGCTCGCGCTGCTGGGTGAGGAAGCGTCCGAAGTCGATGTGGTCCACGAGAGCGCCTGCGGGTGGGAGGGTGAAGGGGGAACTAGAGCTGCTCGGCGAGCTGGCGGCACTCGTCCTTCAGGTCCTGGGCCTGCGCCTTCGCCTCGCAGGTGGTGAAGCTGCTCTTGGCCGCCTCCACCTGCCCCGCGCGCGCCTGGCACACGCCCTCGCGCTTGAGCGCATCCGCCGCGTCCGGGCAGGCCTCGCGGTAGCGCGCGTACTGACGGCAGGACTCCGCCGCGTCGCCCCCCTCCTCCGCGATGAGGCCGAGGTTCTTGTAGCCGAGGCAGAACTGCGGGTTCGTGGTCACCGCCGCCTTGATGTTCTGCAGCGCCTGCGCCTTGTCCCCCTTCTTGTACAGCGCCCACCCCAGGTTGTTCTGGGCGATGTACGGCGTGGGGTAGAGCATGTCGTTGAGGGCCTCCTTGTACAGCTTCACCGCCTGGTCGTAGCGCTGCAGCGAGAGGTACACGTTGCCCAGGTTCGTCTTCGCCTCGGAGAAGGTGGGCCGCACCTCGATCGCCTTCTCGTAGTGCTTGATCGCCTCCTCCGGGCGGTTGAAGGCCAGGTGCAGCAGCACGCCCATCGCGTGGTGCGCGTCCGCGTTGTCCGGGTTCAGCTCCACCGCGCGCTGGAACTCGGTGTACGCCTCCTGGATGCGCCCCTGCTGCTGGGCGAGCACGCCGAGATCGTAGCGGCTCTCGGAGCCCTGCTGCTCGCGCTCGGTGGGGGTGTGGCTGCAGCCCGTCGCGGCGGCGGCGAGGGCCAGGAGGGAGACGAGCGCGGTGCGGAGGGCGGCGGGACGGGACATTCGGAGGCGGCTCCTGCGAGGGGCGGCGGGGGAAAGCGCGGGGTCGGAGGCGGCGTCTAGAAGGAAGCGAGCAGGCGGCCCAGCTGCGCGGCGGCGGAGCGCTTCTCCTCCGCGCGGCTGCGCGGCGCCTTGCCCGGCGCGACGAGCGAGGGATCCTTGAGGAAGGCGGGCAGCGTGCGCAGCAGCTCGTCCTGCTGCGCGGGCGGCAGGGTGCGGAAGCGCGCGTCGTCCATCATGAAGCCGAGCGACTCGACGAACGCGAGCGCCTCGCCCTCCTCGTCCGCGTAGCGCGCCGCAGGCACGGCGCCCGCGTCCGAGACGTAGACGGCGCAGTCGGCGGTCTCGCCCAGGTACAGGTAGACGAAGACGCGCAGGCCGGCCGCCACGCGCAGCCCCACGATGAAGGCCTGGGCGGGCCCGGCCGCCTTGCCGGGGATGGCCACGTGCGGGCTGTTGATCGACTGGTGCAGCGACGCCACCTGCTCGCGGGTGGTGGGCAGCCCGCGGTAGCGGGGATCGATCGTGAACACGGTGCCTCCCTCGAAGCGCTGCTGCCCCCTTAGCCCAAGGGGCCCGCCCCCACAAGGCGATGCGGGCGCGTGCGCGAGCCCCTCGCGCTCACTCGGCGGCGGCAGCGTCCTCGAGCTCGCGCTGGGCGAGGGCCCAGTCGCCGCCCAGCCCCTCGCCCTCGCGGAAGCGGCGGAAGTCGCGGCGCACCAGGCGCGGGTAGCGGCGGAACACGTCCAGCTCGCCCTCCTTCATCGCCTGGCGGATGCGGTCCGGCCCGGCGTTGTAGGCCATCAGCGCGAGGTCCAGGTCCCCGAAGCGGTCGTGCAGGTTGCGCAGGTAGCGGATGCCCAGGCGCACGCAGAGCGCGGGGTCCGCCGCCACCTCCTCGCGCGACAGGCGCAGGCCCTGCTTCTCGGCGAGGAAGTGCAGCGTGCTGGGCTTGATCTGCATCAGCCCGCGCGCGCCCTTGTCCGAGACGGCGCCCTCGTCGAAGTCGCTCTCCACGTCGATCAGCGCGAGCACCAGGAGCGGATCGTACCCCGCCCTGCCCGCCTCCTCGGCGATCGCCTGGCCGAGCTGCCGGCGCAGGGTGAGGCCGAAGGCGGGCGCGCGCTTGGTGAGCACGGTGTCGATGATCGCCGCGTCCGGGGACGGCGCCTCCACGGCGAGCTCCACCGGGGCCGGCGGGGCGAGCGCCTCCAGCGTCGCCCCCACGCGCGCGGCGAGCACCAGGGCGAGCCCCGCGAACAGCGGAAGCTTCGCGCACCCGGCGCTCCAGGCGTGAATCCAGCGGAAGAACGCCTCCCCGCGCGCGGGGATGGCGCTCCTCAACGCGTGTCCTCCAGGGCCTGGATGCGCTGGGCGATGCGCTCCAGGCGGGCCGAGACCTCCTGCAGCTCCTCGCGCCGCGGCAGCTTCATGCGGCCCAGGGCCCGGCGCACGCCCTCCTCCACGTTGCGCTCCAGGTCGCGCCGCTGGCTCACCAGGCGCTCCGTGAGCTCGCGCGCGTGGCGGCGCACCTCGTCCTGGCTCCAGCCGGCAGCCCCCGTGACGCGCTGCACCGCGCGGGCGGCCTCCTCCTCGGCGTTGGAGACCGCGAGCAGCGCCTGGCCCCACAGCCGCTCGAAGGTCTCGGCCAGGGGGCGCTTCTCGCGCGGGGTCTCGGGGCTGTCCATGGGGCGGTCTCCGGGAGGGGGGCTGGGACGGCGGCCGCAGGCGGGCCGCCAGGGCGGTCCGGTTGCGGCGGGAACGTACGTGCTCCAGGGTAAATCACAGCCCCCCGGGGCTTGGGAACGGAGGAGCCCTCGCACCGGGGCCCCCGTCCACCCACAGACACTGACCGGAGGACCGGCCTAGGCGCGCGGCTCGCTCTTGGCCGAGGGCTTCTTGCCCCCGAGCAGCGTGTCCAGCTTGCGCGAGAGCTTGCCCAGCTCGCGGTTGATCTCCTTCACCTGCGTCTGGCTCGCCACGCCCACCGCCTCGACCACGCGGGTCTGCAGGCCGTCCAGGCGCTTCTTCACCTCGGCGCCCGCCTGGTTCGCCTTCTTGCCCAGCTCGCGCACGCGCGCGCTCTCCAGCGGGTTGAACTCGCCCGAGTTGATGCGGCCCAGCAGGCCCTCGAGCTCCTTGCGCGAGTCCGCGCCGCGGGCCGCGAGGTTCTTGAGCACCTTCTCGGCCTCCTTCTCGAGCCCCGCGATGCGCTTCTGCGCCTCGCCCAGCTGGCCCTTCACGAACGCCTCGAGCTGCGAGCCGTTGCCCGCTGCCGCCTTGCCGCTGCTGCCGTTCTTCGCCGTCGTCGCCATGGTGTGTCTCCTCCCCAGGTAGTGGCCTTTGCCCGGCCAGTCCCCCGGCCATAACGCGATGCGCCATAGAGCGTCAAGGGGTCCTGACGCGCAGCGTCGGCTGGACAAAAACAAACCGCCGCCCCGGCAGATGGCCGGGACGGCGGTGGGTGCTACCGATTCTGGGGTGCTGCGAGTTGAGGCCTGCGCCTTAGGCGGCGCCGGTCTCCCCGCGGCTGCCCTCGCCGCGCGCCGGAGCGCCGAGCGGACCGCTCTCGTCGCCGTGGGTCGCCGCGAGCGCGGCCTCCATCTCGTTGATCTCGTCCGCCGGGCTCTCCACCGCGATGTCGAGGTGCTTGTAGTTCGGCAGACCGGTACCGGCGGGGATGAGCCGGCCCATGATGACGTTCTCCTTGAGGCCGCGCAGGTAGTCCACCTTGCCGTTGATCGCGGCCTCGGTGAGCACCTTGGTGGTCTCCTGGAAGGAGGACGCCGAGATGAACGACTCGGTGGAGAGCGAGGCCTTGGTGATGCCGAGCAGCAGCGGCTCACCGACGGCCGGGCGCGCGCCCGCCGCCATGACCTTCTCGTTCTCCTCCTCGAACACCCACTTCTCCACCTGCTCGTCGACGAGGAAGTTGGTGTCGCCCACGTCGGTGACGCGCACGCGGCGCAGCATCTGCCGCACGATCGTCTCGATGTGCTTGTCGTTGATCTTCACGCCCTGCAGTCGGTACACCTCCTGCACCTCGTCCACCAGGTAGCGCGCGAGCTCCTTCTCGCCCAGCACCTTGAGGATGTCGTGCGGGTTGGCCGAGCCGTCCATCAGCGCCTCGCCGGCCTTCACGCGGTCGCCCGAGTGCACGCTGATGTTCTTGCCCTTGGAGATCAGGTACTCCTTGGCCAGGTCGGTGCGCTGCTCGCCGCTCACCTCGGGGGTGATGATCAGCTTGCGCTTGCCCTTGGTGTCCTTGCCGAAGCTGACCACGCCGTCGATCTCGGCGATGGCCGCCGAGTCCTTGGGCTTGCGCGCCTCGAAGAGCTCGGCCACGCGGGGCAGACCGCCCGTGATGTCCTTGGTCTTCGTGGTCTCGCGCGGCTGCTTGGCAATGACCTCGCCGGGGTTGATCTCGTCGCCGTCGTTGACGGTGATGATTGCGCCCTGGGGCAGGAAGTAGCTCGCCGGGTTGCGGCTGGACGGCAGCTCCTTCACCTCGCCGTTCGCGTCACGGATGGTGATGCGAGGACGGGCCTCGGGGTCCTTGGACTCGATGACGGTCTTGCGGCTGAGGCCGGTGACCTCGTCGAGCGTCTCGGACATCGTCACGCCTTCGATGATGTCCTCGAAGCGCACGACGCCGCCCACCTCGGTGAGCAGCGGGATCGCGAAGGGATCCCACTCGGCGATGAGCGTGGTGGCCTCGAGCTTCTGGCCCTCCTTCACCAGGATGCGCGCGCCGTAGATGACGCCGTAGCGCTCGCGCTCGCGGCCGCTGTCGTCCACGATCACGATCTCGCCGTTGCGGTTCATCGCGACGAGGCTGCCGTCCGCCTTCTGCACCGTGTTGAGGCCGGAGAACTTCACCGTGCCGCCGAAGCGGTTCTCGAGGCTGGACTGCTCGGCGCGACGGGTCGCCGCACCACCGATGTGGAAGGTGCGCATCGTGAGCTGGGTACCCGGCTCGCCGATGGACTGCGCCGCGATGACGCCGACCGCCTCACCGATGGACACCTTGCGCCCGCGAGCGAGGTCGCGGCCGTAGCACTCCACGCAGATGCCGCGGCGCGCCTGGCAGGTGAGCACCGAGCGGATCTTCACCTTGTCCATGCCGCTGTTCTCGATGCGGCTGACCTTGGCCTCGTCGATCTCCTCGTTCGCACGGACGAGGACCTCGCTGGTGACCGGGTCGTGGATGTCGTCCAGGGCCACGCGGCCGAGGATGCGCTCACCCAGCGCCTCGATGATCTCGCCGCCCTCGACCAGGGCGCCGATGAACAGACCATCCATGGTGCCGCAGTCGTACTCGGTGATGATCGCGTCCTGGGCCACGTCCACCAGACGGCGGGTGAGGTAACCCGAGTTCGCGGTCTTCAGCGCCGTGTCCGCGAGACCCTTGCGGGCGCCGTGGGTGGAGATGAAGTACTGGAGCACCGAGAGGCCCTCGCGGAAGTTCGCGGTGATGGGCGTCTCGATGATCTCACCGGACGGCTTGGCCATGAGGCCGCGCATACCCGCGAGCTGGCGGATCTGCTGGGCGGAGCCGCGGGCGCCGGAGTCGGCCATGATGTAGATGGGGTTGAACGAGGGCTGCTTGCGCGTCTCGCGCTTGCCTTCCTTGTTGTCGCCCGAGACCTCCTCCTGGGAGATCTGCTGCATCATCTCGGCGGCCACCTTCTCGGTGATCTCCGCCCAGATATCGATGACCTTGTTGTAGCGCTCGCCGTCGGTGATGAGGCCCTCGTTGTACTGGCTCTCGATCTCCGACACCTCGCGCCGCGCGCCGTCCAGGAGCTCCTGCTTCTTCGCAGGAATGATCATGTCCTTGAGCGCGATGGAGATGCCCGCGCGCGTCGCGTTGGTGTAGCCGAGCGAGCGGATGCGGTCGGCCAGCAGCACCGTCTCCTTCTCGCCGGTGAGGCGGTAGCAGAGGTCGATGAGCGCGCCGAGGCTCTTCTTGTCCAGCACCTTGTTGATGGCGTCGAAGCCCACCTTGCGCGGCACGATGTCCCAGAGCAGGACGCGGCCCACGGTGGTGTCCTTGCGCACGCCGTCGATGCGGCAGGTGACCTTCGCCTGCAGCGCGACCTCGCCGTGATCGTAGGCGGCGCGCACCTCGTCCGGGGACGAGAAGACGCGGCCCTCGCCGTGCGCGAACTCGCGCGGGCGGGTCATGTAGTAGATGCCGAGCACCATGTCCTGCGTGGGGACGATGATGGGCTTGCCGTTCGCGGGGCTCAGGATGTTGTTCGTGCTCATCATGAGCACGCGCGCCTCCATCTGCGCCTCGATGGACAAGGGCACGTGCACGGCCATCTGGTCACCGTCGAAGTCCGCGTTGAACGCGGCGCACACGAGCGGGTGCAGCTGGATGGCCTTGCCCTCGATGAGCACCGGCTCGAACGCCTGCATGCCGAGGCGGTGCAGGGTCGGGGCGCGGTTGAGCAGCACCGGGTGCTCGCGGATCACGTCCTCGAGGATGTCCCAGACCTCGGGACGCTCCTTCTCCACCATCTTCTTCGCGCTCTTGATGGTGGTGACGTAGCCCTTCTCTTCGAGCTTGTTGTAGATGAACGGCTTGAAGAGCTCGAGCGCCATGATCTTCGGCAGGCCGCACTGGTGCAGCTTGAGCTCCGGGCCCACCACGATCACCGAGCGACCGGAGTAGTCCACGCGCTTGCCGAGCAGGTTCTGGCGGAAGCGGCCCTGCTTGCCCTTGAGCATGTCGCTCAGGGACTTGAGGGGGCGCTTGTTCGGACCGGTGATGGTCTTGCCGCGGCGGCCGTTGTCGAACAGCGCGTCCACCGCCTCCTGCAGCATCCGCTTCTCGTTGCGGATGATGATGTCCGGCGCGTTGAGCTCCTGCAGCCGCTTGAGGCGGTTGTTGCGGTTGATCACGCGGCGGTACAGGTCGTTGAGGTCCGAGGTCGCGAAGCGGCCGCCGTCCAGGGGCACGAGCGGGCGCAGGTCGGGCGGGATGACCGGGATCACGTCCAGCATCATCCAGTCCGGCTTGTTGCCGGAGATGCGGAAGGCCTCGGCCACCTTCAGGCGCTTCGCGTACTTCTTGCGCTTCGCCTCGCTCGTGGTCTCGCGCATGTCCTTGCGCAGGTCCTCGGCGAGCCGGGTCACGTCGATGTTCTTGAGCATCTCACGGACGGCCTCGCCGCCCATGCCCGCGGTGAAGCTGTCCTCGCCGTGCTCGGCGTAGAGCTTGTGCAGCTTCTCCTCCGAGACGAGCTCGCCCTTGAGCAGCGGCGTCGCCTTCGGATCGATGATCATGTAGCTCTCGCAGTACAGGACCTTCTCGAGCTCCTTGAGCGTGATGTCGAGCAGGTTTCCCAGACGGCTGGGGAGCGACTTGAGGAACCAGATGTGCGCGACCGGGGTCGCGAGCGTGATGTGGCCCAGGCGCTCACGGCGCACCTTGGACTGGATCACCTCCACGCCGCACTTCTCGCACACCACGCCGCGGTGCTTCATGCGCTTGTACTTGCCGCAGTTGCACTCGTAGTCCTTCACCGGCCCGAAGATGCGGGCGCAGAAGAGCCCGTCCCGCTCCGGCTTGAAGGTGCGGTAGTTGATGGTCTCGGGCTTCTTGACCTCGCCGTGGCTCCACTGCCGGATCTTGTCCGGGCTCGCCAGCGCGATGCGGATGGCGTTGAAGGAAAGCGGGTCCTTGGGCTTCTCGAAGAAGTTGAAAATGTCCTTCACGGTGCCTCCGAAAAACTGTTTGAGCGCCGAAGCGCCAATTCGTTGCGTGGCCTCGAGGGGCCGCCAGGGGGCCCGCTCCCTGCCGTAGCAAGGGAGCGGGCGCCGGGCGGCTGATGCGAGGCGGGGCTAGGCGTCCGTACCGGTCTTCGCGCCGTCTCCACCCACGTCCAGGCCCGAGCCGAAGGCGCGCTGGCGCTCCGGCGGGGCGTTCTCGAGCAGCTCCACGTCGAGCGCGAGGCTCTGGAGCTCCTTGAGGAGCACGTTGAAGGACTCCGGCAGGCCGCTCTCGAGGACGTTGTCGCCCTTGACGATGGCCTCGTACATGCGCGTGCGGCCCACCACGTCGTCGCTCTTGACGGTGAGGAACTCCTGCAGCGTGTACGCCGCGCCGTAGGCCTCCATCGCCCAGACCTCCATCTCGCCGAGGCGCTGACCGCCGAACTGCGCCTTGCCGCCCAGCGGCTGCTGGGTGACGAGGCTGTAGGGCCCGATGGAGCGCGCGTGGATCTTCTCGTCCACGAGGTGGTGCAGCTTGAGCATGTACATCACGCCCACGGTGACGTTCTGGTCGAACGGCTCGCCGGTGCGCCCGTCGAAGAGCACCATCTGGCCGCTGCGCGGCAGGGTGGCCTGGTCGAAGAGCCCGTGGATCTCGGTCTCGCGCGCGCCGTCGAACACCGGCGTGGCCACGTGGATGCCGCGCTTGAGCTTCTGGCACACCGCGCGGACCTCCTCGTCGTTGAGGCCGTCCACGAAGTCGCCGAAGGCGCGGTCGTCGTAGGCCGCCTTGAGCGCCTTCTTGAGCTGCTCGGTCGAGTAGTTCTGCTCCATGTAGTGCTGGAGCCGCTCGCCGACGCCCTTGGCCGCCCAGCCCAGGTGCACCTCGAGGATCTGCCCGATGTTCATGCGCGAGGGCACGCCCAGCGGGTTGAGCACGATGTCCACCGGACGCCCGTCCTCCAGGTACGGCATGTCCTCCTCGGGGAGGATGCGGGACACGACGCCCTTGTTGCCGTGGCGGCCGGCCATCTTGTCGCCCACCGCCAGCTTGCGCTTGATGGCGACGTACACCTTCACCATCTTGATGACGCCCGGCGGGAGCTCGTCGCCCTTCTTGATGCGCGCGATCTTCTCGCCGAAGGCGAGCTTCACGGCCTCGGTGTTCTCCTCGAGGTTGCGCAGGATGTCGCGGATCTTGGAGTCCAGCGGGTCGCCGACCGAGATCTCGCTCCAGTACTTGTAGGGGACGGTGGAGAGCAGCTCGTCGTTGAGGCTGTCGCCCTTCTTGAGCAGGATCTTGCCCTTGTCGTCCACCAGCTTGCCCTGGACCTCCTTGCCCGAGAGCATCTTGCGGATGCGCGCGAACGCCGAGTCGCGGATGACCTTGATCTCGTCGTTCTGGTCCTTGAGGAGCTTCGCCTCCTCCATGGACTCGATCTGCTTCGCGCGCTCGTCCTTCTCCACGCCCTTGCGGCTGAAGACCTTGGCGCTGATCACGGTGCCCTGAACGCCCGGGGGCACGCGCAGGGAGCTGTCGCGCACGTCGCCGGCCTTCTCACCGAAGATGGCGCGCAGCAGCTTCTCCTCGGGGGAGAGCTGGGTCTCGCCCTTGGGGGTGATCTTGCCCACCAGCACGTCGCCGGGCTTCACCTCGGCGCCGATGCGGATGATGCCGCTCTCGTCCAGGTCCTTGAGGGCCTCCTCACCCACGTTCGGGATGTCGCGGGTGATCTCCTCCTTGCCGAGCTTGGTGTCGCGCGCGATGCACTCGAACTCCTCGATGTGGATCGACGTGAACACGTCGTCCTTGAGGATGCGCTCGTTGATGAGGATGGAGTCCTCGAAGTTGTAGCCCTGCCACGGCATGAACGCGACGACGATGTTCTGGCCGAGCGCGAGCTCGCCGGTCTCGGTCGCGGGACCGTCGGCGATCACGTCACCCTTCTTCACCCGGTCGCCCTTGCGCACGATGGGCTTCTGGTTGAGGCAGGTGTTCTGGTTGGAGCGCTGGTACTTGAGGAGGTTGTAGATGTCGACCTCGCTCGTGCTGTCGCTGAACGCAGCCGGCACGTCCGCCTTCACCACGATGCGGCCCGCGTCCACCGCCTCGACGATGCCGTCGCGGCGGGCCACGCAGGTGACGCCCGAGTCGCGGGCGACGATCGCCTCGATGCCCGTGCCCACCAGCGGCGCGAAGGTGCGCAGCAGCGGCACGGCCTGGCGCTGCATGTTCGAGCCCATGAGGGCGCGGTTCGCGTCGTCGTTCTCGAGGAAGGGAATGAGCGAGGCGGCCACCGAGACCAGCTGGTTCGGGGACACGTCCATCAGGTCCACGTCCTCGGCGCGCGCCTGCACGAACTCACCGCCGCGGCGGCTGGAGACGAGCTCGTTGACGAACTTGCCCTTCTTGTCCATCTCGGCGTTCGCCTGCGCGATGGTGTGCTTCTCCTCCTCGAGCGCCGAGTAGAAGGCCACGTCCGCGCTGACCACGCCC
This sequence comes from Aggregicoccus sp. 17bor-14, assembly GCF_009659535.1. Taxonomy (NCBI): domain Bacteria; kingdom Pseudomonadati; phylum Myxococcota; class Myxococcia; order Myxococcales; family Myxococcaceae; genus Aggregicoccus; species Aggregicoccus sp. 17bor-14. Next base: position 481,332 of record NZ_VJZZ01000001.1, read on the forward strand.
GCGTCCACCTTGCGATACGGGGTCTCTACGAAGCCGAACTCGTTCACGCGCGCGTAGGTCGAGAGGCTCGCGATGAGGCCGATGTTCGGACCTTCCGGCGTCTCGATGGGGCAGATGCGGCCGTAGTGCGTCGGGTGCACGTCGCGCACCTCGAAGCCGGCGCGCTCGCGCGTGAGACCGCCGGGCCCGAGCGCCGAGAGGCGACGCTTGTGCGTGACCTCGGAGAGCGGGTTGGTCTGGTCCATGAACTGGCTGAGCTGGCTGCTGCCGAAGAACTCCTTGATCACCGCCGTCACCGGCTTGGCGTTGATCAGGTCGTGCGGCATGAGCGTCTCGATCTCCTGGAGGCTCATGCGCTCCTTGATCGCGCGCTCCATGCGGACGAGGCCGATGCGGTACTGGTTCTCGAGCAGCTCGCCCACCGCGCGCACGCGGCGGTTGCCGAGGTGGTCGATGTCGTCGATGGTCCCGCGGCCGTTCTTCAGGTCGATCAGGTAGCGGATGACCTCGAGGATGTCGCGCTTGGTGAGGATCTGGCCGTCGAGCGGCTCCTCGAGCCCGAACTTGAAGTTCAGCTTCAGGCGGCCGACCTTGGACAGGTCGTAGCGCTCCGGGTTGAAGAACAGGTTCGTGAAGAGGTTGATCGCCGTCTCGGGCGTGGGCGGATCACCCGGGCGCAGGCGGCGGTAGATCTCCATGATCGCCTGCTCGGGGTTGTCGATCTTGTCCAGCATCAACGTCTCACGCAGGTACGGACCCACGTTGAGGTTGTCGATGAAGAGGACCTTGAACTCCTTGATGCCGCGCTTGAGGAGCTCGTCCACCTTCTCCTGGCTGACCTCCTCGTTGCACTCGAGGATCACCTCGCCGGTGGTCTCGTCCACGACGTCGTAGGCGGACACCTTGGTCCACAGCTCGTCCGCGTCGATGGGCAGCGTCTTCATCTTCGCCGCCTCGAGCTTCTTGATGGCGGCGCGCGTGAACTTGCGGTTCTTCTTGACGATCACCTCACCCGACTTGGTCTTGATGTCGCGGGTGGCGCGCTGACCGGGCAGGAGCTCCAGCTCCACGCTCTTCTCGAAGTCCTCGGCGCTGTTGAGGTAGATGGTCTCGGTCGCGTAGTAGTAGTTGAGGATCTCCTCGGTCGAGCCGCGGAACTCGAGCGGGTTCTTCTTCGCGGTGTCCTGCACGGCGCCCAGGGCGCGGATCAGCACCGTGGCCGGCAGCTTGCGGCGGCGGTCGATGCGGACGTAGAGCAGGTCCTTGTGGTCGAACTCGAAGTCGATCCACGAGCCGCGGTACGGGATGATGCGGGCGTTGTAGAGCAGCTTGCCCGAGCTGTGGCTCTTGCCCTTGTCGTGGTCGAAGAAGGCGCCGGGGGAGCGGTGCAGCTGGCTCACCACCACGCGCTCGGTGCCGTTGATGATGAAGGTGCCGTTCTGGGTCATCAGCGGGATTTCCCCGAAGTAGACCTCCTGCTCCTTCACGTCGCGGATGCTCTGCGCACCGGTCTCCTCGTCCTTGTCCCAGACCACGAGACGGACGACGACCTTGATCGGCGCCGAGTAGGTCATGCCACGCTGGTGGCACTCGTCGACGTCGTACTTCGGCTTCTCCAGGTGGTAGGAGACGAACTCCAGCGAGCTGGTCTCGTTGAAGTCCCGGATGGGGAAGACGCTCTTGAAGACACCCTGCAGGCCGAGGTCCTCGCGCTTCTCAGGCGCGATGTCCGCCTGGAGGAACTTCTCGTAGCTCTGCTTCTGGATGTTGATGAGGTTGGGAATATCGATGATCTTCCCAATCTTCGCGAAGGTCTTCCGCACGCGGAAATTGTTCTGGATCTGCGTCGGCATTCGGTCTCCGGGGACGAGGCTGCCCAGGGCGGGGCAAGGCGGGGCAAGCGTCTATAACGCGCAGCGGCGGCGGGAAATTTGTAACCGGTGGAAAGGGCAAAGCCGGCGCCCCCGTTGCGGGGAGCGCCGGCCTGCCTTTCCGGTCAGGGAGGGGCCGGGATTTCCCGAACCGGCCCCCACCTGCCGCGGGGTGCTACTTGATCTCGACGGTGGCGCCAGCCGCGGTGAGCTGGTCCTTCATCTTCTTGGCGTCGTCCTTGTTGACGCCCTCCTTCACCGTCTTGGGCGCGCCCTCGACCAGGTCCTTGGCCTCCTTCAGGCCCAGGCCGGTGATCGCGCGGATCTCCTTGATGACGTTGATCTTGTTGGCGCCGGCGTTCGCGAGCACCACGTTGAACTCCGTCTTCTCCTCGGCAGGAGCGGCGGCAGCGCCACCGCCCGCGGGGCCCGCGGCAACGGCCACGGCGGCGGCGGAAACGCCCCACTTCTGCTCGAGCTGCTTCACGAGCTCAGCGGCCTCCATGACGGAGAGCTGCGAGAGCTGGTCGATGATTGCGTTCAGGTCGGCCATGTGACTGTGTCCTTCTTTGTCCTACTAGCGGGGACACTGCCCTCTGGGCAGGAAAGTCCCCTGGGTGGGTGATATAAAACTTCTGGGAACGATTACTTCTTGTCCGCGTACGCCTGGATGACGCGCGCCAGCTGCGAACCGGGGGCTGCAATGGTCCGCACCAGCTTGCCAGCCGGCTGGGTCAGCATGCCCAGGATCTGGGCACGCAGCTCGGGCAGGCCCGGCATCTTCGCCAGCGCCTTGACGCCCTCGGCGTTGACCTTGCGGCCCTCGACGACGGCGCTCCGAACCTTGATCGTCTCCATGTCCTTGATGAACTCGGAGAGGATCTTCGCCGGGGCCACGACGTCGTCGTAGCTCAGCACCATCGCCACGGGACCCGTGAAGTCGCCGGAGATGACCTCCACCGGCGTGCCCTTCGCGGCCCGCTTGGCCAGCGAGTTCTTGAGGACCTTGTACTCCACCTTGCCCTCGCGCAGCTTCTTGCGGAGCTTGGTGACGGTCTCCACGTTCAGCTTGGAGAACTCGGCGACGATACCCGTGCGGGTCTTCGCGAACTTCTCGTTGAGCTCCTTGATGAGCTCTTCCTTCTCGCTCTTCAGCACCTTGACTCACCTCCTCCTGACCCACCTGACGGTGGGCTTGATGCCTGGGCCAAAGCGGCAGAGCGAGAGAGGAACCCCGAAGTGGGGCACCACACCGCACCTCCAGTCTCGGCAGGGCTGGCACGACTTCGCCGTTTGAACCGAGGGCGGCTTGCGTGATCCCGACCGGTTGCCCGGTTGCCAACGGGAGGCACGTGCACCACCTTCGGTCCCTGCTGTCTGGGACCAGGGACGACAAGGCGCCAGGTCGGAATCGACATGGCGCCCCAATTGCAGAAGCCGGCGGCCTATACCGCCCGGCTTCCGAAAGATCCAGCACTTTCTCGCAAAAAAAGTCAGCCAGGCGACGGGTGGGAGGGTTGCCGGACTGGCCCCCCTCCCCCGTGCCTGGCTGCTGCGGACGCCCGGGAGGCGCCCCGCGCGCGCCCCTTAGCGGTGGCGGGCGAGGACTTCCTGGGTGTCGATCTTGATGCCGGGGCCCATGGTGGTGCTGATGGCGAGGCCCTTGAGGTACACGCCCTTCGCGGTGGCCGGCTTGAGCTTCATCACCGTGTCCACGAGCGCGTTGAAGTTGGCCTCGAGCTTCTCCTGGGTGAAGGAGCTCTTGCCCATCTTCGCGTGCACGATGCCGGCCTTCTCGGCGCGGAAGTCGACCTTACCGCCCTTGGCGTCGCCGATGGCCTTGCGCACGTCCACGGTCACGGTGCCGACCTTGGGGTTGGGCATGAGGCCGCGGGGACCGAGCACCTTACCGAGGCGGCCGACCACGCCCATCATGTCCGGGGTGGCGATGACGGTGTCGAAGTCGAGGAAGCCGCCCTCGATGCGCTTGGCGAGCTCGTCGCCGCCGACCACGTCGGCGCCGGCGGCCTCGGCCTCGGTGGCCTTCTCGCCGCGGGCGAACACGGCCACGCGCACGGTGGCGCCGGTGCCGTGGGGGAGGACGACCGCGCCGCGAACCATCTGGTCCGCGTGCTTGGGGTCCACGCCCAGGTTGATGGCCACGTTCACCGTCTGGTCGAACTTGGTCTTGCGGGCGTCGACGGACGCCTTGAGGGTCTTGAAGCCCTCGGTGATGGTGTAGCGCTTGTTGCGGTCGACCAGGGCGGAGGCCGCGGCGAACTTCTTTCCAGGCTTAGGCATGATTCAGAATCCTTTCGAAGGTAGGTGACGGCCGACCCTTAGGCGACGACGTCGATCCCCATGGAGCGGGCGGTGCCGGCGATGGTGTTCATCGCGGCCTCGAGCGAAGCGGCCGTGGTGTCGCCCATCTTCGTCTTGGCGATCTCCTCGAGCTGCTTGCGGGTGATCTGCCCGACCTTCTCCTTGCCCGGCTTCTTCGCGCCAGAGCCCTTCTTCTTCTCGGTGTGCAGACCGGCGGCCTTCTTGATGAGGACGGCCGCGGGCGGCGTCTTCAGGATGAAGGTGAAGGAGCGGTCCTGATACACGGTGATGATCACCGGGATGATCAGGCTCTCCTTCGCCTGCTGCTGCGTGGCCGCGTTGAACTGCTTGCAGAACTCCATGATGTTCACGCCCTGCTGACCGAGCGCGGGGCCGATCGGGGGGGCGGGGTTGGCCTTGCCGGCCGGGATCTGCAGCTTGACCTGTCCTGTGACCTTCTTCATCGGATGGCGACTGCCTTTCGATTCGGTGGTTCGAGCGGAGCCGCTGACGACGGCCCTCCCACCGGGTTGCTCCCGCGCTCAGCGCGCGGGGAGATTCGGAATGCTTAACCGGTGGTCTTCTCCACCTGCATGAAGTCCAGCTCCACAGGGGTGGAGCGGCCGAAGATGCTCACGAGCACCTTCACGCGGCCCTTCTCGGCGTTGACCTCTTCCACGGTGCCGTTGAAGTTCGCGAAGGGGCCGTCGATCACGCGCACGGTGTCCCCGTCCTCGAACTGCACCTTGGGCTTGGCCTTCACGGCGCCCTCGGAGATCTGGCTGGTGAGGCGGCTCACCTCCTTGTCGGAGATGGGCGTGGGCTGCTCGTTCTGCGCGGCGCCCGGGAAGCCGGTGATCTTGGGGGTGTTCTTCACCAGGTGCCAGGTGCGGTCGTTCAGGTCCATCTGGACGAAGATGTAGCCCGGGAAGAACTTGCGCTTGGAGGTCTTCTTCTCCCCCTTCACCATCTCCACGACCTGCTCCATGGGGATGAGGATCTCACCGAACTGATCCTGCAGCCCCTCGAGGCGGATCTTCTCCTCCAGGCTCTTCTTCGCCTGGTTCTCGAAGTTCGAGTAGGTGTGGACGACGTACCATTTCATCGCCATTACAGCTTCCCCCACACCGCCGGCAGCCAGTCCACCATGAGCTTGTAGGCCACGGTGTCGATGAAGAAGAGCAGCACCGCGGCGACGAGGGAGGCCACGACCACCGCGAAGGTGGAGGCGCGGGTCTCGCTCCAGGTGGGCCAGCTCACGCGCATCAGCTCGCTGGCCACGTCCACCGAGAGGTCGTGCACGCGCTTGTTCGCGAACGCGGCCACCACGAGCGCGATCGCCACGGCGAAGCCCACGAAGGTGGAGATGTTCCAGCCGAGCCCCTCGATGAGCTCGCGGTCGTTCCAGCCCGCCTTGGCCCACAGCAGACCGAAGACGTGCTCGAGGAACAGCGCCAGCACGATGCCGGCAATCAGGTAGAAAATGACCACCAGGCGCTTGGGATCCATCGCCGAGCGGTTGGCCTGCTGGCTGGCTTCACTTGCCGTCGCCATCGTTCCTCACGGGTGCTGCGAGACCGGAAATGCGAAAAGGCAGGAACCCTCGGGGCACTTTCGTCCCCGAGGGTCCCCGCTCACTCGGAAAAAACTGGCAGGCCAGGAGGGATTCGAACCCACAACACGCGGATTTGGAGACCGCTGCTCTACCGTTGGAGCTACTGGCCTAAAGCCTAGACCTTGCCTTCTTTGTGCGGCGTGTGCTTGCGGTCACGAGGGCAGAACTTGTTCAGCTCGAGCTTGTCCTGGCTCTTCCGCTTGTTCTTGGTCGTGGTGTAGTTCCGCTCCTTGCACACCGTGCACTCGAGCGAAATGATGGTGCGATTACCCTTGGGCATGACGTCACTCTTCAGAAGGCAAGAGGGGAAAGCCGGCGGACCGACTCTCCCCTCGGCACGCTAAGTGCCTGTTGAAACCGAGACTACACCAATTACGCGATGATGTCCGCCACGACGCCGGCGCCCACGGTGCGGCCGCCCTCGCGCACGGCGAAGCGCAGCTCCTTCTCCATGGCGATGGGGGTGATGAGCTCCACCTCGATGGCGATGTTGTCGCCCGGCATCACCATCTCGACGTTCTCCGGCAGCTTCACGGTGCCCGTCACGTCGGTGGTGCGGAAGTAGAACTGGGGGCGGTAGCCCTTGAAGAAGGGGGTGTGGCGGCCGCCCTCCTCCTTCGTCAGCACGTAAATCTGCGCCTTGAACTTCGTGTGCGGGGTGATGCTGCCCGGCTTCGCCATCACCTGGCCGCGCTCCACGTCCTCGCGCTTGAGGCCGCGCACCAGCGCGCCGATGTTGTCGCCCGCCATGCCCTGGTCCAGCAGCTTGCGGAACATCTCCACGCCCGTGACGACGGTCTTCTGCGTGGGCTTGAGGCCGACGATTTCGACTTCCTCGCCCACCTTGATGATGCCGCGCTCCACGCGCCCCGTGCACACCGTGCCGCGGCCCGCGATGCTGAACACGTCCTCCACCGGCATGAGGAAGGGCTTGTCCGTCGCGCGCTGGGGCGTGGGGATGTAGCTGTCCACGGCCGCCATCAGCTTGAGGATGGCCCCCTCGCCGATGTCCGAGGTGTCGCCCTCGAGCGCCTTGAGGGCGCTGCCGGGCACGATGGGGATGCTGTCACCGGGGAAGTCGTACTTCTTGAGGAGGTCACGCACCTCCATCTCCACGAGCTCGCGCAGCTCGGGGTCATCCAGCATGTCCACCTTGTTGAGGAAGACGACGATGTAGGGCACGCCCACCTGGCGGGCGAGCAGGATGTGCTCGCGCGTCTGGGGCATGGGCCCATCGGCCGCCGAGACCACGAGGATGGCGCCGTCCATCTGCGCCGCGCCCGTAATCATGTTCTTCACGTAGTCGGCGTGGCCCGGGCAGTCCACGTGCGCGTAGTGCCGGTTCTGCGTCTGGTACTCCACGTGCGCGGTGGAGATGGTGATGCCGCGCTCGCGCTCCTCCGGCGCCTTGTCAATCTGGTCGTACGCGAGGAACGTCGCGCCGCCCGTCTTCGCCAGCACCTTCGTGATGGCGGCCGTCAGCGACGTCTTGCCGTGGTCCACGTGCCCAATCGTCCCGATGTTCACGTGGGGCTTGCTGCGATCGAACTTCTCCTTGCTCATAACGCTCCTCGAAAAATGGAGCCCTGATCCAGGATTGAACTGGAGACCTCATCCTTACCAAGGATGCGCTCTGCCAACTGAGCTATCAGGGCTTATTTGCAACCAAACAACGGGTGGAGCGGGAAATGGGATTCGAACCCACGACATTCAGCTTGGAAGGCTGACGCTCTACCAACTGAGCTATTCCCGCATGGACCGATGGAGGGGGTTGGATTCGAACCAACGAAGGCGTAGAGCCGGCAGATTTACAGTCTGCTCCCTTTGGCCGCTCGGGCACCCCTCCGTATCAAAACTCCTTCGACCGTGCTGCGTTCTCTTTGCCTCGGGCCCTCATCCGCGGCCCCGTCCCACTTGGCCGGCGGCGGGATTTGAACCCGCGACCTACTGATTACAAATCAGTTGCTCTACCGACTGAGCTACACCGGCGAATCCCGGTTGCTTCCCTACCCCTACACCCGCCTGCTCGCCGGAGGCGCCCGCAGCCACCGTTCCGGTCCGTAAAAGCGGGCGCTTTGTACGAGCAGCCGACGATGTAAGTCAAGCGCTTTGATCCGCCGCCGCCCTACTTTCCCCCGGCGGCAGGCGCGGCCCGCTGGCGGGCGCACTCGTATAGCAGAACCGCTGCGGAGACGGACGCGTTGAGTGAGCCCACGCGGCCGATCATCGGAATCTGCAGGCGGAAGTCGCAGTGCTTGAGGACGCCCTCGCGCACGCCTGCCCCCTCGGCGCCCACGACGATGGCCATGGGGCCGTCCAGGCGGGCGCGCCACAGGGGCTCCTGGGAGCCGGGGTCGGCGGCGGCGATCCAGATGCCTGCGGCCTTCAGCTCCTCGAGCGCGCGCGACAGGTTCACCACCTGGGCCACGGGGCAGTACTCCACCGCACCGGCCGAGGCCTTGGCCACCGTGCCGGTCACCTGCACCGCCCGGTCCTTGGGGATGACCACGCCGTGGGCGCCCAGCGCGTGCGCCGAGCGGATGATGGCGCCGAGGTTGTGCGGGTCCTGGATGCCGTCCAGGACGACGAAGAGCGGCGGCCGCCCGCTCGCCTGGGCGCGCTCGATGAGGTCCGAGAGCTCGCTGTACGAGAAGGCGCGCAGCTCCGCGACCACGCCCTGGTGGACGCCACCGTCGGCGAGCTGGGCGAGGCGCTCGCGCGCCACGCTCTCCACCCGCACGCCCGCCTCGCGCGCGAGTCCCAGCAGCTCCGCGCCCGCGCGGCCGGCCAGCTGCCCCTCGGAGGTGTAGAGGCGCTCCACCGCATCCGGGTGCGCCCGCAGGGCCTCCAGCACGGGGTTCACTCCGTAGACGAGGCGCTGCTCGCCCTGGGAGCGGCGGCCCTCCCGTCCCTCACGACGCTGCGGATGCTGCGGGGTTCGCTCTCTGGACACGGGCTACAGGACCTCGACGGGAAGGGACACGCTGCGCTCCATGCGCTCGCAGCGCTCCTCCATGCACAGGAAGAAGGTGAGCTGGGCGTCCAGGGAGGCGCGGCCCGGGCGCGGCGCCGTGAAGGCGACCTCGAAGCGCGGGTCGACGTAGGCCTCTCCCGGCTGCTTCCGGGCGACCGAGTCCGCCTGCCCCAGCCGGGTCTTCGCCGGCGTGAGCTGGGCGCTCTGCAGCAGGAGCTTGAGCGGAGCCTCGTCGGACACGTGCGCGCCGCCGCGCGTCTTCACCGTGAGGACGAAGACGCCGCGCTCACCGGCGCGCAGCCGCAGCGAGCTGCCCTCGGTGCTCAGCTCGAAGCGCGACCCGGGCGCCGCCGCAGGCTCCCCGGCCACCGCGCGCAGCGGGGCCAGCAGGGCGAGCACGAGCAGAGGGGCGAGCGCGGGGCGCAGGGGCATGGGAGACGACTCCTGGACGGGACCGCTCGCTTCTATCACTGCCCTGCCCCGACGCACGGACGGACTTTCGCCTCACAGCCCTCCGGCAGAGGCCTTGGGCGTGCGACGCCCGCGCTTGGCAGCCGGGGCGCTGGAGGCCGCGCGCTCGCGGCGGGGCGCGCGCGGCGGCGCCTCGCGCACCAGCTGCTCGGCGCGCTCGACGATGAGACCGGCGAGGTCCATGCCCGTCGCCGCCTCCATCTCCGGGAGGGCCGGCGAGCTGTTGACCTCGAAGACCTTGGGGGCGCCCTGCACGTCCAGGAGGTCCACGGCGGCGACGTCGAGGCCCACCAGGCGCGCCGCCCCCTCGGCGGCCTCGCGCTGGGAGGGCGACAGCGCAATGCCCTCCAGGCGCGCGCCGCGGTTGAGGGTGGCGGAGAGGCGGCCCACGCGGGGGCGCCGGCGCACGCCCGCCACGGCCTTGCCCCCGATGACGAGCACGCGCAGATCGTGCCCCGTCTTCTTCACGTACTGCTGGACCACCAGGTTGTGGCCGAGGCCGAGGATGGCCTCGAGCGCTGCCTCGAGCGACTGGAGGCTCTCGCACACCATCACGCCGTGCTTCTCCTGCCCCTGCAGCAGCTTCACGAGCACGGGCACGCCGCCCACCAGCCCCACCATCTCCTTCAGGTCTCCGGCGTCGCGCGCCATCACGGTGGCCGGGATGTCGATGCCGTGCGCCGAGAGCAGCTGCAGCGTGCGCATCTTGTTGCGCGACTGGGCGATGGCCTGGGCGCTGTTGACGATGGGGATGCCCCGCATCGCGAACTGGTTCACCACCGCGAGGCCGTAGTTGCTGATGCTCTGCGCGATGCGCGGGATGACCACGTCGCAGGGCGAGAGCTTCTTGCGCTGGTAGTAGAGGTTCGCGCTGCGTCCGTCGAGGTGCATCTCCACGCGCACCGGGTTGAGCACGCGCGCCTTGTGCCCGCGCGCGCGCGCCGCCTCGATGAGGCGCTTGGTGGACGGGATGGAGGCGGAGCGCGAGAGGAGCGTGATCTTCATGGGCGCCAGACGAAGTGGGGACGGGCTGCGAACCTAGTGCCCGTCCCTGTCTGCGTAAAGGCGCGCAGCACGCGCCTGCCTGGCGCGCCGCTCGCCTACTTCGGCTGGACGGCGAAGACCTCGAGCGTCACGGGATCGCGCGGGGTGGACTGCTTGATGCGCTCGCAGGTGGCGCCGATCATCTCCACGCCCTGCTTGTCGCCGGTGCGATTCAGCTGGTAGTCCGTGCCCTGCTCGGCCGTGCGGGTGACACCGTCCGCAGTGAGCTTCACGACGAGCAGCTTGTCGTCGCTGGGCAGCTGCTCGGTGGTCAGCGGCACGAGGCAGGGGTTTCCGGGCAGCAGCCCCGAGATGGCCGCCAGCTGCGCGGCGAGCTCCTGCTGGTTCGACGCCGGATAGAACTTCGTGCAGGTGGCCTGACCGGGCGCGCACGGACGAGCGAAGCCTCCCTTCTCGGCCATTGCGTTGAGCACCTCCACCGCCGTGCCCGAGGTCGTCTCCGCTCCGAAGCCGATCACGATCGTGCGAATGCCGCGGCTGGCCAGCTCCTCCACGCGCTGCACACTCACGTCCTTGTCGAGGCAGCCCAGGCGCTCGGACTCCGCGTCGTTGCAAGCATTGGTGCCCAGCGTGCATCGGCAGGCAGCCGGATCCGTGATGCCACTGGCGGGGTTGTTCGGATTGCAGTTGGGCAGACCGTCCGTCAGCAGCAGCACGAGGTTCTCGCGGTCCGGATCCTGGAGCGCGGGCAGGCCGCCCACGAACTGGAGGCTGACGCTCGTCGGGGTCCCGCCCACCACGATCTCCGCGCCGGACTGGCCCGAGTTGATCTTCTGGAGGATCGCGTTGATCTCGTTGGCACGCGCCTGCAGCTGCACGGCCGTTTCGTCGGTTCCGGGCGCGGGCAGATCCTTGTCGACCTTGCTCGAGGCGGTGCACGCAGGGCCGATGGGGTTGCCGACCTGCGTGTCCGGGAAGGTCGTGAGCCCGAGACGCGCCACCGTCCCGCTGCCGGTGAGGAAGGTCTTCATTGCGCCCTGCAGTTCCTGCCACCGCGTGGGGCAGGTGCCGGAGCCGCACGCCACCGGCGTGTTCATGGAGCCCGAGGTGTCCACGAGCATCATCATGTTGGGGGTCTCGCCCTTCGCGACGACCTTGTTCAGCACCGTGGTCTGGCCCAGCGCGAGCGGGTTCACCGGCTCGAAGTCATAGGTCTGGCAGCCCGCGATCGCACCGGCGGCGATGCCCACTGCAAGAGCGCTGAGGATGGTCAGCTTGGCGCGCATGTTGTTCGTGTTCCTCACGGGGCCGGCAGGACGGAGCACCCATCCTCGACGTGGCCCGAAATAAGAGCCCGGCGAGGATACCTCTGCGAGCACTCACGGAGCCAGCGTTCTGCGCGCGCAGCCGCGGGTCTGCAAAGCTACAGGCTGAGCGTGCGCGCGCCGCTCGTGAGTCGCCAGAGCGAGGCGAGCCCCATCACCTCGTCGAGCGTGTGCTCCAAGGTAAGCTCAGCGGGGTCGAAGCCGCAGATGCGCACCGTGGTGTCGCACGCGATGAGACGTGCGCCGAGGCTGCGCGCCTCCGCGAGCATGCGCGCGGGAGGCGGGACGTTGAGGCCCTCTGCGCGAGCGCTCTCCGCCATCTCCTTCTCGGTGTGCGGGAGCCCGAAGCTGCCTCGCACGAGCTGGCGAAGCGCATCGAAGGCGAAGACGAAGTAGACCTCGTCCCCCATCGCCGCGGCAGTGATGCCCATCGAGGCCGCCTGGAACGCGGGCTCGTACGTCGCGTGCTGCAGGAAGAAGAAGACGCGCCCAGCCATACACCCCACCCTACATGCGTCCGCGCGGTGCAACAATCCGCCTGCGCTGCAGGTGCGCCCGCCCCACTGCGAGCCGCCGCGCAACGCTGGCATGATGCGCGCGCCGCACTCGTCCGGAGGATCCGATGGGCCCGAGCCGCGCAGCCATGCACCGCCCCCTCGCGCTGAGCCGCCTGCTGCTGTGGCTCGGCGCCGCCGTCCTCCCAGGGAGCGCCTGCGCGCGCCCCGCTCCGCCCGCGACGTCGCCCTCCGCAGTGGCTGCGCCTGCGCCCGCTTCCGCGGCCCGCAGCACGGCCTGCGCTCCGGTGGACGCGCTGCTCGCGGAGCCCCGCAGCAGCGTGCCGCTGCCGCTCGATGCCGTGGAGGCACTGGGGCGCTGCGAGGATCCCCGCGCCGAGGTGCGCCTGCGCGCGCTCGTGGAGGACCCACACGTCGCGCCGCCCGTGCGTGCCGCCGCCGCGCTCGCCCTGGGGCAGCAGGCCGGGCGCGTGGCCCTGCCCGTGCTCGCGCCGATGCTCTCGGACCGCGACGGCGAGGTTCGCGCCGCCGCGGCGAGGGCGCTGGGCGGCCTGGGTGGAGACACGGCGCGCAGCGCCCTGGAGGAGCGTCTCGCGGCCGAGGAGTCCGAGCGCGTGCGCGAGGCCCTGCAGCAGAGCCTCAGCCGGCTGGAGCCTTGAGCGCGCCGTAGCGGGCCGGAGCCTGCCGCCCTCCCCGCCCAGCGTTCGGGCAGCGGGGCTCGCCTTCGGGCGCGAAGCCCGTTAAGCAAGCCGCCGCATGCAACCCACCGTCCTCCTCTTCGACATCGATGGCACCCTCGTCACCACCGGGGGCGCGGGCCGCCGCGCCATGGAGCTCGCCTTCGAGCGCCTCCACGGACGCCGCGACGCCTGCGACTCCTTCAAGATGTCCGGGATGACCGACCGGGCCATCGTGCGCAAAGGGCTGGAGGTCATCGGCGTGCAGCCCACCGAGCCCGCGATCGACGCGCTCATCGCCGCGTACATCGCCGGCCTGCACGAGGAGATCCCGAAGGTGCAGGACCGCGACTACGTGCTGCACCCGGGCATGCGCGAGGCCGTGGAGGCGGCGAGCGCCCGCAGCGGCTTCGCCGTGGGGCTGGGCACGGGCAACGTGCGCCCCGGGGCGAAGGTGAAGCTCGAGCGCGTGCAGCTCTACGAGCCGTTCCGCTTCGGCGGCTTCGGCTGCGATGCCGAGGATCGCACCGAGCTCATCCGCCACGGGGCCCGCGCGGGCGCGGCGTTGCTGGGCGCTCCGCTGGAGGCCTGCCGCGTGGTGGTGATCGGGGACACGCCGAAGGACGTGGCGGCCGCCAAGGGCATCGGGGCGACCACCATCGGGGTAGGCACCGGCAGCTACAGCGCGCAGGAGCTGCAGGCGGCCGGCGCCGAGTTCGCCTTCGACGACTTCACCGCGCCCGGCGCGCTGCAGGCCCTGCTGCACGGGCGCTGAAAGCGGAGGCCCCGGGACGGCGCCGCCCTGTGGTATGGGCGGACGCCATGTCCTTCAGCTGCCTGGAAGCCTACGATCTCATCCGCTTCGCCGAGGTCTTCGAGACCCGGCTCGCAGGTGCCGAGGAGCAGCTGAGCGGCAAGCGGGGCCTCGTCCGCGAGAAGGAGTGGATGGGCGCGGCGCTGGAGCTGGTGCGGCTCGAGCGCATCCCGGCACCGGGGATGCTCGAGCGCGTGCGCGACCTGCCCGAGCTGGACGAGGTGCGCGAGGAGTTCGGCGCCGAGCTGCTCAACGTCTGGGTGGACGCGCTCGAGAAGCTGCATGCAGGCATCACCTTCAGCGCGGGCAGCCGCTCGCCGGTGATCGACGCGCTCTTCCCCCACCTGAAGTTTCCCCAGCTGCGGCGCGCGAGCCGGGAGGCCGTGACCGAGTACGCGGCGCTGTACGAGCGCCGGCTGAAGTCCTCGTACGTGACGCGCCTGCTCGCCCAGGACGAGCTCGCGCTCGTGCGGCCCGTGCTCGACCAGGTGGCGGCGGCCTACGTGCAGTGGCTCGCCTGCTACAACCCCGCGCCGCTGCCCGAGGACGAGGCCGCGCCGCTGCGCGAGGGGCTGATCACCCTGGGCCGTCGCCTGGACATCGCGGTGCGCCAGGCGCGCCTGCTCGCGGAAGCGGCCCTCACTCCCGTGCGCGACGCCTTCGACGCCTCCGGGCTCGGCATCAAGCCCAAGCGCCGCCCGGGCCGCGGCGGCGGGCCGCTCGAGCTCGACGCGGTCCACGCGGATGACGTCGAGGCCGGGGCCGCGGTCGGGGAAGATGCCGCCGCGGAGGCACAGGGCGAGCCCCCGCTCGAGGAGGGTCACGAGCCCCCCGAGGAAGAAGGCGGCGCCGCGAGCGCGGCCGAGGCGGAGGCCGTGGCCGAGCCGGTATCCGAGCCCGTGCCCGAGCCGTCTGCCCCCGTCGAGGAGGAGGCCGCGCCGACGCCCAAGGCCGCGCGCCGCCGGAAGAAGGCCGCCAAGCCTGCCGAGGGGGCCGGAGACTGACTCCGCACGCCATGGCCGAGGTCGCGCTCCCCATCGATCCGCTGCTGCCCGAGATCGTCTCCACGCTGAAGCGTGCGCAGGCGCTCGTGCTGGAGGCGCCCCCGGGCGCCGGAAAGACCACCCGCGTTCCGCGTGCGCTGCTGGAGGCGGGCCTGGGCGGCGGCAAGGAGATCGTGGTGCTGCAGCCGCGGCGCCTCGCCACCCGGCTCGCCGCGCAGCGCGTGGCCGAGGAGCTCGGCGAGCGCGTGGGCGAGACCGTGGGCTACCAGGTGCGCTTCGAGGACGTGCGCAGCAGCAAGACGCGCCTGTCCTTCGTCACCGAGGGCGTGCTCGGGCGCAGGCTGCTGGGCGATCCGACGCTGCGCGACGTGGGCGTGGTGGTGCTGGACGAGTTCCACGAGCGCCACCTCTCGGCGGACATCTCGCTCGCGCAGCTCGCGCGCCTGCAGCAGGGCGCGCGCCCGGACCTCAAGCTGGTCGTGATGTCCGCGACCCTGGAGGCGGGCCCCATCAGCAGCTACCTGGGCGGCTGCCCCACCCTGCGCTCCGAGGGCCGGCGCTTCGAGGTGACGCTCGAGTACCTGCCCTCGCCCGACGAGCGCTACCTCGACGCGCAGGTGCTCTCCGCGGTGAAGCGCCTGGTGGCCGCGGGCGTGGAGGGAGACCTGCTCGTCTTCCTGCCGGGGGCCGGGGAGATCCGCCGCGCGAAGGAGGCCTGCGCGGAGTTCGCCGAGCGCCACGGCATGGACGTGCTCCCGCTGCACGGCGACCTCTCCCCCGCCGAGCAGGATCGCGCGGTGCGCCGCAGCAGCCGCCGCAAGCTCATCCTCTCCACCAACGTGGCCGAGACGTCGGTCACCATCGACGGCGTGGCGGCGGTGATCGACAGCGGGCTCGCCCGCACGGCGTCCCACTCGCCCTGGTCGGGGCTGCCCGCGCTCAAGGTCGCGAAGGTGAGCCGCGCCTCGGCCACGCAGCGCGCAGGCCGTGCGGGCCGCACGCGCGCGGGCCACTGCCTGCGCCTGTACACGCAGCACGACTTCGACGGGCGGCCCGAGCAGGAGGCGCCGGAGATCCGCCGCATGGATCTCACCGAGACCGTGCTCGCACTGCGCGCCTCGGGGGTGCGTGACCTCGCCACCTTCCCCTTCTTCGAGTCGCCGCCCGCGGCGTCGCTGGAAGCCGCCGAGACGCTGCTGCGGCGCCTGGGCGCGGTGGACGCGGCAGGGGCCGTGACGCCCGTGGGCGAGCGGCTGCTGCGCTTCCCCGTGCACCCGCGCCAGGCGCGCATCATCGCGGAGGGTGAGAAGCGCGGCGTGGGAGCGGACGCGGCGGTGCTCGCGGCGCTGCTGGGCGAGCGCGACATCCGCCGCGAGGCGCGCGCGGGCTTCGGCCCCCAGGGGCGCGGCAGCGCGGCAGGCTCGGTGGTGAGCGGCCCCTCGGACCTGCTCGAGCTGCTCGAGCGCTTCCGCGAGGCCGAGCGCGCGGGCTTCTCTCCGGGCCGCCTGCAGGGGCTCTCGCTGGAGCCCGCGGCAGTGCAGGCGGTGGACCGCGTGCAGCGGCAGCTGCGGCGCGCCGTGCGGGAGCAGGGGCGCCGCCCCGAGCGCGCCGAGGCGCTCGAGGAGGCGCTGATGCTGAGCGCGCTCGCGGGCTATCCGGACCGGGTCGCGCGCCGGCGCCGTCCCCGCGCGCCCGAGCTGCTGCTCTTCGGCGGCGGCACCGCGACGCTCTCCGAGCTGAGCGTGGTGCACGAGCCCGAGCTGATGGTGGCCGTGGACGCCGAGGAGCGCGCGGGCAAGGGCGCGGTGGTGCGGCTCGCGAGCGCGGTGGAGCCCGAGTGGCTGCTGGACCTCTACCCCGAGGCGCTCGAGGAGCTGGACGCGCTGCAGTGGAACGCGGACGCGCGGCGCGTGGAGCGCGTGACGCGGCTGGCCTACGGCAACCTCGTGCTCGAGGAGACGCGCACCGTGGCGCCCCCGTCCGAGGAGGCGGCGCGGGTGCTGGTGGACGCGGCGCTCGCGGCGGGCCCCGAGCGCTTCGCGAGCGCGGAGGCGCTCGAGCAGTGGCGCACCCGCGTGGGGCTGCTCGCGAGCGCCTTCCCCGAGGCGGGCTTTCCCAGCGTGGACGCGGCCTTCGTCCGCGACGCGCTCGCCTCCTTGTGCGTGGGCGCGCGCAGCTTCGCGGACCTCGAGGGGGTGAGCCTCATCGACGCGCTGCAGGCGCGGCTCACGTCGGAGCAGGCGCGGCTGCTCGCGAACCACGTGCCGGAGCGCGTGACGCTGCCGGGCGGGCGCGGCGTGAAGGTGCACTACGAGCAGGGCAAGCCGCCCTGGGTGGAGTCGCGCCTGCAGGACTTCTTCGGCCTCGCGCAGGGCCCCAGCGTGTGCGCGGGCCGGGTGCCGCTGGTGCTGCACCTGCTCGCGCCCAACATGCGCGCCGTGCAGGTGACCACGGACCTGGCGGGCTTCTGGGAGCGCCACTACCCGGCCATCCGCAAGGAGCTGTGCCGCAAGTACCCGCGCCACAGCTGGCCGGAGGACCCGCGCCACGCGCAGCCGCCTCCTCCGAGGCCGCCGCGCCGCTGACGCGGGGAGCGCCAGCGCTCAGAGGCGCTTGCGCATCTCGAGGTGCTCGATGCCGGCCTCCTGGAAGACCGGGCCGAGCGGCTCGTAGCCCTTCTTCTTGTAGAACTCGAGCGCGTACAGCTGCGCGTGCAGCAGGATGCCCGTCACCTGGCGGCGGCGCGCCTCGTCCTCCAGCTGGGTGAGCAGCAGCGAGCCCACGCGGGCCTTGCGGTGCGACTGCAGCACGGCCATGCGGCCCACCTGCGCCCAGCGGCCGCCGGTCTCGCCGGGCGGGGGCGCGGCCATCATCACCAATCGCCCCGTGCCGATGGCGTGCCCGCCCTGGAACGCGAGGACGTGGTAGGCGCGCGCGTCCTCTGCATCGCGCTCGATGCCCTCCGGGACGTGCTGCTCCTCGATGAAGACGACCTCGCGAATGGCGAGCGCCTGGATCAGATCCGCCTCGTTCTTGACCTCGGCGAGGGTGACCGGCTGGGGGGTATCCGGAGTCGACATGCGCGCGGCACCGTACACAAAAGCGACGGTTGCCGACAGGCACAATCGAGGGGCCCGTGCTAAGGGGCCGGCCCCATGACGGCGCCCCCGCAGGTTGCCGGGCGCAGCGCGCTCGCAGGCTTCTACTTCCTGTACTTCGCAGCGCTGGGCATCACCCAGCCCTTCCTGCCCGCCTACCTCGCCTCCCTCTCCCTCAGCGCGACGCAGGTGGGGCTGCTGCTCGCGCTGGGCCCTCTCATGTCCCTGCTGATGCCGCCGCTGTGGGGCCACCTCGCGGACCGCACGGGGCGGCCGGACCGCGTGCTCACCCTGCTCGCCACCTGCGCCTGCCTCGCCTTCGCGCCGCTGCTCTTCGCCACGCGCTTCGCCACCCTGCTGCTCGTGCTGGCGACCTACGCGCTGTTCGTCTCCTCGGTGACCGCGCTCGCCGACGCGCTCACCCTGCACCGGGTGGCCCACGTGGGCGGCAGCTACGCGCGCCTGCGGCTCTTCGGCTCGGTGGGCTTCGTGCTGAGCACCACGGCCTTCGGGCTCGCCACCGTGCGCCCGGACCGCTCGGCGGTCGCCATCCCGCTGGGGCTCGTGGCCGCGTACGCGCTCTGGAGCCTGCGCATCCGCGCGCCGAGTGCCCCGGGCGCGGCCGTCACTCCGCTCGCGGGGCTGCGGCTGCTCGCACCCCGCGACGTGCGGCTGCTGCTCGGGGCCACCTGTCTGCACTGGCTCGCCTGCGCGCCGTACAACGGCCTGCTCTCGCTGCACGTCGAGGCGCTCGGGCTGCGGCCCGCGGTGGTGGGCCTGTCCTCCGGGTTGGGGGTGGCGGCGGAGGTGGGGGTGATGCTGCTGCATCCGCAGCTCGCGCGGCGGCTCGCTCCGCGCCACCTGCTCTTCCTCGCCTTCGCCGCGAGCGCCGTGCGCTGGGCAGGGATGGCGGCGACGCGCTCGCCCGTGGCGATCGTCGCGCTGTCGCTCCTGCACGGGATGACCTTCGGCGCGTTCTACGTCGCCAGCGTGGCCTTCATGGCGGAGCGCTCGCCGCCGGCGCTGCGCGCCTCCGGCCAGACGCTGTTCGTGTCCGTGAGCTTCGGCCTGGGCGGCCTGCTCGGCTACGTGAGCGCGGGCGCGGGCTACGACTGGCTCGGCGGCCACCGGCTCTACGGCGTGGCTGCGCTGCTGGAGGTTGCCGCAGCGCTGCTGGTGCTGGGCGTGCACCCTCCTGCGCAGGCCTCCGGCGTCCCTCTTCCCGGACGGCAGGGGCCCGGGGGTGAGACGGGCCGCAGCGCGCATCCCGGGTAGGCGGGGCCGGCACGCCGGCTGCTCCGTGCGGGCGGAGGTCCTACCGTTCCAGGAGCAAGCCGATGCGTGTCCCCTCCGACTCGAAGTCCCCTGCCGACGCGCCCCCCCGGGCGCCCGGCAGCTTCCAGCGCACCCTGCACGCGGTGGCACCGCCCCGCGTGCGCCCGGGCCTGCACTGCCACCTGGTGCTCCCGGCCGCTGCCGGCCGCGGGGCGCGCGGCCTTCGCGCGGCGAGGCCGGGCAGCGCCGAGGGGCTGCGGCTCGTGCGCAGCGGGCTGCACGCCGAGGCGCAGCGCCTGGGGGACGTTCGCTCCGAGGGGCTCGGGCGCAGCGAGCAGCGCGACGGGCAGCGGATGGCGGAGCTCATCTCGCGCGAGCTTCGCCGCGAGCTGACGCGCGAGACCGCGCCGTCGCCCCTGCCCGAGCCGACGCGTCACGCGGAGCGCGCGCAGTCCCCGGCGGAGCTCGGCGCCGAGGGCGACACGGAGGGGCTCGCCGTGGGCGGGGCCGGTGCGCGCAAGGCGCACGCGCAGGACGCGCCGGAAGCGCGGGCCGAGGCCGCGCTGGCGCTCATCGAGCGCATCGAGCTCTTCGTGCGCTCGCAGCGGCCGGCGATGGCGCTGAGCGTGGGCGGCGCGCTCGCTGCGACGGTCGAGGTGGAGCGCACCGGCCCGCGCGAGGTGGCACTCCGGCTGACGGGCCGCAACGGCCCGCCTGCCCCGACTGCGCTCACGGAGCTGCGCGCGGCGCTCGAGGCGCGGGGGCTGCGGTTGCGCTCGCTCGAGGCCTGCTGAGAAGGACGCAGGCCCCGAGCGCACGTGCGCTCGGGGCCTGGCGGTGCGGCTTTGCGTTGCGGCTCAGGCGCCCGGGTTCGGGTCGAAGAGCTTGCGCTTGTCGGTCTTGTCCTTGAACTCCTCGGCCTCGGGCAGGGGCGCCTTCTTCTCCGCGATGTTCGGCCACTTGGGGGCGAACTCCGCGTTGAGGGCCTTGTACTCGGACCACTGACCCGGGAGGTCGCTCTCGGGGAAGATCGCCTTGGTGGGGCACACCGGCTCGCAGGCACCGCAGTCGATGCACTCGTCCGGGTGGATCACGAGGAAGTTCGCCCCTTCGTAGAAGCAATTGACGGGGCAGACCTCGACACAGTCGGTGTACTTGCACTTGATGCAAGGCTCGGCGACGACGTAGGCCATGAAACGCTCTCCTGGGACTGCGAAAAAAGTGGGCGCACACTAGTGCTTCGCCCCCGCAGAGGCACCCCCGAAAATGAGGGGACCTGCCGTCCGGAGACAACTCACGCGGACTGGCCGTGGGCCGCATCCTGCGTGCTGGCGTGGCGCTCAGTGGGCAGTCCGCCCAGGATCCAGGCGTGGAGGCCGCCCGCGAGCACGCGGGCCGTGCGGCCAGAGCGGCGCAGCAGCAGCGAGGCGCGGCGCGCGTCGAGCTCGGCGGGCGCGGTGCCACAGAGCACGATCAGCTCGTCGTCCGGGAGCATGGAGAGGGACCCCGCCAGCTCCTCGGGGGCGAGCCGCAGGGCGCCCGGCACGTGCATGGGCAGGCGCTCCCAGTCCGCGCCGGAGCGCACATCCAGCACGAGCACGTCGTCGTCACCCAGTCGCTCGAACAGCTCGCTGCAGGAGATGAGCAGCTCCACGCGGTGACCTCCGGCCCGGTCTACCTTCGACCCGACAACCCGGAGTGTGCCTCAGCGCTTCCCGCCCCCCGCCTGCTCGCCTGCTACCCGGTGTCCGCTGGCGATCAGAGCCCGAGCTGCTTGGCGATGATTTCGTTCATCACCTCGCTGGTGCCGCCGCCGATGGGGCCCAGGCGCGCGTCGCGCCAGTGCCGCTGGATGTCGTACTCCATCATGTAGCCTGCGCCGCCGTGCAGCTGCAGGCACGCGTCCGCGACCTGGCAGGCCGTCTCGGTGGCCACCTTCTTGGCCATGGAGGTCTGGGCGATGGCGTACTCGCCGCCCACGTGCAGGCGCAGCGCGTGGTAGGTGAGCTGGCGCGCGCACTCGCGCGCGGTGGCGAGCTCCGCGAGCCGGTGGCGCACCACCTGGAAGCCCGCGAGCGGCTGGCCGAAGGCGCGCCGCTGCCGCACGTGCTCGAGCACCGTGTCCAGCATGTCGTCCATGGCGCCGAGCGCACCGAGCGCGAGGCTGAGGCGCTCCCACTGGAAGTTGCCCATGATCTGCGCGAAGCCCTCGCCCTCCTGCCCCAGCAGGTTCTCGGCCGGCACGCGGCAGTCCTCGAACACGAGCTCCGCGGTGTCCGAGCTGCGCCAGCCGAGCTTCTGCAGCTTGCGCCCCACGCTGAAGCCCGGCGTCCCGCGCTCCACCACGAGCAGGGACAGGCCGCGCCGTCCCGCGGCGGGGTCCGTCTTCACCGCGAGCACGACGAAGTCCGCGCGCACGCCGTTGGTGATGTAGAGCTTCGCGCCGTTGACGACGTAGTGGCTGCCGTCCCTCCGCGCAGTGGTGCGCAGCGAGGCGACGTCCGAGCCCGCGTCCGGCTCGGTGACGCCGAGCGCCCCGATGCGCTCGCCGCGGATGGCCGGCGCGAGGAAGCGCCGCTTCTGCGCGTCCGTGCCGAACTTGTGCAGGGGTCCGGTGGCGATGGTGAACTGCGCGCCGAGCCCCGCCGCCACGCCGCCCGAGCCGCAGCGGCCCAGCTCCTCGAGCAGCACGGCCTCGAAGAGCTCGCCGCTCTGCCCCTCCGTGGCGCTGCCGCCGTAGGCCTCGGGGTACTTGAGCCCGAGGAAGCCGAGCTCGCCGAAGCGCCGGAAGAGCGCGCGCGGGAACTCCTCCTGCTGCTCCCACTCGGCGGCGTGCGGGCGCAGCTCCTTCTGCACCACGCTGCGCACCGTGCTCCGGAAGGCCTCGTGCTCCTCTGCGTACAGCCCATAGCCGTGCAGCATGTGCCTGCCCTCCCCGGCCGCTCGCGGTCCGCTCGAAGGGCGCGGGGGCGGCTCGCGGCGGATGCTAGCGCGCTGCACGCCCTCCTTGACCGGTCCGGCGCAGGCCCTTATAAGCCCCGTCTCGCGGCGCCATAGCCAAGTGGTAAGGCAAAGGTCTGCAAAACCTTCATTCCCCGGTTCGAATCCGGGTGGCGCCTCTCGAGACTTCAAAGGCCCGGTGCGAGTCAACCTCGCGCCGGGCCTTCGCTTTTTCTGCCGTCTGGGTCAGCAGCCCACTTCGACCGCGCCGATGTCCGGCCCCCTGCCGCAGAAGGGCAGCTTCACGTCCGTGCCCTTGTCCACCGCGTCCGAGCCCGGGGCGTAGGTCGTGGTGTCCACGCCGGGGCGGCCCACGGTGGAGCCCTTGTCGCCGGACTTGGCGCGGAAGGCCTCCAGGTCCACGGGAGCGCTGTTGCTGCCGCCCGTGATGAAGCGGCCCGCACCGCCGTAGAGGTTGGTGACGAGCTTCAGGCCCGGCGCCTCGCCGCCGAGGTCCACGTCCGTGGCGCCGTCCAGGATGTTGTTCTCGACGGTGAGGTTGCTCGTGGGCCCGCCGGTGCCGTGGCCGAGCACGAGCGCGGCGCCTTCGATGTCCGTCACGGTGTTGTTGAGCACCTGGGTGCCGTCCGAGTTCTCGAGGCGGATGCCGCTGCCGTCGCCGCCGTTGGCCTTGCTGATGGCGTGGATGCGGTTGCGGCGCAGCACCACGCCGGAGGGCACGGGGCCGTCGTGGTTTCCGCCCACCGAGATGCCCTTCGCGGCCTCGGAGATGTCGTTGTTCTCCACCGTCACGGTGCTCGCGGACATGTGCACCACCACGGCCTCGCCCTTCGAGGTGGTGGAGACCTTGAAGCCGTGCATGCGGTTGTTGCGCACCACCACGTTCTTGCAGGTCTTGATGTCCACCGCGTTCTCGCGGTTGTCGTAGAGGTGGTTGTTCTCGATGAGGACGCCGTCGGCGGGAGGCAGGTTGCTGAACCCCTCGGGCCCGAGGCACTGCACCGAGTCGCCCGAGTTGTCGTGGATGTCGTTGTTGCGCACGGTGATGTCCTTGCTCGTGGACTGAATCACCATGCCGTGCGAGTCGCCGTTGCCGCCGGTGCGCTGGAAGTCGTGGATGTGGTTGTTCTCGACGGTGGCGCCGCGCGCGTCGTTGAAGGTGGTGATGCCGCCGCCCAGCGTGCCGCCGTGCAGCTCGCTGTTGGCGAGCACCGAGCCGCGCACGTCACCCTCGAAGGTGACGGCGAAGACGCCCTGGCCCTGGCAGTCGATCTCGAGGCCGTCCACGATCCAGTTGGGGGCCTGCACCTTCACCACCGCGCCGCTGCCGGGGCCCGGCGTGAGGCGCGGAGAGCCCTCCCCCTGCAGCGTGATGGGGGCGTCCGCGGTGCCCGCCTTGGTCAGCGCCACGCGCTCGTCGTAGGTGCCGGCCAGCACACGCACGAGGTCTCCGGGACCCGCGGCGCTCACGCCCTTGGCGATGGTGCGAAACGGCGCTGCCTCGGAGCCCGCCGCGCTGTCGTCCCCCTTGGGGCTCACCACGAAGGTGTGCGCGTACTGGATCTTCTTCGGCAGGCTGAGCCCCTGGCCCACGGCACCGGGCTGGGGCGAGGGCTGCGCGATGGGCGTGTGGCCCGGGTGGTTGGGCAGGCGGGCCACGGGGGTGTCCTCCACGGACTGCACGCCGAGCGGGATGGGCTGACCGGCCGCGACCGTGCTGCCCGTCCCGCCCGCGCCGGTCCCGGTCTGCGCCTCGCCGGAGGGCGCTTCCCCGCCGCCTCCTCCGCAGGCCGCAAGTCCCAGGGTCAGCAAGCAGGCGGCCAGGCGGGCCGCAGGGGTCTTCGTCATCCGTTGTCTCCAGGAAAGTAGGTGAGCAGGGTGAACCTCCCGGAGGTGGGAGCTATTCGCCGGCGGCGCCTGCTGAGCCCACCCTCCGTCCCCCGTGCCAGTGGCAAGCCCGCCTGCTCGCAGGTAGGGTCCGCCGGGCTTGCGATCCCCCCTGTTGCGGCCCCTCCTGCCCGTCCTCCTCGCGCTCGCCTGCGCCACGCAGCCGCAGCCCTCCCGCCCCGTGGCCCACGGGCCTGCGACCGTGGAGAGCGTTCCCGCCACGCCTCCGGACGCGGGCCGGGAGGCCTCCCTGGCCCCTGCGGACGAGAGCGCCCCGGCGCCCGCGAGCAGTGAGGGAGCAGCCCCGGAGGTTCCCGGCGCGCTGACCCAGAAGCGGCTCGACTTCCGCGGCGGCGAGCCGCTGGTGCCGGTGCGGCTGATGGAGCGCCGCCAGGAGGTGCGCTTCACGCCGCGCGGGCGGATGCGGCTGCGCTTCGACGGGCCGGAGCACAAGGTGCTCGAGGCGCCGGCGGGCTCGCGCTGGAGTGTGCGGCTGCGCGGCGGGACGCCGGCGCGGATGAGCGCGCGGGTGCAGCTCGCGGAGTTCCCCTTCGCGGACAAGGCGGGGCTCGCGATCGAGCAGGCGCGCTGGCAGGCGCGCGGTCTGCGCGTGCGCCCCCACGTGCTCGGGGCGCTGTTCGGCATCGCAGGCAAGGTGATCGACAACCGCCGCTACCTGCTGCTCGTGGACGAGGTGCTCGGCCCCGAGGAGGCCGCGGCGCGCCAGGCCGCGGTGCTGCGGCAGTTCGGGGTGCGCACCAGCCTCTTCGAGGAGGTGCAGGCGCCGGCGAGCGGCGTGCTCGAGCTGCTGGACGACGCAGGGCGCGTGCAGGGCGCGTGGCGCGACAGCCTCGTCGTGGAGACGCTGGACGGCGCCGGCTTCGACGTGGCGCAGGTGGAGTACGGCGTGGGCTACGACTTCCACAGCTTCGAGGACCGCAGCTACCGCGGCACGCTGCAGCTCACGGTGGACCGCTACGGCACGCTCGGGGTGGTGAACCTGGTGCCGCTCGAGGACCTGCTCAAGGGGCTGGTGCCCTCGGAGATCTTCGCCCGCGCGCACCCCGAGGCGCTCAAGGCCCAGGCGGTCACGGCGCGCGGCGAGGTGCTGGCCAAGGTGGGCACGAAGCACCTGGCGGACCCCTACCTGCTCTGCTCGGAGCAGCACTGCGCCGTGTACAAGGGGCGCTCGGGCGAGGCCGCGAGCACGAGCGCCGCGGTGGAGGCCACGCGCGGCGAGGCCCTGTTCGGCGCGGACGGAAGGCTCGTGGACTCGGTCTACAGCGCGGTGTGCGGCGGGCACACCGAGGACAACGACGCGGTGTGGGGCGGGCCGCCCAATCCGAACCTGCGCGGGCGGCCGGACCTCCTCGAGCAGGAAGGGCACGGCGAGCCGCTCCCCTCCCCCGCCCAGCTGGCGGAGTTCCTGCGCGCCGACCTGCCGGCGGCCTGCCGCCTCTCGAGCTTCGCGCAGGCCTCGAAGTTCCGCTGGGAGCGCCGCTTCACGGCCGAGCAGGTGGACGCGCTCACCGCCTCGCTGGGTATCGGGGCCGTGCAGGCGATGAGCGTCACGGAGCGCGGGGTCTCGGGCCGCGCGAAGCTGCTCACGCTCTCCGGCGAGAAGGGGGCCACCCAGGTGCGCGGGGAGCTCAACATCCGCCGCCTCTTCGGGATGCTCAACAGCGCGATGTTCCTCGTCTCCGCGGAGCGCGACGCGCGGGGCCGGGTGAGCGGCTGGGTGTTCACCGGCGGCGGCTGGGGCCACGGCGTGGGGATGTGCCAGACGGGGGCGATCGGGCGGGCGGAGGCCGGGCAGGACTACCGGGAAATCCTGCGCTATTACTTCAGCGGTGCCGAAGTGGCGGCCATCTACTGAGCACTCCGGGACAGAGCAGGCTTGAGACGGTCGGGGGGCGGCCGCATCTTGCCCAGTGAGCGGGCGGGACTGTTCTGACCGCCCGATGGTTAGACGGGTCACCTTGGCGATGAACTCCTCTCAGGCTCCCAGCTCCAGGCGAAAGCGCTCCGAGGGAGGCTGGGGCCGTGCCCTCGTCGCCCTGCTGCTGGCCCTGCTGGGGCACGGGGTCTTCGTCGGGCTGCTCGTCCTGCTCTCGGCACTGGCGCCGCCGGCCCCCCCGCACACGCCCAAGCCCCCGCCCCAGGACGTGAGCCTGCGCTCGCTGAGCGCGGACCAGTGGGCGCGCAACCGGGGCAACAGCCGCCCCCTGCCGCCCGGCACGCCTCCCGCGGTCAAGCCGCAGCAGAAGGCGGTGGCGAAGGTGGAGCCCAAGCCGCCCGAGAAGCCGCAGGGCCAGGTGGTGGACACGGCGCCGGGCAACGACGAGGTGTCCCCGGACGCGAAGTACCTCTCGGAGAGCAACAACCGCGTGCAGAAGGAGACCCGCGCGCGCGAGCAGACGGCGAACTACCGCAACGCGGCGCCGCGCGCGGTGGGGCCGAACCCCGAGCAGGCCTCCCGTCCCCGCCAGGCGGAGGCCGGCGGCAACGCGGGCGTGGGCGACGACGAGCGCCCCGCCACCGAGGCGCAGCGCAAGGCCATCATGGAGATCCCCGAGGCGCGCAAGCGCGACGCGGTGGCGCTCAAGACGAACCCGGAGACGCCCGGACCCGGCGCCTCGGTGCCCAACCGCACCGAGAGCGAGGACATGGACGGCAACTCGAAGCGCCTGCGCATCGAGCCGGGCACCCAGGGCACGCAGCAGCAGGAGGGCTCGCTGGGGCACGCGGGGAAGCAGGGGATCGCGAGCCTCATGCCCTCCGCCGAGTCGATGAGCCGCATCGTCGGCGCTGCGCCCAACGACGACCTGCGCAACGAGGAGGAGGGCGACGCGACGCTGCTCAACACGCGCGAGTGGAAGTACGCGAGCTTCTTCAACCGCCTCAAGCAGCGCGTGGCCGAGCAGTGGAACCCGAGCAAGGTGCTGCAGATGCGCGACCCCACGGGCAGCACCTACGCCGGGCGCGACCGGCAGACGCTGCTCGCCATCACCATGGACCAGAGCGGCCGCGTGACGGACGTGAAGGTGGAGAAGAGCAGCGGGCTCGACTTCCTCGACCTCGAGGCGGTGCAGTCCTTCGAGCGCGCCCAGCCCTTCCCCAACCCGCCCGCGGGGCTGATGGGGCCGGAGAACACCGTCACCTTCTCCTTCGGCTTCTTCCTGGAGATGGGCGGCGGCCCGCGCATGCGGATCTTCCGCGCGCCGAACTAGGGCGCCCCCTCTTGCTTCGGAGGGGCTGGGCGTTGCATGAGGGGGCCACCGTGGAGCCCTCCCCCGCCCAGACGCGCAACGCCCGCATCCGCCAGGTCCTCGCCGCCATCCTCGTCGCCAACTGGGCCGTGGCCGCCGCCAAGCTGGGCATCGGCCTCTACCACCAGTTCGCCTCGGTGACGGCGGACGGCCTGCACTCCTTCATCGACGGCAGCTCCAACGTGCTCGGCCTGGTGGCCATGTCCGTGGCGGCGCAGCCCGCGGACGACGATCACCCCTACGGCCACGGCAAGTTCGAGGCGCTCGCGTCGCTGGGCATCGGGGCGATGGTGGGCGTGGGCATGCTGGAGCTGGGGCGCATGGCCTTCGACTCGCTCCTGCACGATCGCCACCCCAGCGTGAGCCCGGTGATGGCCTGGGTGATGGTGGGCACGCTCGTCATCAACGTGGTGGTGAGCCGCGTGGAGCGCCGCTTCGGCGAGCGGCTCAACAGCTCGCTGCTGCTCGCGGACGCGCGCCACACGCTCTCGGACGTGTTCGTCACCGGCGCGGTGCTGCTCTCCATGCTGCTGGTGTGGCTGGGCTTCCCGCGCGCCGACGGCGTGGTGGCGCTGGTGGTGATGCTCTTCGTCGCCCACGTGGCCTACACCATCGTGCGCCAGGCGGTGGGCATCCTCTCCGACTCGGCGCGCCTGGACCCGGTGCACGTGGCCGCGCTCACCGCCGCGGTCGAAGGCGTGCGCTCCTGCCGCGAGGTGCGCAGCCGCGGAATGGAGGAGAGCGTCTACGTGGACCTCAAGATCGAGGTCGACCCGCACCTGAGCACCGCGCGGGCGCACGCGCTCGCGGACGAGGTGGAGCAGCGCCTGCAGGCGGCCTACCCCCAGGTCGTGGACGTGGTCGTGCACGTGGAGCCGGTGCGGCCGCGCTGAAGGCCCCGAAAGAGAAAGGCCCGGAACGCGCGGGGCGTTCCGGGCCTTCGGGCTCAGCTCCCAGCGGGAGCGTGCATCAGGCGGCCTGCTCTGCGTAGTCCTCGGTGGGAGGGCAGGAGCAGATGAGCTTGCGGTCGCCGAGCACGTTGTTGAGGCGGCCCACGGAGGGCCAGAACTTGCCCTCGCGCAAGTAGGGCGCGGGGAAGGCGGCCTGCTCGCGGGTGTAGGAGCGATCCCACTCCTGCGCGGTGAGGACGGCGGCGGTGTGCGGCGCGTTCTTGAGCAGGTTGCCCTCGCGCGGCGCGCGGCCCTCCTCCACGTCGCGGATCTCCTGGCGGATGGAGATCATCGCGTCGCAGAAGCGGTCCAGCTCCGCCTTGGACTCGCTCTCCGTGGGCTCGATCATCAGGGTGCCGGACACGGGGAAGCTCACCGTGGGCGCGTGGAAGCCGTAGTCCATGAGGCGCTTGGCCACGTCCTCGACCTCGATGCCCGCGCTCTTCTTGAGCTGGCGCAGGTCCACGATGCACTCGTGGGCCACGCGGCCGCGCTTGCCGCGGTAGAGCACCGGGTAGTGCGGCTGCAGGCGCTCGGCGATGTAGTTCGCGTTGAGGATGGCGACCTTGGTGGCCTGGGTGAGCCCCTCGCCGCCCATCATCGAGATGTACATCCACGAGATGAGCAGGATGCTCGCGCTGCCCCACGGCGCCGCGCTGATGGGGCCGATGGCCTGCGCACCGCCCGTGGTCACCACGGGGTGGCCCGGGAGGAACTTCGTCAGGTGGCTCGCCACGCAGATGGGGCCCATGCCGGGGCCGCCACCGCCGTGCGGGATGCAGAAGGTCTTGTGCAGGTTGATGTGGCACACGTCCGCGCCGAACTGGCCCGCGCGCGTGAGGCCCACCTGGGCGTTGAGGTTCGCGCCGTCCATGTACACCTGGCCGCCGCGCTCGTGGATGATCCGGCAGATCTCCTGGATCTCCTCCTCGAACACGCCGTGGGTGGACGGGTAGGTCACCATCAGCGCCGCGAGGTTGTCCTTGTGCTGCTCCGCCTTGGCGCGCAGGTCCTCCACGTCGATGTTGCCGTTGTCGTCGCAGCGCGAGACCACGACCTTGTAGCCCGCCATCACGGCGCTCGCCGGGTTGGTGCCGTGCGCGCTGGAGGGGATGAGCACCACGTCGCGGTGGCCCTGGCCGCGCGCCTGGTGGTAGGCGCGGATGACCAGCAGGCCCGCGTACTCACCCTGGCTGCCCGCGTTGGGCTGCAGCGAGACGCCGGAGAAGCCGGTGACCTCGGCGAGGTAGCCCTCGAGCTGCTCGAAGATGGCCTTGTAGCCGGCCGCCTGGCTCGGGGGCGCGAAGGGGTGCAGCTTGCTGAACTGCGGCCACGTCACCGGGATCATCTCCGCGGTGGCGTTGAGCTTCATGGTGCAGCTGCCCAGCGGGATCATCGAGTGCGTGAGCGAGAGGTCGCGCGACTCGAGGCGCTTGATGTAGCGCAGCATCTCCGTCTCGGAGTGGTAGCTGTTGAAGACCGCGTGCGTGAGGTACGGGCTCTTGCGCTGCAGGCCCGCGTCCACGGGGCTCACCAGGTCCTGCGCGAGCGCGTCCACCCCACCCTCGAGCTTCTTGCCCTGCGCGAAGACGCCGAGCAGCGCCTCCACGTCGGAGGCGCGGGTGGTCTCGTCCAGGCTCACGCCGATGCTCTTCTCGTCGATGCGGCGCAGGTTCATGCCCTGGGCCTCGGCGGCCGCGAGCACCGCGCGGGCGGCCGTGGAGGAGAGCTCCACGCGCAGCGTGTCGAAGAACTGGTCGTGCTTGGGCTTGAGGCCCAGCTTCGCCAGGCCCCGCGCGAGCACCGTGGTCAGCCCGTGCACGCGCTCCGCGATGGCCTTGAGCCCCCTGGGCCCGTGGTACACGGCGTACATGCTGGCGATGATGGCCAGCAGCACCTGCGCGGTGCAGATGTTGCTCGTGGCCTTCTCGCGGCGGATGTGCTGCTCGCGGGTCTGCAGCGCCATGCGCAGCGCGCGCCGGCCCTGCGCGTCCGCGGACACGCCGATGATGCGGCCCGGCATCACGCGGGTGAAGGCGTTCTTGCAGGCGAAGAAGGCGGCGTGCGGGCCGCCGTAGCCCATGGGGACGCCGAAGCGCTGGGCGCTGCCCACCGCCACGTCCGCGCCGAACTCGCCCGGGGGCGTGAGCAGCGTGAGCGAGAGCAGGTCCGCGGCGACGATGAAGAGGCCGCCGGCCGCGTGCACCTTCTCACCGAAGGCCTTGTAGTCGTGCACGGCGCCGTCGGTGGCGGGGTACTGCACCAGCGCGCCGAAGAACTTCTTGGCGCCCAGGTCCACCGTGCGGTGGTCGCCCACCACCACCTCGATGCCCAGCGGCAGCGCGCGGGTGCGCACCACCTCGATGGTCTGCGGGTGGCAGGAGTCCGAGATGAAGAAGGTGCGCGCCTCGCCGCCCTTCACGGCGAGCGCCACGGCCATGGCCTCGGCGGCCGCGGTGCCCTCGTCCAGCAGGGAGGCGTTGGCCACCTCCATGCCGGTGAGGTCCATCACCATGGTCTGGTAGTTGAGCAGCGCCTCGAGCCGGCCCTGCGCGATCTCCGCCTGGTAGGGCGTGTACTGGGTGTACCAGCCCGGGTTCTGGAAGATGTTGCGCAGGATGACGTTGGGCGTGTGCGTGTCGCTGTAGCCCATGCCGATGAAGGACCGGAACACCTGGTTCTTCGCGGCGATCTTCTCCAGCTGCGCGAGCAGCTCGTGCTCGCTGGGCTGGGCGGCGATCTTCAGCGGCTCCTTCGAGCGGATGGCCGAGGGGACGGTCTGGCCGATCAGCGTCTCGAGCGAGTCCACGCCGAGGGTGGCGAGCATCGCCTCCAGCTCGGTGGCGTCCGGGCCGATGTGGCGGCCGGAAAACTGCTCCTGGTGCTTCCAGTTCAGGTTCATGGTGCTTGGGGCCCTTTGAGCCTTTGAGGCAGAGGTCGCGGAAGGGGTAACGAGAACGCCCTGTAACAGCCGGCGCCCGCCGATTTAGTGCGCCTGCTTCGCGAGCAGCTTCTCGTACGCGCTGGCATCCATGAGGCCGTCCAGCTGCTTGGTGTCCGAGAGCTCGACCTCGACGATCCACCCGGCCGCGTACGGGTCCGAGTTCACGGTCTGGGGGTTGTCGCTCAGGGCGTCGTTCACCTTCACCACCTTGCCGCTCACGGGGGCGAAGAGCTCGCTCACCGCCTTGGTGGACTCGATGACGCCGAAGGGCTGGCCGGCCGTCAGCGTGGCGCCCACCTTGGGCAGCTCCACGTAGACCACGTCACCGAGCGCCTCCTGGGCGTGCGAGGTCACGCCCACCACCACCGACTTGCCCGAGGGGCGCGCCCACTCGTGGTCCTTCGTGTACTTCAGATCCTGGGGGACAGCGGCCATGGCGTTCTGCTCCTGGAAAGGGGGCTGACGAGACTCAGGACTTCTTGAGGAAGGGGGTCTTCACGACGGTGGCCGGGACGGCGCGGCCACGGATGTCCACGTCGAAGGTGGAGCCCTCGGCGGCGAGCTCGGTGGGCACGTAGGCCATGCCGATGGGCTTCTTCACCGAGGGGCCCATGGTGCCGCTCGTCACCTCGCCCACGCGCTGGCCGTCCTTGAGCACGGGGTAGCCGTGGCGGGGGACGCCCGCGCCGGTGAGCTCGAAGCCCACGAGCTTGCGCTTCACGCCCGCGGCCTTCTGGGCGACGAGCGCGTCCTTGCCCACGAACTGCGCCTTGTCGAGCTTCACGATCCAGCCCAGGCCGGCCTCGAGCGCGGTGTGCGCGTCGTCGATGTCGTTGCCGTAGAGCGCGTACTTCATCTCGGTGCGCAGCGAGTCGCGGCAGCCGAGGCCGGCGGGCTTCACGCCGTCCTGCTGCCCTTCCGCCATGAGCGCGTTCCAGAGCTTCTCGGCGTCCTGCGGGGGGCAGTACAGCTCGAAGCCGTCCTCGCCGGTGTAGCCGGTGCGCGAGATGATGCACTTCACGCCCGCGACCTCGCCCTCGGTGAAGCGGTAGGTGCCGACCTTGGAGAGGTCCGCCTTCGTGAGCCGCTGCACCAGCGCGGGGGCCTTGGGGCCCTGCACGGCGATCTGGGCGAAGTCGTCGCTGCGGTTGACGGGGGCGACGCCTTTGGCGTGCTCCTTCATCCAGGCGAAGTCCTTGTCCACGTTGCTCGCGTTGACGCAGACGAGGATGCGCTCGGCGCTGAAGCGGTAGGCGACCACGTCGTCCACGAAGCCGCCCTGCTCGTTGAGCAGGCCCGCGTACACCGCCTGGCCGTCCGCACAGCGCGCGAGATCGTTGCTGATGAGCGCGTTGGCGCTCTCGAGCGCGCCGGGGCCGCGGAACTCGATCTCGCCCATGTGCGAGACGTCGAAGAGACCCACGCCCGTGCGCACCGCCTCGTGCTCCGCGATGACGGAGGTGTACTGCACGGGCATGTCCCAGCCCACGAAGTCGACCATGCGGGCCCCCAGCTTGCGGTGGGCCTCGTTGAGCGGCGTGCGCCGGGGCATGGATCTCTCCTGAAAACGTGTGGGGGAAAAAGGCGCGCGGACTATAACTGCGCACCCCCTCCGATCAAGGTCCCACTGGAGGGCGAGGACGGCGCGCCGCATGAAGATTCGTTATCGCTTGAATCCGTCCAATCCCTGCTTCTCGTTCGAATTCTACCCCCCGAAGACGGACGACGGCACGCGTGCCCTGCTGCGCACCCTGGAAGAGCTCGCTCCCCTGGAGCCCGGGTTCGTCTCGGTGACGTACGGGGCGGGCGGCAGCACGCGCGACCGCACGGTGGACCTGGTGACGCAGATCAAGCGCACCACGGGCATCACGGCGATGGCGCACCTCACCTGCATCGGGCACGACCGCGAGGAGCTGCGCGCCATCCTGCGCAAGCTCTCGGACGCGCAGGTGGAGAACGTGCTGGTGCTGCGCGGGGACCCCCAGGCGGGCGCGCCCGGCTTCGTGCCCCACGAGGGGGGCTTCCGCTACGCGAGCGAGCTCGTCGAGTTCATCCGCGGCGAGGACTTCGGCTTCTGCCTCGGCGGGGCCTGCTACCCCGAGGGGCACGTGGAGACGGTGAGCCGCGAGGAGGACCTGGTCCACTTGAAGCAGAAGGTGGACGCGGGCCTGGACTTCGTCATCACCCAGCTCTTCTTCGACAACGCCTTCTACTTCGACTTCGTGGAGCGGGCGCGCCGCGCCGGCATCAACGTCCCCATCGTGCCGGGCATCATGCCGATCACGAACTACGAGCAGCTGCAGCGCTTCACCCGGATGTGCGGGGCCACGGTGCCCATGCGGCTCGCGCTGCAGCTCGAGCGCGTGCGCGATCAGCCCGAGGCCCTGATGCAGCTGGGCGTGGCGCACGCCACGGTGCAGTGCATGGAGCTGCTCTCGCGCGGCGTGCCCGGCATCCACTTCTACACCCTCAACAAGTCCCCCGCGACGCGCATGATCGTGGGGGCACTGCGAGCTCGCACATGAGCGGTCCCGGCGTCGAACTCCCCCCCTCTGACCCCCGTCTGCTGATCCTCCGCCACCTGCGGCCCCCCGCCTTCCTGCTGCTGTGCGTGGGCATCCTCAACGCGTTCTTCTGCGCGGTGATGGCCGTCGCGCTCGCGCTGCACGCGCACATGCCCTGGGAGGACCCGGCCACCGGCACGCGCGCCGCGGGCGCCACGCCCACCCTGCCCCTGATCGCGATCCTCGCGTTCTCGGCCATCTGGAGCGCGCTCACCATCCAGGGCGCGCTCAACACGATGCGCCTGCGCGGCTACGGGCTCGCGGTGGTGGGCGCCATCGGCGCGATGGTGCCCCCGGCGATCACCTGCACGGTGGGGCTGCCCATCGGCATCTGGATGCTGGTGGTGCTCAACCGCCCGGGCGTGAAGAGCGCGTTCAACGCGAAGTAGCCGCGCGCGCGGCCTGCAGCGTGTTGCGCATCAGCATCGCGATGGTCATCGGGCCCACCCCCCCGGGCACCGGGGTGATCATCCGGGCGTGCACGAAGGCCGGGGCGAACTCCACGTCGCCCACCAGCGTGCCGTCCGCGCGCCGGTTGATGCCCACGTCGATGACGACCGCGCCGGGCTTCACCCAGTGGCCCCGCACCAGCTCGGGCACCCCGGCCGCGGCCACGAGGATGTCCGCCTGGCCAACCTCGCGCGCCAGGTCGCTCTTGCGGTGGCACACCGTCACGGTGGCGTCCGCCTGCAGCAGCATCAGCGCCATGGGCTTGCCCACGATGTTGCTGCGCCCCACGACGACGGCGCGCTTGCCCGAGGGGTTGCAGCCCACCCCGCCGAGCAGGTGCATCACGCCCAGCGGGGTGCAGGGGCGCAGGCCCGGGAGGCCCAGCGAGAGGCGGCCCGCGCTCACCGGGTGGAAGCCGTCCACGTCCTTGTCGGGGCTCACCGCCGCGATCACCGCGTCCACGTCCAGGTGCGCGGGCAGCGGGAGCTGCACGAGGATGCCGTGCACGGCCGGGTCCGCGTTGAGCCGCGCCACGAGCGCGAGCAGCTCCCCTTGCGAGACGGTCGCGGGCAGCGGGTGCTCCCAGGACTGGAAGCCCACCTCCGCCGCCGCCCGCTTCTTGCCGTTGACGTAGATCTTCGAGGCGGGGTCCTCGCCCACGCGCACCACGGCGAGCCCGGGCGTGGGCCCGCCGCTCGCGCGCAGCCGCTCCACGTCCTGCCGCACCTGCTCGCGCACGCGCGCGGCGATTGCCTTGCCGTCGATCAGCTGGGCCATGGCGCGGCGCTCTATATGGCAAACTGGGCAGCGGCAAGGGGGCCTCGCACCGGTGCTCATGGGCAAACTCGTCGGTGCACTGCTGGGGCTCGGCCTGGGGCTCGCCGTGGGCAACCCGCTCGGCGCGGTGCTGCTGGTG
This sequence comes from Aggregicoccus sp. 17bor-14, assembly GCF_009659535.1. Lineage (NCBI taxonomy): Bacteria > Pseudomonadati > Myxococcota > Myxococcia > Myxococcales > Myxococcaceae > Aggregicoccus > Aggregicoccus sp. 17bor-14. Next base: position 516,239 of record NZ_VJZZ01000001.1, read on the forward strand.
GGCGTGGGGCTGCTCGCGGGCCACCTCTACGACGACCTGCGCCCGCTGCCCGCGCCCTCCGGACCGGACCTCACCGCCGACACCTGCGCGCTGCTGCTCGAGGTGGCGCGCGCGGACGGCGAGCCGGGGCGCGAGGAGCTGCGCGCGGTGCGCGAGCACTTCGCGGATGCGCTGGGCTATGGCCCCCAGGCGCTGGGCGCGGTGCGACGCTGCCTGAAGGCGCAGCTGCAGGCCCCGCGCGCGCCCGGGCCGGCCGCGGTAGCGCTGAGAGAAGTGCTCGGTGGCGCTGAGCGCCTCCGCCTCTTCGAGGCGCTCTGGACCCTCGCGCTCGCCGACGGGCGCGCGAGCAACGCCGAGGTGCAGGCGCTGCGGCGCGTGGCGGGGCTGCTCGGCATCCCGGCCGAAGCCCAGGCCGAGCGCGAGCAGCGTTCCCTGCAGCCTCCCGCCGAGCCCGCGGGTCACGCGAGCTACGCGGCGCTGGGGGTTGCGGCGGACGCGAGCGACGCAGCGGTGCGGCGCGCGTTCCGGCGCCTCGCGGCGCAGGCGCACCCGGACCGGGTGGCGCACCTCGGCCGCGCGGAGGGCGAGCGGGCCACCCTGCGCTTCCAGGAGCTGGAGCGCGCGTACGCCGAGATTCGGAGGCTGCGCGGGCGCTGAGGGCGGATTAAGAGTGGGGCTCCCGGGAGGACGGATGAGCGAGCGCGGTGGCCCGCCGAAGAAGAAGGACAGTGGCTTCAACACCCCCTTCGCGGCGCTCAAGGCGCTGAAGAAGGTACCCGAGCCCGCGGCGCCGAAGAAGGCGCCCGCGCCGCCCCCTCCCCCGAAGAAGCTCGCGAAGCCGATCGAGGAGGACGACGCCGCGCTCTTCTACGCGGCGATGGACGGCGTGTCGCAGCTGACCGAGCGCGGCAAACCGCCGCCCGAGGACCCTGCCCTTCCCCGGCTCATCGAGCAGCTCGCGGACGACAACGCCGAGGCGCTCGCGCAGCTGGCCGAGCTGGTGGAGGGCCGCGGCGACTTCGACATCGCGGAGCGCGGCGAGGTGCTCGAGGGCTCGGCGTCCGGCGGCGCGGACCGCTCGCTGATGGAGGCGCTGCGGCGCGGCGACTTCGGGCTCCAGGGCCAGCTGGACCTGCACGGCATGGGGCAGGCCGAGGCCCGCGATGCCGTGGAGCGCTTCCTCACCGAGAGCCGACGCGGCCACAAGCGCTGCGTGCTGATCGTGCACGGGCGCGGGCTGCACTCGAAGGACCAGCTGCCGGTGCTCAAGGGCCAGGTGCAGTCGTGGCTCTCACAGAAGCGCATCGGGAAGCGGGTGCTGGCGTTCGCCACTGCACGTCCGCAGGACGGTGGCGCGGGCGCGCTGTACGTGCTGCTGCGCCGCTGAGGGGGGGGGCGCCTTTACGCCCGCGCGGCGCTGTGCATACATACCGCCATGGCTCGCGACCTGATCGATCTGCACATCCACGTGGGCGGCGCCGTGGCGCCCCACATCCTCTGGTCCATCGCCCACCAGCAGGGCTTCAAGCTGCCGGTGAAGGGATACTTCGAGTTCGTGGAGCTGATCACCTCGCGTCCCGGCAAGGTGGGCAGCCTCGACGACTACCTGAAGATCCTCCACACCTGGACGGAGAAGATCCAGAGCTCGCCCAGCGCCATCGAGCGCAGCGTGTACGAGATCATCGGCAAGGAGTACCGCGGCAGCCGGGTGACGCAGATGGAGCTGCGCTTCAACCCGATGAAGCGCAACCTCAACAGCGAGCTGGACCTGGACCACATCATCCACGCGGCCCTGCGCGGCATGGACCGCGCTTCGCTCGAGTACGGGGTGAAGACGGGCCTCATCTTCTGCCTCGCGCGCGAGTGGGATCACCGGCTCAACAGCATCCTGGTCGAGAAGGCGATCAAGTACCGGGGACGCGGCGTCTACGGCATCGACCTCGCGGGCAGCGAGAAGAACGCGATGGAGAAGCGGCCGGACGCCCTGCGCGAGTTCCAGGATCTCTACGAGCGCGCGCGCAAGGCGGGGCTCAAGTGCACGGTGCACACGGGCGAGACGAAGGGCACCGGCGCCGAGGGCGTGATGACGGTGGTGGAGGCGCTGCATCCGCACCGCATCGGCCACGGCATCCTCGCCGCCTACGACGAGAGCGCGATGCGCATCCTGCGCGAGCGCAACGTGCTGCTCGAGCTGTGCCCCACCTCCAACCTGCACACCAAGGCGGTGGAGGGCCTGGACGAGTTCAAGCACATGGTGCGCACGCTCTGGGACCGCGGGGTGAAGTTCAGCATCAACACGGACGGGCCCTACCTGCTCGAGACGGACATGAGCAGCGAGGTGGCGCTGATGGAGAAGCACGGCATCCTCACGCCCGACCAGGTGAACCAGACGCTCGCCTGGGCGCGCGAGTACTCGTTCATTCCGGCCTAGGACTTGATATCGGAGGGGCCATGTACCCGCTCCTCCGCACCCTCCTCTTCCTGCTCCCGGCCGAGGCGGCCCACGAGCTGACCCTCTTCGCCATGCGGCTGCTGAGCCGCTTCCAGGGGCTGTGCCGCTGGCTGCGCGAGCGGGCGCTGGGGCTGCCGCCGGTGGATCTCTCGGTGGAGCTGGCGGGCCTGCGCTTCGCGCACCCGGTGGCGCTCGCGGCGGGCCTGGACAAGGAGGCGGCGGCGGTGGATGCGCTGCTCGCCCTGGGCTTCAGTGCGGTGGAGGTGGGCACGCTCACCCCGCGCCCGCAGCCGGGCAACCCCCGCCCCCGCCTCTTCCGCATCCCGGAGCAGCGCGCGGTGATCAACCGGATGGGCTTCAACAACGGCGGCGCGCTCGCGGCGGCTGAGCGCCTGCGGCGCCGGCGCTGGCAGCCGGCGCCGGTGGGCGTGAACATCGGGAAGAACAAGGACACGCCGCTGGAGCGCGCGGTGGACGACTACGTGGCCTGCGTGGACGCGCTCGGGGCGCTGGGCGACTACGTGGTGGTGAACGCGAGCTCGCCCAACACCCCCGGCCTGCGCAAGCTGCAGGAGCCCGAGGCGCTGGGCGCCCTGCTGCGGGCGGTGAAGGCGCGGCTCGCGCAGGTGGCACCGGGCAAGCCCCTGTTCCTGAAGATTGCCCCGGACCTCACCCCCGAGGCCGTGGACGAGGTGGTGGACGTGGTGCGCAGCTGCGGCCTGGACGGGCTCATCTGCACCAACACCACGATCGCGCGGCCCTTCGAGCACCCGGTGGCGAAGGAGGCGGGAGGGCTCTCCGGCGCCCCGGTGCGCGAGCCGGCGAACGCCGTCATCCGCCGCGCCTACCAGCGCAGCGGCGGCACGCTGCCCATCATCGGGGTGGGCGGGGTGTTCAGCGCCTCGGACGTGGTGGAGAAGCTGCGCGCCGGCGCCTCGCTCGTACAGGTGTACACGGGCTTCATCTACGAGGGGCCCGGGATGCCGCGGCGCCTCGCACAGGGCCTGAGCGAGCACCTGCAGCGCGAGGGCCTCAAGAGCGTGCGCGAGCTGGTGGGCGCGGACGCGCGCAGGGCAGCGCCGCCCGCGGTGCTCGCCACGCCGTAGAAGAGGAAGAGGCCCTGCCGACCCCTTGGAGGGTCCGGCCGGCAGGGCCCCGAGAAACCTGGATGCCTAGCTGCGCGGCTCGACGTCGAGCGCGCCGCTCACGGTGCTGACGTCGATGTCGTGGGCGCCGGCGCCGTACTGGCGGCTCACGCTGCCCAGCGCCTTGCTCTTGCCGTTGAAGCTGCCGCCCACGGTGGAGTAGTCGACCTTGGCGCTGGCGTGGTCCGGCAGCTGGAGCTTCACGTCCCCCGCGACGGTGCTCACGTCCGTGTCCGCGACCTCCTGGGGCGCGAGGCGCACCGAGCCGTTCACCGTGCTCACCTTGAGCGCCTGGGTGGAGCCGGAGAGCTCCACGGCGCCGTTCACGCTGCTGACCTCCTGCCGGCCGCTCACGCCCCTCACCCGCACGGCGGCGTTCACCACCGAGAGCTCGAGGCGGGCGCCGCGCGGCACCCGAAGCGTGAAGTGCGTGTCCGGCGGGTGGTTGCAGCTGCGGTTCTTCTCCGCGCAGGGCCCGCAGCACAGGCGCGCCGTCACGGTGTCCCCCTCCTGCTTCACCTCCACCGGGTAGTCGGCGAGCGCCTCGGCGCTGCCCTCCTGACGCGCCTCGACGGTGACCTTCCCCGTCTCGCTCCCCTCGATGGTGACGGAGCCGTTCACGTCCGAGACGTGCACGTTCGGGGCGGCGCCCGCGTCGAAGGAGAAGGACTGGGGGTTGGGCGTGGCGGCGAGGGCGAGGAGGAGGAGGGCGTGCATGCGGGGCCTCGGGAAAGGGAGGGGCTCTGCATGCCCTACGCAGGGCCCGCCCGGCCATTGCATCAGGCGCCCGCAGCGGCCTCGGCTGCGTGCCCGGGGACCCAGGCAGCGGCCTCGGCCCCCTTCCCTCCCACCACCCTGCGGTACAGGGCGTCGTGGCGGCGCACCATCTCCGCCAGCGTCAGCTCGCGCTCTACGAAGCGGCGGCCCGCGGCCCCCAGGGCCTCGGCGCGCACGGGGTCCGAGAGCAGCTGGAGGAAGGCGTCGGCGAGCTGCTCGGGCCGGCAGGGCTCCACCACCAGGCCGCGCGCGCCGTGCAGCACCAGCTCGGGGTTTCCGCCCACGCGGGTGACGACCATGGCGCGGCCTGCGGCGAGCCCCTCCATCACCGCGTTGGAGAGCCCCTCGGCGCTCGAGCAGAGGACTCCGAAGGCCGCGCGGGCGTAGAGGGCCGGCACGTCCTGGCGGAAGCCGAGGAAGTGCACCTGGCGCCGCAGCCCCCGCTGCTCGCAGAGCCGCTCGAGCTCGGGGCGGCGGGGGCCGTCGCCCACCAGCAGCGCGTGGAGCACGGTGCCCCGGCGCGCGAGCAGGGCGAGCGCGTGGAAGAGATCCTCCTGGCGCTTCACCGGGTGGTTCATGTTGGCCACGTGCAGCAGCCAGGGCGCACCGCCGGTGTCCGGGAGTGGCGCCTGCAGCCCGGCGGCGCTGCGCGCGTCGAAGCGCGGCAGATCCAGCCCGTTGTGGATGACGCTCACCCGGTCCGGCGCGAGCCCCTCCTCGGACAGGAGCTGGGTGCGGATGGCCTCGGCGTTGACCACCACGTGGTGCGCGAGGCCGGTGAGGTGCGCGTGGAGCGCGCGGCGCGCGGGCCCCTGCCAGTGCGAGAGATCCAGCCGCCCGACGATGGCCTTCACCCCGGCGAGCCGGCACGCGGGCACCGCCAGCGCCGAGGAGTAGAAGTCGTGCACGTGCACGAGCTCCACCCGCTGGCGCCGCAGCCAGCGCGCGAGCCGCGCCACCTGCAGCGCGGTGTTCGCCTGGGCGAGCGAGCCCTGCAGCGGGAAGGCCTCGGGCGCGTGCCCCAGCGCGCGCACCGCCGGCAGCAGCGCCCCGCCCTCCTGCAGCACGCACACCTGCGTGCGGTAGTGCGCGGGCAGGCCGCGCAGCAGCTCCACCACCTGGACCTCGGTGCCGCCCAGGTGGAAGGAGCGGGTGAACTGCACCAGCCTCAGCGGCCGGGGCGCAGGCAGCGCCCCCGCCTCACGGTGGCTGCCCTCAGAGGGCATGGCGCGTGGGCTCCCACGCGGGCTCCAGCGGTTCGGAGGGCGCGCTCGCGGGGCCGCGCTGGGGCACCAGGGCCGTCGCCTCGCGCATCCGGGCGAGGCGCTCGGCGCTCGCGGCGAGGCCGAACAGCATGTACAGGTGTGCGGATTGGATGTAGCCGGCGGACAGCTGGCAAATGAGGTAGCCCACGATGCTCGCGCCCAGCGCGCGTGCGACCCAGCCGATGTTCGGGTCCAGGCTCGCCTCGAAGGCGCCGCCTACCGCGCCTCCGGCGAAGATGAGGAAGAGGAAGAAGCCCACCCAGCCCAGCTCGCCGAGCACCTCCAGGAAGAGGTCGTGGGCCACGTAGGCGCGGTGGGACTCCGGCGGGGCGTACAGCGGCCACGCGAAGCGGAAGCCCCCCGCCCCCACGCCCAGCAGCGGCTTGTCCAGGCTGATGCGGCTGGCCACCTGCCACGCGTAGACGCGGCCCATGGCCGAGGCGTCCTGGTGGAACTCGGTCACCGTCTCGTTGCGCTTCCAGAAGCTCTCCGGCGCGAACACCACCAGGCCCAGCGCGAAGACGGCCCCGAGCACGATGGCCTGCAGGCGCCGCTTCTCGCGGATGGCCCACAGCGCCATCGCGGTGGCGAGGCCGCCGAAGCCGCCGCGCGAGTGGGTGAACACGATGGCCACCACGGCGAGCACCGCGGCGGCCGTGCACGCGATGCGGAAGAGCCAGCCGGTGCCCTTGCGCGCGATGAAGGCCACCGCGAGCGGCACGACGATGCCCACGTTCATCGCGGTGCGGTTCGGGTCCGCGTAGATGCCCACCCAGCGGGCGCGGAAGCCCTCCACCAGGTTCTCGCCGACGAGGTACCAGTTGATGACGCCGATGGAGGTGATGATGGAGCCCAGCACGAATGCGCCCAGAATCACGGTGAGGCGCTTCTCGTTCGTCACCACGTTCACCACGGCGAGGTAGATGGCGCTCAGCTTGAGCACCTCGATCGCCACCGCGCGGCTCTCCAGCGGGTTGATGGACCAGCTCATCGAGGCCACCACCACCACCGAGAAGCACATCAGCGAGACGCCGCGCACCCCGTCCAGGAAGAAGGGCTCGGCGCGCCCCACCCGGCGCATCACCACCAGTCCCGCGGCCAGCCCCGAGGTCAGCAGCGCGAGGCGCAGGGGCGCCAGGGCGGGGATCCACTCGCCGGGCACCGCGTACATGCAAAATGCGAAAGCCGTCAGGCAGTAGAACGCGAGCACGTCGCGCTGCCGCCCCTGTTCGCCCACCATGCCCACTCCTCCCGAGCGACGCTCTGAAAGCACACTTCTGCGACGCCCCCCTCAAGCAGGGTGCGTGCCAGGCTTCCGAGCAGCCATTGCCCGTGGATCCAGTGACTTGGCGAGGGCTGCGCCGACGGGGGCCCGCGCAGCCTGAAAGAGTTACGGCGTCGCGCTGCCCTCCATGGGAAGGATCACGGCCAGCGTGGGGTGGATGCGCCGCTCCTGGAGGAAGGGCGCACCCAGCTCGGTGCGCAGCCGTTCCAGGGTGGCGTTCACCAGCCGACGCAGCTCGGGCCGGGCGCCCTCCTCCACCGCCGGCTCCAGGGCCGCGAGGGCGCGCTCGGCGGCGCTCGCGCGCAGGCGGGGCGCCGCGGGCTCCCCCTCGAAGAGGCGCTCGCCCAGCTCGCTCCCGCGCCCTTCGGGCAGCGGCCGCGGGTCCACCCGGCCCTCCAGCACCGCCATGGCCACGGCGGCGGTGAAGAGGCGCTCCACCTCGAGCGCCTTGAGGTCCACCCCGAAGCGGGCGAGGCGCTCGCGGGCGCTCGGCTCGCTGCCGCCGAGCAGCGCGCGGAAGATGGCCCCTTGCGCCTCGGCGCGGCCGAGCAGCGCCTCGCTCAGGGCGAGCTCGCGCAGGTTGCGGAAGGGCACGGCCTCGGCGCCCTGCACCCGCAGCGCGCGCCGCGGACGCTTGCGGCGCAGCGCCTCCACCCCCGCGGCCTCCTCGGGCATCAGCAAGAGCGTGTCATCCATTCGCGCGAGCGGCGCCTTCACGAGGCGGTCCGCGCGGTACTTGAGCGCGAGCGTGAGCGAGAAGCCCACCTGGAAGAGGCGCGGCAGGGGCACCTCGCGCACGAGCTCCGCGGCGCGCGCGGGGGCGGCGCCGGTGAGGTGCTCGAGGCCCAGCGAGAGGTAGTCGCGCACCATCTCGCCCACGCGGCGCAGGGCGTCCAGGTCCCCGGGGTCCGCGGCCTCGGCCACGAGCGCGGCGTTCGCCACCCCGCGCAGCTCGTCCTCGAGGTTGTCGCGCTCCACCGCGTCCAGCTCGCGGAAGGCCGCCTCCAGGTAGTCCACGTGGCCGCCCGCCGCCGCGAGCGCCTGGCCGGGCGAAGCCGCGGGCGCGGGCCTCGCTCCGGGGTCCACGTAGCTGAAGAGCCGCACGGCCTCCTCGAGCGGCGGGAAGCCCAGGTCCTGCAGGCGCCCGGCGCGGAAGCGGTAGGCGATCTCCTCGAGCTCACTGGGCACCTCCCAGCGCGCCGCCTCGAAGAGGCGCACCGCCTCGAAGGGGTTCTCGGCGATGAGATCGTTGAGCAGGTGGCGCAGGCCGGCGAGCTCCGCGCCCTCCACCTCCTTGAACTCGAGGAGGTAGCGGCCCTCGGGCGTCTCCATGGTGACGCCCTCCGGGTTCACGTCCGGGTTCTCCTCCAGGTCGTGCACCACGGTGAACTCGCGCAGCAGGTACTCGAGCAGCTCCGCGTCCACGCCGTGCACCTTGCGCAGGAACTCCTCGGGCTCGTCGCCGCGCGCGGCGCGCAGCCAGGTGAGCAGCGCGTGCGGGTCGATGCGGTCGCGCTCCCAGCCGCCCAGGTCCACGAAGGTGCGGAACTGCGCCGGGCTCGCGAGCTGCACCAGCTCCGGCGAGTCCGCGAGCCCCACGTCCGCGATGGCGAAGTAGAGATCCTCGGCGGGCATGCTGCGCACCAGGCGCCGGGCGTCCGGGGCGCTGATCAGCGCATCGAGCCGTGCCTTGGGCGAGAGCTGTGCGAGCTGCCGGCGCAGGCTGCTCAGCCCCTCCTGCGCACCCTTGCCACTTCCCTGCGGAGTCTTGGAGTCGGACACGGGGCGAGCCCTACCACAGGGGGCCGCCGGGAGGGGGGATTACGGGCCCCGGGGCTCCTTGGGCTCCTTCGGCTCGGGCGCGTGCACCGAGCGGCGCCCGAAGGTGTCCAGGAGCGCGTCCCACATCTCCTCGACGCCGATCTTGTCCGTGGAGCTGAAGGGCAGCACGGCCTCGAGCGGCAGGCCCAGCTCCTCGGCGAGCGCCTTCACGCGCGGCTTGCGGCGCGCCTTGGGGAGGCGGTCGATCTTGGTGGCGGCCACGAGGATGCGGCGGTCATGCGCCTGGAGGAACTCGAGCGTGCGGTGGTCCTCCTCGGTGGGGCCCACCTCCGCGTCGATGATGCTCACCACCGCCTCGAGCCGGTGCCGCTTCTCGAGGTAGGTGGTGATCATCTTCTCCCACTGCGCCTTGTCGCTCTTGCTCGCCTTGGCGAAGCCGTAGCCGGGCAGGTCGCACAGGCGCACGCGGTGGCGCAGGCGGCCGCGCTCGAGGTCCACGTCGAAGAAGTTCAGGGTGCGGGTGCGCCCCGGCGTGTTGGAGACGCGCACCAGCTTCTTGCGGCCGGTGAGCGCGTTGATCATGGACGACTTGCCCACGTTGGAGCGGCCCACGAAGGCCACCTCCACGCCGTGGTCGGTGGGGTAGCCGTGCGGCTCCACCGCGGTCGTGACGAACTGCGAGTCGAGGATCTTGATCACCGGGTCCTACTTCTTGTCCTGCCCGTGCGGGGAGGCCTCGGCGCGCGCACCGCTGCGGCGCGCGCGCTCGGCGGACCAGTGGTCGATCGCCTTGAGGCTCTCCACGAAGTTGAACGGCTTGAGCGAGGGGCTGGAGGCGTCGTGACAGGTGCGGCAGCTCTTCTCGCTCGGGTCCACCAGCCCCACGAGGCGCGAGAGCTCCGCGTCCTTCATCACGTAGCTGGGGGAGTAGTACTGACCGCCCCCGTGGCAGGTCTCGCACGTCACCTGCGCCACCTGCTGCTCGGCCTGGTTCGGCGCGTGGCAGCTGAGGCAGCGCGCGTCCCCCTTCTGCTGCGTGTTGAGCGAGTCGGTGGCGCGCGCGTGCTTGGACTGCATCCAGGCGTCGTACGCCTCCGGGTGGCAGCCCTTGCAGCTCTCCGGCCCCACGAAGTCCGCGGCGAGCGCCGCGCTGGAAGTGGCCAGGATGACGAGGAAAATCCAGGGTCCGGGAGCGCGCATGGCAGCGGCGAGCACTAGCAGACCCGGGAAGAGCGCGGCAAGGCAGGAATGGGCGGCTTTGAATGGCGGACACCCGGGCCGCGTCCCTCGCGCTTGAGGCCCTGCGGCCCTTTCAGTAGGAACCCCGAGACCGATGCGCACCCCTGCCCTGCCCCCGCTCGCCCTGCTGCTCCTGCTGCTCGCCGCCGCGCCCGCGCTCGCCAAGCCCTGGCAGGGCATCGAGCCCGGGGTGAGCCGGCGCGAGGACGTGCTCAAGCGCTTCGGCACGCCCACCCGCACGGTGAAGCCCGAGGCGGGCAAGGCGGGCCCCGAGGTCATCGCCTACCTGGCCAAGCAGGCCATCAAGGGCACCACCCAGGTGCAGTTCAAGCTGGACCCGGCGAGCGGCGTGGTGGACCGCATCGACGTGTTCCCCGCCCCGGTCATCGACCGCGAGGCGATCGAGAACACCTACGGCGCGGCCTGCCCCACGGGCCCGCTGCCGGAGACCCCCTGCTACCTCAAGAAGATCACCGAGGACTTCCGCAGCTACTACCTCTACCCCCGCCTGGGGCTCGCCATCTTCTTCAACGAGGACGGCAAGACGGTGAACTCGTTCATCTTCACCACGCTGCGCGGGGCGAAGTAGGTGCACCTGTACGGGCTCACCGGAGGGATTGCCTCGGGCAAGAGCACCGTGAGCCGCATGCTGCGCGAGCTGGGAGCGCAGGTGCTGGACGCGGACGTGCTCGCGCGCGAGGTGGTGGCCTCGGGGACGCCCGGGCTCGCGGAGGTGGCAGCGCGCTTTCCCGGCGTGCTGGGCCCGGACGGAGGCCTGGACCGGGCGAAGCTGGGCCAGCGCGTGTTCGCTGACGCCTCCGAGCGCGCCGCGCTCAATGCCCTGCTGCACCCGCGCATCGCGCAGGCCTTCCTCGAGCGCACGCAGGCGCTCGCCGAGGCCGGCGCCGCGCGCGTCATCTACGACGCCCCGCTGCTCATCGAGAACGGGCTGCACACGCGCATGGAGGGGGTCATCCTGGTGGCGGTGCCGCGCGAGGTGCAGCTCGCGCGGCTCATGGCGCGAGACGGCCTCTCGCGCGAGGCGGCCGAGGCACGGCTCGCCTCCCAGCTCCCGCTCGAGGACAAGCGGCGCCACGCGACCTGGGTGGTGGACAACGCGGGGGAGCTCGCGGCCACGCGCGCGCAGGTGGAGCGCATCTGGGAGGCCCTGCTCGCACGCGGCTGACGTATGGTGCGCCCCGCCATGAGTGAGACGCGCGCGCCCGCAGCTGCCCCCAGCTACTTCGTCACCGGCTTCCCGGGCTTCATCGGCAAGCGGCTGGTGACCCACCTCGCCGAGGCGGAGCCCCGCGCCCACCTCGCGCTCCTGGTGCAGCCGCGCCACCTGAAGGAGGCGCAGCGGCTGGTGAAGGGGCTCGAGAACCCGGGCCGCGTGGAGCTGCTCACCGGGGACGTGGCGGACATGCACCTGGGCCTCTCCGGCGAGGAGTACGAGCGGCTGCGCGGCCGCACCACGGACATCTTCCACCTCGCCGCCCTCACCTCGCTCAGCACGCCCAAGGAGACGGCCTGGCGGGTGAACGTGGACGGCACGCGCAACGTGCTCGAGCTCGCGCGCGACTGCGGCGGGCTGCGGCGCTTCAACCACCTGTCCACCTGCTACGTGTCCGGAGACCGGGTGGGGGTGATCGCCGAGGACGAGCTGGACCGCGGCCAGGCCTTCCGCAACGCGTACGAGGAGACGAAGTTCCACGCGGAGCGCCTGGTGCAGCGCGCCGGCGCGAGCCTGCCCGTCACGATCTTCCGCCCCGGCAGCGTGGTGGGCGACAGCCGCACGGGGGAGATCGACCGCTTCGACGGGCCCTACTACCTGGGCATCCTCCTGGTGACCTCGCCGCTGGTCGCGCCCCTGCCCCTGCCGGGCAACGGCGTCGCGCCGCTCAACGTCATCCCCATGGACTACCTGGTGGAGGCGGTGTGGACGCTGAGCCGCGACCCCGCGGCCGTGGGGCAGACCTTCCACCTGGTGGACCCCAACCCGATGAGCGCGCGGCGCGTGTACGAGCTCGTCGCGGAGCGCGCGAACCGCAAGCTGCCGCGCTTCAACCTCTCGGCGCGCGCGGCCGACGTGATGCTGCGGCTGCCGGTGCTCGAGCGGCTCGCGCGCCCGCAGCGCGCGGCCATCAGCTACGTGAGCCACCTGGCGCTCTACAACTGCCACAACACGCTCGAGCGGCTCGAGGGCACGTCGGTGCGCTGCCCTCCCCTGCTCAGCTACCTGGACCCGCTGGTGGACTACGTGCGCGGGCAGTACGAGAAGCGCCGCGAGCAGGCGCTCGAGGTGGAGGACCCGCTCGACAGCCCGCTGCCTTCGCCCGCGGGAGACGACACGGACGGCGGGCGCTCGCGGCGGCACTGAGCAGCCTCCCCACCCGGTCCATCCCCTGAACGACGACGCCCCCTCCCGCGAGCTGCGCGGAAGGGGGCGTCTGGCGAGCGGCGCCCCGGGTGGGGCGCCGACCGCGGCTTGCTAGCGGACCTCGAGCTTGCCGATGGCGAAGTCGGCGTTCTGCAGCAGCTCGTCACCCGCGCGGTTGCGCACCGCGGCGCGGAACTTCGTGCCGAGGTTGTTGCCGTCGAACACCGTGCCCACCGTCGCCGTGGCCGGGAGCTTCAGGCGCACGGAGTAGAACACCTTGCCGGTGGTCAGGTTGGAGTCCGCAGCCACCGCACCGGCGCCCGCGAACTTCTGGCTCGCGCCCGTGTAGAGGACGTTCGCCCCCGGGCCCGTGGTGGGCAGCGCCGCGCCGATGGCCTTGGGCGCCGCGCCCAGGGACAGCGCCGCGCTCGCCGCCGCAGGCTCCACGAACAGCGTGGAGTCCGCGACCGCGCGGGTGGTGTCCACCGGCAGGTTCATACCGGCCGAGTAGATGCCGCCGCGCGCCGTGGTGCTGCCCTGGCGGGCGTAGGAGACGTTCGACACGAGGTCCAGCTGGACGACGCTGGCGCTCGAGGCGGCCGTGTTGAGGACCAAGCGCACCTTGCCGGCGCCCGCGGTCGGATCCGTGTAGACCAGGCCGTGGACGGCGGTGGTCGCCTGACCGGAGATGGTGCTGTCACCGGACTGCACCGCAGTGAGGGTCTGGCTGCCCAGCGTCTTGAACGTGACGCTGACCGAGCCGACGCCGCCCTCGGAGCCCGTGAACACGAGGTCCGCGGGCAGCGTGGCGCTCGCGTCCGTGGAGGTGAACTGCAGCGTCCCGGCGTAGTCCGCGACCGGGTTGCCGAAGCTGTCCTGCACGCGCACGGTCGCCGTGGCCGGGATGCCCGCGTTGACGCCCGCGGGCAGACCGAGCACGAGGCGGCTCTGGGCGGCGCTCACCGCGACGGTGGCGGTGCACGACCAGCCCGCGGCCGAGTCGCCCGCGGTGAGGGTCTGGCTGCCGGCCGTCACCAGGGTGGCGGTGAACACGCGGCTGCCCTGGTCACGCGACGGCACGAACGTCACCGCCGCCCCCAGGGTGGCCTTCGCGTCCGAGGAGCTGAGCGCCACGGTGCCGGCGTAGCCGGTCGCCGTGTTGCCCTGGGCGTCCTTGACCGTCACGCGCACCGGCAGGCTCGCGCCGGCAGTGCTGGTGGACGGGGTCTCGGAGATCTCGCAGGCGACGGCCGCACCGGCCCCCACGGCCACCGAGGCCGAGGCGGACAGGCTGTGCGCCGCGTCAGCGAAGGAGACCTGCTGGGTGCCGGTGGTCTTGAAGGTCACCGAGAACGCGTGGGTGCCCGCGTCGTCAGACGTGAAGGCGTAGTCGGCCGGGAGCACGGCCGCGCTGTCCGTGGAGCTCACGTGCACCGTGCCGCGGTAGCCCGTGGCGGTGTTGCCGTAGGCGTCCTTCACCGTCGCGGTGAAGGAGGCCGCCGCACCCGCCTCGGAGGAGGCCGGACCGGAGACGACGAGGGCCGCCGCATCCGCCGCGCTGACAGCCACGGTGGAGGAGGTCGCAGAGAGGCTGCCGCCCACCTCGGTCACGGTGAAGGAGTGGTCACCCGCGGTGCGGAAGCTCACCGAGGCGTGCGCCACGCCGTCCACGAAGGTGACCGTGCCGGGCAGCTGGTCCGTCGCGTCCGAGGACGAGAAGGACGCGCTGCCGTTGTAACCGGCCGCCGCATTGCCCTTACGGTCGCGCGCGGTGACGGTCACCGCGAGCGGCTCGCCGGCCCGCGCGGAGGCGGGCAGCGGCGCGAGGGTGTAGCTGAGGGCCGAGCCCGGCTTCACGCGCACCTCGGCAGTGGCCTTGAGCGCGGAGTTGGCCGAGTCCGTGACGGTCACGGTCTGCACGCCGGCCGTGGCGAAGGCCACGGTGATCTGCGCGCGGCCGTCGCTGCCCACCTGGACGTCCTGCACGGGGACCGCGCTGCCGTCGCTCAGCCGCACCTGGAGGGTGCCGCGCTGCTCGGTGGCGAGGTTGTTGTACGCGTCCGTGAAGGACACCTGGAAGGTGACGTCCGTGTCCGCGTCCGCCTCCACCGGGACGCTGGAGAGCAGCAGGGTCTTGGCGGCGGCCGCCTTGACCGGGAGCCCGGCGCTCTGGGTGCTGAAGGAGCCGGTCATCCCACCGCCCACGGTGCCGTTGGCGACGAGCAGCTGCGCGCCCGCCGTCTTGAACACCACGGGAACGGTCTTCACGCCCTTGTCCGCGGCGGTGAAGGTGAAGTCCCCGGGCAGCTCCGCCTGGGGATCGTTGCTCACCAGGTGCACCGTGCCCGTGTACGAGGGAACGGTGGCGCCCGAGGGGTCCACGGCCGTGACCGTGACGTTGGTCGCAGCGCCCGCGACGATGGCCCCCGCCACGGCCAGCTTGAAGCCGGCCGCAGGGGTGGGGCCCACCGTGACGGTGAGCTTGGACTCGGCACGGTCGCTGCCGTGGCTGGCGGTGAGGGTGTAGACGGTGGTCTCGGTGGGGGAGACGTCCACCGAGGACTTGCCGGTCACGTCACCCACGCCGTTGTCGATGCTCAGACGGTTGGCGTTGTTGGCGGTGAAGACCAGCTTGGTGTGGCTGCCCTTCGCGATGGTCTCGGGCGCCGCGGTGAAGACGGCCACCGCGGGCTTTTCGCCACCGCCGCAGGCCGCGAGGCCCACGCACAGCAGGACGAGGAGGTTTCTAGTCATGGGCCGGGAGTAGGTTCGAGTGGAAGTGATGGCCTGGTTCACGGAGTGCTCCCGAACTTGGCAACGAGGGCGCTGAGGTCAGCCTCCTCGATGGTGGTGGGGCTGCCGGTCAGGTCGAGGGTGTTGGAGTAGAAGAGCGAGTTGCTGAAGGCGAGGCCCGCGCTCGGCCCCGTCGCCGGGGTGGTGCCCAGGCGGGTGGCCATGGCCTGCAGGTCGAAGTAGTCGATGACCCCGTTGCCGTCCCAGTCACCGGTGCTCGGCGCGCTGGCCGGCTCGCTCTCCGGGTGGATCTCCCAGATGCCGCGGCCGTAGGTGGCCACGCGCACGAGGCCGCCGTTGGAGGAGATGACCACGTCGTAGGTGCGCACCATGGGCAGGCCCTGGCCGTAGCGGGCCCAGGTCTTGCCACCGTCGACGGTGCGGTAGAGGCCGATCTCGGTGGCCACGTAGATGGTCGAGTCGGTGAGGTCGCTCGGGTCGTACTTCACGCTCCAGATGGGCACGTTCGGCAGGTCGAAGCCGGTGCCGTTACCGTGGAAGGGCACCCAGGTCTGACCGGCGTCGGTCGTCTTGTAGAGGTGACCCACGGAGTCGGGGACGACGGTGTTCGCGAGCGTCACGGCGCCAGCGGAGGCCACCAGCCAGGTCTGCTTCACGTCCGTGCCACCCAGGCTGGCCGGGTTGCGGGGGACGGTGACCGCCTGGATGAAGCCGATCTGATCCGTGCCGACCGTGACGGCGGTCGCGGCGTTGATCACGTTCACCGCGTTGCCCTTGTCGATGATGATCGCCGAGCCACCGCTGGAGAGCGGCACGCCGTAGATGCGGGCGGGCACGCCGTCCACCGTGTAGGAGTACGGCGAGACGATCGGGCCGTTGCCGCGGGTGCCGCGCACCGAGCCGGCGACCGTGAAGCCCGCGGGCGTCATGCGGGTGAACACGGGGGTCTCGTTCAGCGGATCCACGCGGATGCGGTAGACGTTCAGGCTGCTGTTGGCGACCACCGAGCCGTTGTCGTCGTTGAGCGCGCCGTAGCGCACGAGGAACGGGATGCCATCACCGGCCGGGAAGCTGGTGGTGAACGCGCGCCAGTTGCTCTTCTCCACGCCGTTCTCGAGGCGGGTGGGACGGCTGCAGTCGCGCAGGCGCGGGACACAGAAGCGCCAGCTGCTCTGCACCGAGGCCCAGTACACGGGGTTCTGGCCGCGCGAGTCGTTGGCCACCGCGTTGCCGATGCCGTCACCGCCGATGATCTGGTCCCAGTTCTGCAGGTCGAAGTCGAAGACGAAGCTCTCGTCGTCGACCAGGCGGAAGCGGGTGCCGTTGTCCTGCAGGCCGGTGAAGACCACGCTGCCCGTGCCGTAGACCGGGTCACCCGAGCCCACCGCGTAGGGCAGCTGGGTCACGAGGCCCACGTCCGGGAACTGCCAGGCCACGGTGGCCGGGCTGGTCACGTCGAACAGGTTGTAGGAGGCGAAGAGGCCGCCGTCCGTGCCGGCGAACGCCACCGCGCCCGCGCTGGTGCGGATGATGGTGGCCGTGTGCCAGTCAGCGTGCACGTAGGGCAGGAAGCCGTCCGCCGTGAGGCCGCCGCCGCCCTGGGGCAGCCAGTGCGCCACGTTCTCCCAGGTCGCGCCGCCGTTGCGGGTGCGCGCACCGCAGAGGTTGCCGCCGATGAGCACGTTGTTGGAGTTACCCGGGTCCACCGCGATGGCCAGGTTGTAGTAGCTCTGGTTGTGGCCGATATCGAGGGTCTTGCAGTCGGCGCCGCTGGTCGGGTTGGCCATCGCCGTGGCCTTGGTGCCCACCACCGTCCAGCTCGCACCGCCGTCGGTGCTCTTGAGGATGGCCGCGGTGGCGTTGCCCGCCGAGCCACTGTCGATGATGGTGCTGGCCTGGGCGTACACGACCGCGTTGCCCGGGTTCGGGGCCGCGTTGCCGGCAATCTGCATGCGGCCGACCTCGCCCGCGCCGCCCGCGGTGAGCGCCGCGGTCAGCGCGCCGGAGGCGCGCACGGAGACCCAGGTCGCGCCCGAGTCGGTGCTCTTCCAGAAGTCACCGTAGTTGCCCACGGCCGGGTTCGAAGCGCAGGCGGCCACGCCGAGCGACGAGTTCTGGGTGCCGCTGGCCGGCGTGGGGGGCAGGCCGCCGGGGCAGGCGTACACGCCGCTCACGAGCCACTGGGACTGGCCGCCCGTGGTGCCCAGGTACGTGAGCGCCCAGGTGGCCTCGCGCACCGGGCCAGTGGCCGCGGTGTTCGGCAGGTCGATGAGGCCGAAGGTCGCACCGCCGTCCGTGGAGCGGTAGAAGCCGTCGTCCGTGGCGACCAGGATGTTGCTGGAGTTGGTCGGGTCCACCTTGATGTCGCGCACGTTGTTCGTGGCGGTGGGCTTGCCATCCACCGGGTGCGTGGCCGCGAGGACGATCGGAGCGCCCCAGGTGGCGCCCTCGTCGGTGGACTTCACGATGCCGCCGCCCTGACGGTCGAACGCGTCACCGAGGCCGATGAACACCGTCGCCGGGTTGTTCGGGTCGATGTCCAGCGCGCCGATGGCGAGCGAGCCGAGGTTGTCGGTGAGGGGCAGCCAGGTGGGGTACTGGCCGAAGTCGGTGGCCTTCCAGAGACCGCCGCCGGAGGTGGCGAGGTACACGGTCTTGGGATCGCCCGGCTTCACGCGGATCTGCGTGGGACGGCCCGAGTCGATCGACTTGTAGTAGGTGCCGTTGTACGAGGAGCGGGCGGTGCCAGGCCCGAGGCTGAGCCAGGGACGGGTGCCGGCGGCGGCCGGGCCGACGGCGTTCGCGTCACCGAGCGCGCGCACGAAGTTGTCCTGCGAGGCGGGCTTGTTCCAGCGCTCGTTCTCGCGGGCCACGATGCTCAGCAGCTGGTTGTTGAACTCGGCGGGGCGCGGGCCGACTTCGGCCTGCAGCGCGAGCCGGCGCAGGTCGGCGAAGTCCTGCTCGACCTTCTCGTTCTCCGCCTCGGAGGCGCCCTCTTCCTCCATCTCGGGGACGAGCTCCTCCTGCCAGGGGATGAAGTCCGCGCCCTGCGCGAGCGCCTGCTCGGCGCGCTTCACGGCGGCGTCGTGCTTCGCCTCTTTCCAGTTCTTGTACGCGCCGACCACGGCCGGGGCGCATGCCGCGAGCCCCACCGAAGTCGTCAGTCCAAACAGCTTCCACTTGGTTCTACTAAGCATAGGCACCCGAGGGGGTTTCGAGCCGCACCACAACTGAACTTCCGCTTCCGTTTCGACTGCAGGGTCCGCCCGTACTCTGGGCGGGAGGGGGTAGGCCGCAGCGGCCCGGCGCGCGCTCCGAGGAGGGCGTGCCGGCCAGCGGCTGAGCAGAGGTCAACAGGGACGCGCGCGGGAGAGGCGGCGCGCAGTCGTGCAGGACGGGCTCGAAGCCGGGCGCAGCGCGCGCGGAGCGGAGATCCGCTCCGGGAGGAGTTCAGAGACCTGCACGCGAAATGCGGCGCCTGAATCCACTGCGTCTGCAAAACAAAGGGCCATTCCTGCGGCTCCCGGACTGTCGAGGGGAGGAAATTGTGCACGAGTGGAAATCCCGCTGGGAAGGGCCCCCCCCAAAAAAACTGCGGCAAAACGCCGCATCACTCGGAGAGCAGGCAGCGCGCCGCAGCGCGCCATGACGGGTGGGGGGGGTACTTGCAATCCGGTTGCGTTCTGGGGGTGGTAGCGGACAGCAGCGCGAAGAGGGGGCTGACGCCACGGGGCCTGCGGGTCCAGGATGGAGTGCATGGCTCCCCTCCTCCGCTCCGTGCTCCTCCCTGCCCTGCTGCTCTGCGCCTGCGCGCGCTCCTCCGAGCCCTCGCCCCGCGCGAGCGCGCCCGCCTCACACGAGGCCTCGACGCAGCCCGCGGCCGCGCCTCGCGAGGCGCCCCGCCCCGAAGCCTCCCCTGCCGCGGCCGCGCCGGCAGAGCCCGCGAGCGCAGTGCCTCCCGCTGTGGCCGCACCGGAGGCGGGAGCGGGAGGACGCTGCACGAGCGACGCCGACTGCGCGCTCACCCGCATCGACGAGAGCGGCTGCTGCGAGACGCTGTGCACGCCGAGGCCCGTGCTGCGCAGCGAGCTCGCGCAGCTCGAGGAGCGCAAGCGCCAGTGCGGGGCGAGCGCCCAGCGCTGCCCGGATCCGGTGTGCGCGCCCCCGCGCTTCCGCACCGGCGTCGCGTGCCAGGCGGGCCGCTGCGCGGCGACGCAGCAGTCGGACGACTAGCGCAGCTCCGGGCCCCGCAAGCGGCGAGGCCTGCCGTCCCTCGCGCGGAGGGAGGCAGGCCTCGAGGTGCCGCGGGAGGGAGCGTGGCGGCTAGAAGTTGAGGCCCACGCGCATCAGCGCGATGGCGCCCTGCTCATCACTCGCCTTGGGCATGTGCCAGCCGGCGAGCACCGAGGCCTCCAGGATGCGCCACTGGTAGCCCACGGTGCCGCCGCTCACGAGCTCGAACTCGCGGCCGACGCGGCCCCCCGGCGGCTTGCCGCCCATCTCCGCCTCCTGCTTGAAGCGGGAGTTGAGGCCCACCATCAGGTGCTCGGTGAGCAGGTAGCCCAGGCCCACGTGGCCCTCGAAGTCCGCGTCCTGTCGCTCCATCTCGTGGCCGGCGACGAAGTTCGCGGTGCCCAGGAGCTGGCCCCAGCGGCGCCCCGCCGAGACGAAGAGCTCGACCTCGCCGCCGTCCGAGCTGAAGCCGAGCTGCTTGTAGCGCGCACCGGCCGAGAGGTTCACGCCGTGCTTGCCCTGGCGCAGGAACTGGTACTTCGCCTGCACCTCGGGGGTGAAGCCCTCGCCGCCGCTGCGCAGCTCGCCGCCGGCGCGCAGCGCGAGCCCCGGCAGTGCCACCATCTCCACCGTCTGGGTGACGCCGTAGCCGCTGCTGCCGTCCGCACCGGCCCGGGTCGCGGTCCCGTTCGTCTCGGCGCGCACCTGCGTGGGCGGCACCGAGGCACTCTCGGAGAGCGGGAAGAAGCGGTCCACCGTGTCGTCCGCCCCGACCACCTGCGCGTGGGCGACGGGAGCAGCGAGCGAGACCAGAGCAGTGGTGCGGAGGATGAGCGAGCGGAGAGCCATGGGACGCGAAGGATGTCGTCGCGCCCAGACCGCCGTCAAACGCGCCGCACCGCACCGCGGTCTGCGGCAAGTTGTCGCAGGGGGAGCGGCGCCGGCGGGTCGTCCCCGTCTCTTCTCAGGGCGCGGCGTCCGGAGGCAGGCCGCGCAAAGCGCGCGCGGAAACCCCGGAGGGCGGAGCGGCCAGCCTCCAGCGGGTGACGTGCAGGGCGTGCTGCGCAGGGGCGAGCGCGCAGCTCAGGAGGCGATGACGCCCTCTTCCAGCAGCTGCGCGAGGATGCGGGCGGTGTCCAGCCGGCTCATCCCCGAGAGCGCGAAGAGGTCCTCGTAGCTCACCGTGCCGTCGATCTGCGCGAGCACGAAGCCGGCGCGGTGGTCCAGGTTGAGCCAGATGATCTCGTCGTCCTGCAGCCGCACCTTGGGCACGCGCCCGAGGTCGCCCAGCTTGGACTCGAGCATGGTCATCAGCGTGTGCTCGCTGCGCTCGATGAGCGCCTGCACCTGCGGCTCGTTGGGAGCGAGCTCGCGCGCCTTGAGCAGCAGGTCCATGGCGCCGGAGTGATCGTCCAGGCCGAGCAGATCCTCGGCGCCGCGCAGCAGCGTCTCCACCTCCGCGCGGGCGCCCGAGCTCAGGGGCCCCGCGTCGTCCGTGCCGGCGGGCTCCGCGGCGATGAGATCCAGCGCATCGCGCTTGGCGGGCGACACGCTGCTCAGGTGCACACCGGGATTCGCCGCGCTGTCCCAGGCGCTGGAGGCGTCCGGCGTGAGCTTGCGCGAGGCCTCCGCGCCCCAGTCCTCGAGCGTGGCAGGCGCGGGGCTGCCGGCGGGGTCCACACGGATGAAGGGGTTGGTGATGCGGCGCGGGCTCGCGGAGGGCGGCTGATTGGCCTCGAGCAGCTGCTGGCGCGCGCGCTCGTTGCCCGGGTCCAGCTTCAGCGCCTGCTCGAGCAGCCTGCGCGCGCCCTCCGCATCGCCGCTCAGGCGCAGCCAGAGGGCCGCCTCGATGAGCTGCTCGGTGCGCTCGGCGCTCATCGGCCGTTCCCCAGCCGCTGCACCACGCCGCGGAACAGGTTCACCGCGCGCGCCACCTGCTCGAGCGACTGGTGCAGCGCGCCCAGGTCCGTTCCGCCCAGCGCCGTGCGCGCGCTCGCCGCGGTGTGCTCGGCCTTGGCGAGCGCGTCCTGGCCGAAGTCCGTGCCCTGGGTGAGCTCGCGCACGCGCGGCAGCAGCTGGGTGAGCTCGCGCAGCGCCTGGTCCAGCTCGGCGCGCTTCGCACGCACCTCCTCGGAGGCGCGCGCCTCCATGAGGTAGTCGCGCTGCTCCTCCATGATCCGCTGCAGCTCGTCCTGGGTGAGGCCGCCCGAGGCGGTGACGGTGATCGACTGGCGCTGGTTGGTCTCGGTGTCGCGCGCGGACACGGAGACGATGCCCTCGGCGTTGATGTCGAAGGCGACCTCGATCTCCACCTCTCCACGCGGCGCCTGGCGCAGGCCCGAGAGGATGAACTCGCCCAGCAGCTCGTTCTCGTGCGCGAGCTCCTTCTCTCCCTGCAGCACCATGATCTTCACGGTGCTCTGGTAGTCCTTGGAAGTGTGGAACAGCTCCGTGGTGGAGGTGGGCACGGTGGTGTTGCGCGGGATGAGGCGGCGCACGTAGCCGCCCGCGATGGCCACGCCCAGCGACTGCGGCGTCACGTCCAGCAGGAGGATCTCCCCCTCCTGGGCGACGAGCGCGTGCGCCTGGATGCCGGCTCCCAGCGCTACCACCTCCTCGGGGTGCACCCCCTTGCAGGGCTCGCGCTTGAAGTGGCGCTTCACCTCCTCGGCGATGCGCGGCATGCGCGTCATGCCGCCCACGAGGATGATCTCCTTCAGCTCGGAGACGCGCACCTTGGCGTCCTGCAGCACCTCGTCCGCGAGGGTGAGCGTGCGCTGGATGAGATCGTGGGTGAGCTCCTCGAGCTTGTCGCGCGTGAGCACGGTCTGCAGGTGCATCGCGGCGCCGCCCCCGGGCGGCGTGCAGATGAAGGGCAGGTTGATCTGCGCCTCGCGCGCGCTGGAGAGCTCCACCTTGGCGCGCTCGGCGGCGTCCCGCAGCCGCTGCAGCGCCATGCGATCCTTGCGCAGGTCCAGCCCGTGCTCCTTGGCGAAGCCGAACACGAGCCACTCGATGATGCGGTTGTCCCAGTCCTCGCCGCCGAGGAAGGAGTCGCCGCCGGTCGCCACCACGTCGAAGACGTCGTTGCCCACCTCCATCACGCTCACGTCGAAGGTGCCGCCGCCCAGGTCGAAGACGGCGATCTTCCCGCGCACGCTCTTGCCGAAGCCGTAGGCGAGCGCCGCGGCGGTGGGCTCGTTGAGGATGCGCAGCACGTCCAGCCCGGCGATGCGGCCCGCGTCCTTGGTGGCCTGGCGCTGGCCGTCGTTGAAGTAGGCCGGCACGGTGATGATCGCCTTGGTGACCGCGCGCCCGAAGTGCGCCTCCGCGTCCGCCTTCAGCTCGCCGAGCAGCTGCGCGGAGATCTCCGGCAGGGACACGTCCCGCCCGCCCAGGCGCACGCGCACGTCGTCGTGCTCGCCGCACACCACCTGGTAGGGCAGCACCTTGAGCGCGTCCTGGACCTGGGGGCTCGAGAACTTGCGCCCGATGAGCCGCTTGGACGCGGACACCGTCTCCTGCGGGTTGGTGATGGCCTGGCGCTTGGCGATCTGCCCCACGAGCCGCTTGCCGTTCTTGGCCACCGCCACCACGGACGGGGTGAGGTTCTGCCCCGTCCGGTTCTTGATGACCACCGGCTGACCGCCCTGCACGGTGGCCACCACGCTGTTGGTGGTCCCCAGGTCGATGCCGATCACCGGTTCACGCTCTGCCATACACCCCCCACTCTACGCCCAAACGCCGAGGCTAGAACGGCCAGCGCAGCTTCTTGAGCTGCGCCTTGGCCTCGGCGTGCTGGGGCTCCAGCGCAAGTACCTCTTCGAGGTGCTTCTTCGCCAGCTTCTTCGCCCCGGACTCCAGGTGCACCTGGGCGAGCAGCAGGTGGTAGGCGGCGCGGCGCGGCTGCAGCTCCACGGCGCGCAGGGCGAGCACGCGCACCTCCTTCGCGTCCAGCCCCGCGCTGCGGCCCACGCTCGCGGCACGGAAGGCCGCCTCGGCGTTGCCTACATCCAGGGTGGCGGCGAGCCGCAGCGCGGCCAGCGCCCCCTGCAGGTCTCCGGAGCGCTCCAGCTCCTTGCCGCGGGCGAGCTCGCGCTCGGCGCGCAGCGCCTCGTGGCGCCTGCGCGTCTCGGCGAGCAGCAGCGCGGCCTCGGCGTTCTGCGCATCCACCGCCGTCACCTGGTTCAGCTCGGCGAAGGCCTGCTCGTACGCGCCGCGCTCGAGCGCGGCGCGCGCGCGGGCGAGCAGCTCGTTGAGGCGCTGGGTGCGCGCGAGGTAGGGGTGGCGCGCGAGGCGCGCGCGGCGCTCGGCGCTGCGCTCGGCCTCGGCGGGGTCGAAGGGGGCCGGCGTCGGGGCGGCCGGCGCGGCGAGCTCCGGGTGCGCCTTGAGGTAGGCGGCGCGCTTGTCCGGCTGGGTGAGCACCGCCTGCGCCTCGCTGAGGCGGCGGAAGATGCGCTCGATGCGCGCGCGGAAGCTGCCCAGGTTCTTGCCGTAGAAGCGGTCCGGGTGGAAGCGCCGGCTCGCCTCGTAGTAGGCGGCCTTGACGTCCGCGGCGCTCGCCCCGGGCGCGAGCCCCAGCACGGAGAAGTGATCGTGCTGATCCAGCGCGCGGTCCAGCGCGAGGATCTCCTGCTTGCGCGCCGGCTCGAGCTCCACCTCCTCGGCGAGGCCCGCGTCCACCGGCTGCGCCGCGGCCTGCGGCATGCTCACGCGGGCGGGCACCAGCGCCCCCTTGGCCCTCAGCGCGAGCAGCACCGCGATGGCGCGCGGCTCGGGCAGCCCCGAGCGCGCGAGCACCGCGTCGATGCGCGCCGCGCGACCCACCAGGGCGAGCAGTGCGCACTCCTCGGGGTTCAGGCGCAGCGCCACCGGGTCCACCCCCGGCGCCGCCGCGACGTGGTCGGTCCGGGTCCCCAGGCCGACGATGGTGTGTGACTCGCTCAAGGTAGGAAGGTGTGGGTGCGGCGACTGTCCAGACTAGGACTCCCGGTCTTCCACGTCAAACGAGCGCGGGCCGCTTCAGGCCGTGAGGACGCGCTCGAGGATCGCGAGCCCCTCGTCCAGCTCCTCGCGCGTGACGATGTACGCGGGGGCGAAGCGCACGGTTTTCTCCCCCGCGGCGTTCACCAGCAGGCCCGCCTCGCGGCAGCGGCCGATGAGGGGCGCCACGTCCTGCGCGAGCTCCACGCCCATGAGCAGGCCGCGGCCGCGCACGTCCTTCACCAGCTGCGGGTGGCGCTGCTGCAGCGCGCGCGCGCGGGAGAGGAAGTACTCGCCCTTGGCGCTCACCTCCTCGAGCATCTTCGGGTCCATCACCTTGCGGAACACCACGTTGGCCACCGCGCACGCGAGCAGGTTGCCGCCGAAGGTGGAGCCGTGGGTGCCGGGCACGAGCGCCTTGCCCAGCTCCTCGGTGCAGAGCATGGCGCCGATGGGGATGCCGTTGCCCAGGCTCTTGGCCATGCTCACCGCGTCCGGGCGGATGCCCTCGTGCTGGAAGGCGAAGGGCTTGCCGGTGCGGCCCATGCCAGTCTGGATCTCGTCCACCAGCAGGAGCAGCCCCTTCTCGTCACACAGCGCGCGCAGCGCCTTGAGGAAGCCTGCGGGCGCCGAGCGCACCCCACCCTCGCCCTGGATGGGCTCCACGAGGATCGCGGCAGTGGCGGGCGAGAGCGCGGCCTTCACCGCCTCCAGGTCGCCATAGGGCACGTGGCGGAAGCCCGGCGGCAGGGGCTCGAAGCCCTTCTGGTACTTCGTCTGGCCGGTGGCCGTGACGGTGGCCAGGGTGCGGCCGTGGAAGGAGTTCTCGAAGGTGAGGACCTCGAAGCGCTCCGGCTGGCCGCGGTCCTTCATCGCCTTGCGCGCGAGCTTGAGCAGCGCCTCGTTCGCCTCCGCGCCCGAGTTGCAGAAGAAGGCGCGCTCGAGGCCGCTGGCTTTCGTGAGCTGCTCGGCGAGCGCGATGGACGGCTCGCTGTAGAAGACGTTGGACACGTGCCACAGCTTGTCCGCCTGCGCCTTGAGCGCCGCGACCGCCTCCGGGTGGCAGTGGCCGAGCGCGCAGGTGGCGATGCCGCCCAGCAGGTCCAGGTACGCCTTGCCCTCGGCGTCCCACACGCGGCTGCCCTGCCCGCGCTCCAGCACGATGGGCTGCTGCTTGTAGTTGCCCAGCAGGTGGGCCTTCGCCTTGTCCATCCAGCGCTGGCTGGTGGCGGACGAGGGATCGGCGACGGCGGAGTGGGTGGGGGCGGGCGTGAGAGGCGAGGACACGGCGTGAGCTCCTGGGCGTTGAAACCGGTTCGCAGCGGGTGCGGAGGGGACCCTACAGGATGTAGCGGGAGAGGTCTTCGTCCTGCGTGATGGCCTGCAGCTTCTCGCGCACGTAGGCGGCATCCACCTGCAGGTCCGAGGGGCCCACCTCGCTCGCGCTGAAGGAGGCCTCGTCCAGCAGCCGCTCCAGCACGGTGTGCAGTCGGCGGGCGCCGATGTTCTGGGTGCGCTCGTTGACCCCTTGCGCGATGCGGGCCAGCTCCTGGATGGCATCCTCGGTGACGTGCAGGCGCACGCCCTCGGTGGCGAGCAGCGCGGTGTACTGGCGGATGAGCGAGTTCTTCGGCTCCTGGAGGATGCGCACCAGGTCCTCGCCCGTGAGCGGCTCCAGCTCCACGCGGATGGGGAAGCGCCCCTGCAGCTCGGGGATGAGGTCCGAGGGCTTGGAGAGGTGGAAGGCGCCCGCGGCGATGAAGAGCATGTGGTCCGTCTTCACCGGGCCGTACTTCGTGTTGACGGTGCTGCCCTCCACGATGGGCAGGATGTCGCGCTGCACGCCCTCGCGGCTCACGTCGGGGCCTGCGCCCTTGCCGCCCTCGCGGCTCGCGATCTTGTCGATCTCGTCGATGAAGAGGATGCCGCTCTGCTCGGCGCGCACCAGCGCCTCGCGCGTCACGCGCTCGCTGTCCACGAGCTTTGCGGCCTCCTCCTGCTGCAGCAGCTTGAGCGCCTCGGGCACCGGCACGCGCCGGCGCCGGGTGCGGTTCATGCCGGGCATGTTCTTGAAGAGGTCCTGCAGGTTGAAGCCGATCTCCTCCATGCCCTGGCCGCTGAAGTTGCGCAGGAAGGTGTTGCCGCCCTCGGCGGTCTCCACCTCCACCTCCTCGTCGTCCAGGCTCCCGGTGCGCAGGCGCGCGCGCAGCTTCTCGCGCTCGTTCTCCGAGAGGCGCTGGGGCGTGGGCGGGGGCGGCGGAGGGGCGAAGCCGAAGCCGCCTCCCGAGGGGCGCGAGGAGGCGCCGTGGCCGGACAGCAGCTCCATCAGCCGGTCCTCGGCGAGCTCGGCGGCGCGCGCCTGCACCTTCTCCATCTCCTCCTCGCGCACCAGCGCGATGGCGGCCTCCACCAGGTCGCGCACCATGGACTCCACGTCCCGGCCCACGTAGCCCACCTCGGTGAACTTGCTGGCCTCCACCTTCACGAAGGGCGCCTGGGCGAGGCGCGCGAGCCGGCGCGCGATCTCCGTCTTCCCCACCCCGGTGGGGCCGATCATGATGATGTTCTTCGGGTAGATCTCGTCCCGCAGGTCGTCCGGCACCTGCTGGCGCCGCCAGCGGTTGCGCAGCGCGATGGCCACCGCGCGCTTGGCCGCCGCCTGCCCCACGATGTACCGGTCCAGCTCGCTGACCACCTCGCGCGGCGTGAAGGCGCCGCTCCTGCGCTTGTCACCCACGGCCTAGAGCTCCTCGAAGCTGACGTTCGCGTTGGTGTAGATGTCGATGTCCGCGGCGATGCCCATGGCGGCCTGGGCCACCTCGCGCGCGGGCAGCTGGGTGTGCTCCATCAGCGCGCGCGCGGCCGCGAGCGCGTAGTGCCCGCCGCTGCCCACCGCGGCGATGCCGTGGTCCGGCTCCACCACGTCCCCGCTGCCGGAGAGGATGAAGGTCTTCTCCCGGTCCGCCACCACCAGGAGCGCCTCGAGCCTTCGCAGGAAGCGGTCCGTGCGCCAGTCCTTGCCCAGCTCGACGCAGGCGCGCGCCATGTTCTTCTGGTGCTCCTTGAGCTTTCCCTCGAAGCGGTCGAAGAGCGTGAACGCGTCCGCGGTGCCGCCGGCGAAACCTGCGATGACGGAGCCGTCCCCCAGCCGGCGCACCTTGCGCGCCGAGTTCTTCATCACCGTCTTGTCGAGGCTCACCTGGCCGTCGCCCGCGATGACGACCTTGGCGCCGCGGCGCACGCAGAGGATGGTGGTCATGCGCCCGGGTGTAACAAGGCGCACGGAGGGTTTCCAAGGATTGCCGCAGCCCCTGTACAGCGGGGCACCCTCCCCTGCGTCCCCTCGGCCGCTCGGAGAGCTCAGACCCTCAGGGCCTCAGGCCCGGGGATGGGCCTTGTCGTAGACGGCCTGCAGCTGATCCCAGCTCACGTGGGTGTAGCGCTGGGTGGTGGAGAGGCTCGCGTGGCCGAGCAGCTCCTGGATGCTGCGCACGTCCGCGCCGCCGCCCAAGAGGTGCGTGGCGAAGGAGTGGCGCAGCGCGTGCGGGCTCACCTTGCGCGTGAGCGCGCACTGCACCACGTAGGTGTCCAGGTGGCGCGCGATGCTGCGGGGCGTGAGCCGGCCGCCGCGGAAGTTGAGGAACAGCGCGTCCGGGTCCTGCTTCGCGTGCGGGGTCGCGAGCAGCTCGCCGCGCCGCTGCAGGTAGGCCTCGAGCGCGCGGATGCTCTTCGCGTTCACCGGGCAGATGCGCTCCTTGCTGCCCTTGCCCATCACCCGCACGAGGCGCCCGCTGCGGTCCACGTCCAGCAGGTCCAGGCCGCACAGCTCGCTGATGCGCAGGCCGCCGCCGTAGAGGATCTCCAGGATGGCGCGGTCGCGCAGGCCCAGCACCGTCTTCTGGCTGGGCACCTCCAGGATGGCGAACACCTCGTCCACCGGCAGCACCTTGGGCAGGGCCTTGGGCAGCTTGGGGCTCTTCACCAGCTTGGCGGGGCTCGCGGGCAGCAGCTTCTGGCGCACGAGGAAGCGGTAGAAGCTCTTGATGCTCGCCAGGTGGCGCGCGCGGCTCGCCGGGGCGAGGTCCACCGAGAGCGTGCCGAGGTAGCCGCGGATGGCCGCGTGCGAGCCCGCGAGCAGGCTCGAGCCCATGCGCTCGGTGAGGTAGCGCTCGTAGTCCTGCAGGTCCAGCAGGTAGTTGCGCACGGTGTGCGCGGAGGCGCCCTGCTGGTCCTCCAGGTGCGCGCGGAACTTCTGCAAGAGCGGCGAGAGCGCCTCGTTCATCGTGCGCGCGAGCTTAGGGAGTGCGGGCGCGCGCGCAAGAAACTCACGGTACGTCCCCGGCCGCGTACACGCCGGGCGTCTGGCCGTGGTCCACCACGTAGACCACCCGCCCGCCGTCCTCGCCCACGAAGAAGGCGGGCAGCTGCACCCCCTGGTCGAGCGTGCGCTGCTTGCCGGACTCGAGGTTGAGCACCGCGAGGTCGAAGCGGTTCGCCTCCATGCGCGCGTAGCTCACCAGCGCGCGCCGGCCGTCCTCGCTCAGCTCGTAGGTGTAGATGCCGTCCGCGAGCTTGCGCGCCGCCGGGGTGGTGCCCACGTCCGCGGCCGCTGCGCCCGCCTGCGGCGCTGCGGCCTGCGCCGCCTCGGCCGGGACCTCGAGCAGATCGCAGGAGCGGCCCTGGCGGATGCAGTTGGTACGGAACACCAGCGACTCGCCCTTCGTCGAGAAGCCGTAGCCGAAGACGCCGCTCTGGGCGCGGGCGGCCTTCTCCTCCCCCAGCGCGTAGGTGAACAGGTCCACCGAGTACACCGGCTTGGTCACGCGCGAGAGGAAGGCGAGGCGCTTGCCGTCCGGGCTGAAGCGGTAGTTGGGCACCCGGAAGCCGAGCTTCTTCGGCTCACCGTCCGGCAGCTGCGCGAGCGTGAGCGTGCCCACGCCGCCCGGCTCCGGCGGCGGCACGAACCGGGCGAGGAAGGCCACCGCGCGCGAGTCCGGCGAGAAGGTGATGTTCTCCACGCGCTCGCCCAGCGTGCGGCCCGGAGCGCCCGAGGCCGGGCCCACCACGACGCTGCCGGACTCCTGCGGGGACTTGCCGTTCTCCGTGCGCGCGAGCCACTTCCCGTCCGGACTGAAGAGGAAGCGGTGGGTGCCGCCCGCGATCCGCTTGGGCTGGAGCTCGGGGAAGCCGGCCACGTAGAGATCGTAGAGGCTGGAGCCGTCCGTGCTGCGCACCTGGAAGGCCACGTGCTTCGAGTCGGAGGCGACGGTGAAGTTGCCCACCTGGGTCCCGAGCTTGTGCGGGGCCGTGGGCTTCGCGGTGGACACCACCTCGAGGCCGCCGCCCGCGGTGAGGCGGCGCGTGTAGAGCAGCCACTGCCCATCCGGGCTGAAGTCCGCGGTGGCCACGTCGCGCGCGACCTCCTGGAAGGGGCCGGCCGGCAGCGCTCCCACCTTGAGCACCCCCTCCTCCACGAAGGCGAGGTGCTTCGAGTCCCGGCTGGGCAGCAGGTAGGTGACGCCGCGGCCCACGCGCTGGGGCGCTGCGTCCTGGTCCTGCAGCGCGAGCACGTTCAGGTCCCCGGACTGCCCCGCCGGGCTGTAGCCGGTGAGGTAGAGCAGGTAGTGGCTGTCCGGCGTGAAGAGCATCCCGCCCGGCACGTTGCTCACGCCGTCGCCGAGCGCGCGCGGCTCGGCGCCGCCCGCGGTGGACACCACCCGCGCGCTGCCCAGGCGCATCTGGGGCGGGATTCCGTCCAGCGCCGGCTTCTTCGCCTGCACCAGGTACACCGCCCAGCGGCGGTCCGGGCTGAGGCGCAGGTCCTGCGCGTTGCCTGCGGCCAGCAGCGTTCCTTCGGGTGCGGCGGCGCCGCCGGGGGCCGCGGGAGCGGCCGGGGCCGGCGCCTTCGCCTCCTCGTGGCCGCGCTTGCAGCCTGCGCCCAGCGCGACGAGCACCGAGGACAGGACCACGACCTGGACCGACACCGACCGCACCGCCATCACGCGCTCCTCTGCAGGGGTTGAGGCGCGGGGACCGTGGAGAGCCAGGCCTGCAGGTCCGCCTGCGCGCGCGCAGCGTAGCGCGAGCGCTTCTCCGCCTTCTTCACCCTTCCGGGCAGCGGCGGGAAGAGGCCGAAGATGACGTTGGAAGGTTGATAGTTGTAGTCCGGCGGGTGCGCCTCGCCGGTGACGTGCCGGTAGAGCGAGCCCAGGGCGGTGGTGGCCGGGGGCGGCACGAACTCGCGGCCGGTGAGGCGCGCGTGCACCGCGAGCGCGGTGAGCAGGCCGCAGGCGGCGCTCTCCACGTAGCCCTCCACGCCGGTGATCTGCCCCGCGAAGAAGAGGCGGCGCTCGGCCTTGAGCGAGAGGTCGCGCTCGAGCAGGCGCGGCGCGTCGATGAAGGTGTTGCGGTGGATCTGCCCCATGCGCAGGAACTCCGCGTTCGCGAGCCCCGGGATGGCGCTGAAGATGCGCTTCTGCTCGCCCCAGGTGAGGCGCGTCTGGAAGCCCACCATGTTCCAGCTGGTGCCGGCGCGGTCCTCCATGCGCAGCTGCACCACGGCGTACGGCGCCTGGCCGGTGCGCGGGTCCATGAGCCCCACCGGCTTCATCGGCCCGAAGGCGAGCGTGTCGGGCCCGCGCTCCGCCATCACCTCGATGGGCAGGCACCCCTCGAAGTAGCGCGGCTCCTCGAAGGCGTGCGGCACCACCTTCTGGCCCGTGCGGATGGCCTCGACGAAGGCGTAGTACTCCTCGCGGTTCATCGGCAGGTTCAGGTAGTCGTCGCCGTCCCCCTTGCCGTAGCGGCTCTGGCGAAACGCGATGCCCTGGTCGATGGAGTCCCCGGAGACGATGGGGGCGATGGAGTCGTAGAAATAGAGCTTCTGGCCCACGTAGCGCTCGAGCTCGCGGGTGAGCGCGTCGCTGGTGAGCGGCCCGGTGGCGATGACCACGGGCCCCTCGGGGAGCCGCTCCACCTCGCCCGGCTGCAGCTGGACGGCCCCGTGCACGGCCCCGGTGACGGCGGCGCTGAAGGCCTCGCGGTCCACGGCGAGCGCGTCTCCGGCCGGCACCCGGTGCGCGTCCGCGCAGCCCAGGATGAGCGACTGCAGCTTCCGCAGCTCCTGGTGCAGCAGCCCCACGGCGCTCTCCGGGTTGTCCGAGCGCAGGGAGTTGGAGCACACCAGCTCCGCGAGCCCGTCCAGCTTGTGCGCCGGCGAGCGCTTCTGGGGCTTCATCTCGCACAGCGTCACCGGCACCCCGCGCCGCGCCAGCTGCCACGCGCACTCGCTGCCCGCGAGCCCGCCGCCGATCACCGTCACCCGCTGACTCGACTCACTCGACACCGTGTCCGCCATCGCACGTCTCCCGCCGTCAGAAGCCCGGCAGAACAGCGCCGGGCCTTTGCCTGTTAGCAGGAGTGGAGGGCGATTTCTAAGGGCCAGCGAGGCCGGTGGGGACGCGCGTCCCCGCGGCCCCGGAGCCTGCCCGTCTGCCCTGCGACCTGGCGCCATCCCTGCGTCCCGCCTGTCGGTTTCCCACCCCCACTGTCACACCTAGGTTTGCTCCGTTCCTCGCTCCGGCCCGCGGGCCCACGCGAGCGCAGTTCACGACGGATTTCGAACCTGGAGCCGCAGGCACATGACCCGAACCAAAGACCTCCGCAAGCTGCGTGAGATCCTCCAGCGCCGCCGCCGCGACATCCTCGAGGCGAGCCTGGGCGTGCACCGCGAGCTGCGGGCCCTGAAGGATCAGGAGCGCGACCCCGAGTACGAGGAGAACGCCCAGTCCGAGCTCGCCGACTACACGCTGTCCAGCCTCATGGAGACCCAGCGGCGCGAGATCATGCTCATCGACGCGGCGCTGCGCCGCATGGACGAGGGCAGCTTCGGGCTGTGCGTGGACTGCGACACCGAGATCCCCTTCGAGCGGCTGGAGGCCCTGCCCTTCGCCATCCGCTGCGAGGAGGACGCCACCCGCCACGAGCACGAGATGCGCGGCGGCCCGATGGCCCTGTACTCGCTGTAGAGGAAGTGCCGGGAGCGGGCCTAGCCCGCCCCGGTCCCTGCGGCACGCAGGCTGCCGCTCTCCGTCCGGCTGTTGCGCCGCGCGAGCGCGCCCTCCAGCCGCAGCGCCTGGCGCGCCAGCGCCTCCGCCCGCCGCTTCGCCGTGGTCGCGAGCAGCCGGTGCGCGAGGAGGCAGCCCGCGCTCACCGCCCCCGCCACCACCGCATGGTCCACCAGCAGCGCGCGCAGGCCCTCGCGCACCTCGCCCGAGAGCACGGGCGTATGCGCGAGCGCGAGCAGGCGCGGTGCGGCGCCCCCCACCCCGGCCAGCAGCGCGAGCCCGCCGAGCCGCGGCAGCCAGCGCAGGCGATTGCCCAGGCGCGGCGAGGCCTCGGCGAGCGCCGCGTCCAGCGCCGCGTGCACCGCCTCCTGGCCCTCGGAGGCGCGCCGCAGCCCCTGCTGCACGATGGGCGCGAGCGGCTCGTGCGGCGAGGCCGCGCACAGCTTCGCCGCGCGCTCCAGGTTGCCGCTCGCCACCAGCTTGGAGACCTGATCCATGAAGGGAGAGGGGCCCTGCCCCCCGCGCGCCATCAGCGCGAGCGAGCGCTCCGCGGCGAGCCCGAGCGCGAGCCCGCCCAGCCCCAGGGTGAACCAGAGCGCGGGGCCGCCGGCCTGCGCGCGAGCGAGCAGGACCTCGAGGCCCCCGGAGGCGGGGCCTGCGCCCAGCGCTCCGGCGCACAGCTGCGCCACGTTCGCGTTCATACCCACTGCGAGTTCCTCAGGAGACCCCGGCCCGTGGTCCCGCACGCCGCGGCCGTTGCAGCGCGGTGCTGCGGCTTGTACGGGGCGGGCGGCTCACGCGTCAAGCCGCCCTCCCCTTCGTCCAATACGTCAGGCCGCCGACGTCACGCTGCCGACGTCGTGGCGGCGAGGTTCAGCCCGGCGCCGGGCTCGGGGGCCTCGCGCCGGTAGTCGCACTCCTTGTTCGGGCACTTGATGAAGGCGCCGTCGCGCTTGCTGAACTTCTGCAGCAGGTAGGGGCTCTGGCACTGCGGGCAGCTCTCGGCGAGCGGCCGGTCCCACGCCGCGAACTTGCAGTCCGGGTAGCGGTTGCAGCCGAAGAAGATCTTGCCCCGGCCGCTGCGGCGCTCGGTGAGGTAGCCCTGCTTGCACTCGGGGCAGTCCACCCCGATGGAGATGGGCTTGCTCGTCTTGCACTCCGGGTAGCCGGAGCACGCGAGGAAGCGCCCGAAGCGCCCGCGCTTCACCACCATGGGCTTCTCGCAGTTGGGGCACTTCTCGTCCGTGGTCTCCTCCTCCACGACGACGATCTTGCCGTCCACCTCCTTGAAGTCCTTGGTGTTCTTGCACTCGGGGTAGCCCGAGCAGGCGAGGAAGTGGCCCATCTTGCCGAACTTGATGAGCAGCGGGTTCCCGCACTTCTCGCACGGGATGTCCGTCTTGATCTCCTCGCGCTTCACGTCGCGCATCTCGGCTTCGGCCTTCTCGAGCGTCTCCTTGAAGGGCCCGTAGAAGTCGTGCAGCACGCTCTTCCAGTCCACCTCGCCGTCGGAGATCTGGTCCAGCTTCTCCTCGAGGTTGGCGGTGAAGGCGGCGTCCATCTCCTTGGGGAAGTGCTTCACGAGCATCTCGTTGCACATCCCGCCGAGCATGGTGGGGCGGAAGCGCCCCTCCAGCTTCTCCACGTACTTCTTGTCCTGGATGGTGGAGAGGATGGCGGCGTAGGTGGACGGACGGCCGATGCCGCGCTCCTCGAGCTCCTTCACCAGCGTGGCCTCGCTGAAGCGCGGGGGCGGCTGGGTGAAGTGCTGCTCGTGGACGAGCTTCTGGAGGTTGAGCTCCTGGCCCTCCTCGAGCGGGGGTAGCTCGCCGGTGGCCTCGTCCGCGCTCTCCTCGCCCGCGGCCTTGGCCTTCTCCTTCTCGCTCTCCTCCTCGGGGGTGAGCCCCGCGCCGTACACCGCGAGGTAGCCGGGGAACTTGAGCGTGCTGCCGGAGGCGCGGAAGGTGGCGCGGGCGGCGGTGATGTCCGCCGCGGTCTGGTCGTAGACGGCCGGCATCATCTGGCACGCGACGAAGCGGTTCCAGATGAGCTCGTAGAGCCGGTACATGTCCTCCTCGCCCATCTGCTCGAAGAAGCCGCGCACGCGGGTGGGCGGGTACTCGAGCGAGGTAGGGCGGATGGCCTCGTGCGCGTCCTGGGCGCTCTTCTTCGTCTTGTAGACGAGCGGCTCGGGCGGCAGCGAGTCCTTGCCGAAGGTGGTGGCGATGAAGCCGCGCACCTGCTCCACCGCGTCGTTGGAGAGGCGGGTGGAGTCCGTGCGCATGTACGTGATGAGCGCCACCTGGCCCTCCTCACCCAGCGCCACGCCCTCGTAGAGCTTCTGGGCGAGCGTCATCGTCTTCTTGGCGCTGAAGCCCAGGCGGTTCGCCGCCTCCTGCTGCAGCTTGGAGGTGATGAAGGGCGCGGGCGCGTTGCGGCGGCGCTCCTTGCGGTCCACCTTGGCCACCGTGTAGCGCGCGCCCTGCAGCTCGGCGACGAGCCCCTCGGTCTGGGCCTGGTTCGTCAGCTCCAGCTTCTTGCCGTCCACGCGGCTGAGCTTCGCCTTGAAGGGCGGGGGCTGCTGGCCTTGCAAGAGCGCCTCGAGCGTCCAGTACTCCTGGGGCACGAAGGCCTTGATCTCCTCCTCGCGCTCCACCACCAGGCGCACCGCCACGCTCTGCACGCGCCCCGCGGACAGGCCGCGGCGCACCTTCTTCCAGAGCAGCGGGCTGATCTGGTAGCCCACGAGCCGGTCGAGGATGCGGCGGGTCTGCTGCGAGTCGTAGTTGTCGCGGTTGAGCTGGCGCGGCTGGGCGATGGCCTCCTGGATGGCCTTCTTGGTGATCTCGTTGAACATCACCCGGAACTGGTTCTGGTGCCCCAGCTCGTCGTGGATGTGCCAGGCAATAGCCTCGCCCTCGCGATCCGGGTCGGTGGCGAGGAACACGGTGTCCACGCCGCGCGCGGCCTTCTTCAGGTCGCCGAGCACCTTCTCCTTGCCCTTGATGACCTCGTACTCGGGCTCGAAGTCGCGCTCGATGTCCACGCCCATCTTGCTCTTGGGCAGGTCCTTCACGTGCCCCACGGAGGCCTTCACCGTGTAGCCGGAGCCCAGGTACTTCTTGATGGTCTTCGCCTTCGCGGGGGACTCCACCACCACCAGGTAGTGCGGGCCCTTGCCGCGCCGCTCGGGGGCCTCCTCGGCGTCGTCGCCCTCGGCGCTGGCCTCCACCGTGGCGAGCGCCTTGGCGGAGCCCTTCCCTGCCGCCTTCTTCTTGGCGGACTTCTTCTTGGCGGTCGTCTTCTTGGCTGCGGCCTTGCGCGCCGCGGGCTTCTTCGCCTCTGCGGTCTCGGGCGCCTCGGTCTCCGCTGCCTCTGTCTTCTTCTTCGTCGCCATGGGTTCTCCTACCTAGACCCTCTCGTAAAGCTTTCCCGGGTGCTGCACGATCAGCCCCTGCATCTCCAGCTCCGACAGCGCGCTGGCGAGCGCCGCCGGGTCCAGCTCGCTGCGCAACAGCACGTCGTCGAAACCCCGGGGAACGCGTTCCAACAATCGATAGGCGGCCTTCGCTTCCGCGGAGGTCGCGTCCAGCTGCACCGGCTCCTCCGGCCTCACCACCTGGCTCGGCTTCAGCCCGAGCGCCTTCCACACGTCGTCCGCCCCCCGGCACAGCCGCGCCTGCCCGCTCTCGATCCAGTCGTTGCACCCCTCGGCGGTGGGGTTGCGCACGTCGCCCGGTAGGGCGAGCACGGGCCGGCCCTGCAGCACGGCGGCCTCCGCCGTCCGCAGGCTCCCCGACTTCTTCCCGGCCCTCAGCACCAGGACCGCGTCAGACGCGCCGGAGATGAGTCGGTTGCGCCGCGGGAAGGAACTCTTGCTCGCCCGCACCCCGGGAGGCAGCTCGCTGAACACCCGGCCGCCGCCCCCGAGCAGGTGGGGGATGAAGCCGGCCTGGGCGCTGTCCAGCTGGTCCAGCGCCGAGCCCATGAAGGCCCAGGTGTCGCCGCCCGCGTCCAGGGCGCCCCAGTGGCAGGCCTGGTCCACGCCCACCGCCGCGCCGGAGACGATGCAGCCTCCCTCCTCGGCGACCTGGCGGGCGAGCGTGCGGGCGTAGGGCAGGAAGCCCTGCTCCGGATGGCGGCTGCCCACCATGGCGATGCGCCGGCGGGGCGCCCCGGGGGCTCCCCGGTAGAAGAGCAGCGGCGGCGCGTCCTCCAGGCCGCAGAGCCGGTCGGGAAAGGCGGGCTCGCCCTGGAACGCGATGCCCACGCCGGCCTCGGCGCAGCGCTCCTGGATGCGCGCGGCCACGCTCGCGAGCGAGGAGGCGCGCAGGAGCAGCTGGCGCAGGGCCGGGGGCACCGGGGCCTCGGGCACCCAGTCCCGCGTGGGCAGCTCCAGCAGCGCGCCGAGCGCGCCGCCGCAGTGGGCCCTCAGCTCCCGCAGCGTCTTGGGCCCCAGCCCGGGCGCAGCCCAGAGCGCGAGCTCCGCGCGGGATTCCACCGACAGTGTGTCGTTCGAAGCGTCCACCGTACCCTTCCCCCATCCGGCCGCATCTATAGGTCCTATATAGATGATGGGCCCGACAGGGCGGCGGACACTTAAACAGGGCGCGGCCGGCGGTCAAGCCAACCCGGCGCCCCCTCCCCCCGGGACTCCACACCCGGGGTGAAGGCAGGGGGGGGCCCCGCTAGCGCTGCGCGGAGGGCGCGGGGGCCACCCGCATGAGGGCCCGGTCGCCCGGGACCACCTCGCGGATGGAGCGGGTGAGGAGGCAGTTGGTGGTGCGGTCCTTCACGTCCACCGCGAGGCACACCGCCACGTCCTCGACCGGGAGGTCGGGGTTCTGGCCCTTGGCGGGGTTCATGAAGTTTCCGCCCAGGTCCTGCTGGCGCACGATGGTGAAGGTGTTGCCCTGCTGCACGCCGTCGCTGCGGCCGCGGTCGAGCACGACCTCGGTGTGCTCGCCGTAGAGGGTGAGCGCGGGCTCCAGCGCGGTGATGACCGTGGCCTGTACCTGGCGCTCGTTGGGGCGCGGCGCCACCGTCTCCGCCAGCTGCTCGCCGTAGGGGCCCACCAGGTCGCCGCGGGTCACCTCGTCCCAGGTCTCCTGCACCTGCGCGGTGACGAGCTTGTCGGAGACGCGCGTGACGCGCAGCACGCCGAGGAACTTGGTGAGGTAGCCCACCTTGGCGCCGGACAGCGGGTGGTGCACCAGCCTGTCGGTGCGGAAGATGACGTAGCGGTCGCCGAGCTTCGCGTTGCCCTTGTTCTTGAAGCGCACGTAGACCGTGTCCGGGTACGAGAGCATCAGCGCCTCGGAGAAGGAGCTGTCGATGCGCCCCGCCTCGTCGAGCTCGCGCGAGGTGACGAAGCCCGCGTGCACCACGCGCCGCCCCTGCTTGGGCACGAAGCCGATCTTGCCGCTCACCGTCACCTGGCCCTCGTCCGCCGCCTCGAAGGCGCTGGGGGCCTCGAGGTCGCCGCCGCTGGAGGGCAGCTCCGTCGCCGCGACGGCCGGCGCCTGCTGCGCGCCCGACTCCACCCGCGAGGGGGCCTCCTCGCCCGCGGGGAAGAGGCGCACCAGGTTGCCCGGGTAGATCCAGTGCGGGTTCGCGATCTCCGGGTTGTAGGACCACACCTTGGGCCAGTACCAGGCGTTGCCGAGGTAGCGCTGGGAGAGATCCCAGAGCGTGTCACCCGGCACCACGGTGTGCACCTCGCCCGGGGCCGAGACGCGGCCGCCCTGCGGGGCGCGCGCGGGCGCATCCGCCACGTCGGCGCCCTGCGTCTCGCTGCCCTCCTGCTGCTCGGGGGCCTCGGCGTCCTGGGCGTCGTTCTGGGTGTCGTTCTGCGTGCCTTCGGACTGCTCCGAGGGCTGCGGGGCCGCGGGGGCCTGCTGGGCGCGCGCCGCGAGGGGCGCGAGCGCGAGCCCGAGGCCGAGGCCCAGGCCGAAGCGGAGCGGGGAGGAGGTGCGGGGGGAACGCATGGAGCGACGTCCTTTCAAAATCTGCGTCAACGCGGGAGCGAGGCGAGCCGCTGCTCCGCCTGGCTGGCGGCGGCCGTTCCCGGGTACTGCGTGAGGAGGCGGTTGTAGAGCTCTCGGGCCTCGGTGGACTTCTTGAGGCGCAGCTGGCACTCGGCGAGGCGAAGCATGCCGTCCTGGACGGCGTCGCCGGCGGGGTAGCGCTTGAGCAGCGCCTCGAAGGCCTGCGCCGCCTCGGGGAACTCCTGCAGGCCCATCAGCCCGAGGCCGCGGAAGTAGAGCGCGTTGTCCGCGCGGGGGTGGCGGGGGTTCTCGTCCGCGAAGCGCTCGAGGCGCGCCACCCCACCCTCCACGTTGCCGGTGCGCAGCGCCGCCACCGCCTGCTCGTACTCGGCCTCGAGCACGTCGGGGTCGCGGGCGTCCGGGGGCAGCGCGGCGCGGCCGGCGGCCGGGGCGGCGCCGTCCGCGGCGGCGGCAGGCGCAACGGCCTCCGCCTCGCTGATGAGCATCTCCATCTGCTCGGCCGCCGGCTCCACCACGGGCACCGCGGTGGGAAGCGGCGGCGCGGGCTGCAGCTTGGGTTTGAGCTTCACCACCGCGAGCTCGGGCGGCGCACCGGGAACGCTCGCCACAGCGTCCCCACCCGCGGCGGCGGGGCCTGAAGGGGGCCCCGCGGGAGGGCTCGCGGTGGAGGCGCGGGCGCGGCCCACGGTGTCGCGCAGCTCCAAGCGCTCGAGGCGCTGGGCGAGCCGGGCGTTCTCCGCACGCGCCACGCGCAGCTCCGCCTGCAGCTGCTGGAGCTCGCTGCGGCTGGCGGCGTTGGTCGCGCACGCGGTCAACACCCACAGCGGGGCGATGGCGAGCAGACGGCGGATGGGGGGCGCTCCGGATCGAGAGATGCCGGGAGGATACGGACCGGGCTCTCGGAGCGTCAAGAAATCGGCCCGCCCGGGACGGGGGCACGCGCGGGGGGCTGCGCGTGCGCTTCGCTCCTACCCGAAGGCGTGCACGGCGAAGCTCAGGTGGCGCCCGCTGCGGCCGGCGTCCCGGCGGTGGGAGAAGAAGCGGTGGGCATCGCACGCCGTGCAGTCCGGCAGCACGTCCACCTGCCCCTCCCCGAGCCCGGCGTCCCGCAGGCTCTGGCGCACCGCGCGCGAGAGATCCAGCCGCACCCGCCGCCCTGCCCCGTCCACGTCCACCACCCCGGGGCCGAAGCGCGCCCGGAAGCGCTCGCCGAGCTCCGGGGAGACCTCGTAGCAGCAGGCCTGGATGCAGGGGCCCACCGCCGCGAGCAGCCGCGAGGGCGCGCTGCCCTGCGCCGCGAGCGCCTCCACCGCCCGGCCCACGATGTTCGCCTCGGTGCCGCGCCAGCCCGAGTGCACCGCGGCCACCCGGCGCCCCTCGGGGTCCACCAGCAGGATGGGCACGCAGTCCGCAGTCGAGACGCCCACCCACTGCCCCGGCGTGTCGGTCCACAGCCCGTCCGCCTCGCCCTCCGTCGGCGGCGGTGTGGCCGTGGGCGCCCCGGAGGGGGCGTGCACCCGGATCACCCGGTCCCCGTGCACCTGGGAGACCCGGTGCAGCGCGGCGAGCGGCGCCCCGGCGAGGGCGGCGAGGCGCCGGTAGTTCTCCTCCACGTGGGCGCGCTCGTCCCCCACCGCGAGCCCCAGGTTGAGGCTCTCGAAGGCCCCCTGTGAGACGCCGCCGAGGCGGGTGCTGAAGCCGTGGGGCACGGGCAGCAGCGCGGAGCGCACGAGGCTGGACGCAGGGGGCCCGCTCGGGCCGGGGTGCGGCGCGGGGCTCTGGGGACGGGTGCTGGACATGGGGCTCCCGGAGGCGCCCGGGACCGCCCGGGCAGGGCCCCACAGTGCCCGAGCCGCGGGAGAGGACAAGGGCGAAGCGCGCCCGGGGTGCTGAGGTGTACGGCGAGGTTTGACACTGTCAGCCCCCTCCCCCGAGAATCGAAGCTTCCGGGGTCGGTGGGACCGATACCTGGGGGGGAGCTCCGCATCCGTGACGCTGCTGCGCCTGGACACCGTCGGCAAGAAGCTCCTCTGGGGCACGGCCGTGCCCGGCACGGTCCTGGCGCTGGCGTCCGCGGGCTGGCTGTGGGGCGAGACCCTGGTGCCGGTGCGAGACGTGCTCCGGGTGGCGCTGGTCTTCAGCTGCGGGCTGCTCGCGGCCACCACCGTGTCCCTGCACCTCTTCCTGCGCCGGCCGCTGCGCCGGCTCAACGCCGCCATGCTGCGCGCCGAGGAGGGCGACCTCCTGGTGCGCGCGCACGTCTCCGGCGTGGACGAGCTCGCGCAGCTGGGCGCCTCCTTCAACCGCATGCTCGCGCGCCTCACGGCGATGAAGGCGGAGGAGATCGACACGCGGCGGGACCTCGCCGCGGCGCGCGGCATGCTCGCCTTCAAGGACGAATTGCAGGACCGCCTCGTCGAGCTCGCCCTGCTCTTCGACGTGGCGCGCTCGCTCAACGCGACCCTGGAGCTGCCCGAGCTGCTCAGCCGCATCACCGGGCTGGTCTCCGAGCGCCTGCGCATCTCCACCTTCTCCATCATGCTCACCGGCGGCGCCGGCGAGCTCGAGGTGAAGGACGCCTACCCCTCGAAGGCCGAGGTCGAGGGCGTGTGCTTCTCGGTGGGCCAGGGCGCCTGCGGCCGCGCGGCCCAGGCGCACCGGGCGCTGTACCTGCCGGACCTGCGCGAGGAGGACAGTGGCTTCGCGCGCGCGGGGCTCATCGCCGAGGAGGGGGGCGCCCTGCTCTGCGTGCCCCTGGTGCACGCGAGCGAGCTGCTGGGCGTGCTCAACTTCCACCGCCGCGACCCGGGAACCTTCTCCAGCTCGGAGATCGATCTGCTCACGGCGGTGGCGGACCAGGCCGCCATGGCGGTGAAGAACGCGCGCCTGCACGAGGAGACGGTCGCCCTCACCATCACCGACCCGCTCACCGGCGTGCCCAACCGCCGCCACCTCTTCGCGCGCCTGGAGATGGAGCTGGCGCGCGCGAGCCGCTTCGGGACGCAGGTGTCCATCTTGATGATCGACATCGATCACTTCAAGCTGCTCAACGACGCGGCGGGCCACCGCGCCGGCGACGACACGCTGCGCCGGGTGTGTAGCCTCCTGCGCGGCGCGGTGCGCCAGGTGGACACGCTCGCGCGCTACGGCGGCGAGGAGTTCATGCTGCTGCTGCCCCAGGTGACGAAGGCCGAGGCGCGCGAGGTGGGCGAGAAGCTGCGCCGGGCCGTGGAGACCCACGTCTTCCCGAACGGCGCGAGCCAGCCCTCCGGCAAGGTCACGGTGTCCATCGGCGTGGCGAACTGGCCCGTGGACGCGACCGAGCAGGACCGCCTGGTGGACTGCGCGGACGCGGCGCTGTACGCGAGCAAGCGCGAGGGGCGCAACCTGGTGACCGCGTACGCGACGGGCATGGAGCTGCACCCGGGGCGCGCGCGCGGCCCGCGCACCACCAGCCGCTCGGAGCTGCCGGCCGCCCTGCCCTCCCCGCGGGCCGTGAGCCGCCCGGAGCTGCCCGCCGCGGTCGCCTCGAGCGGGGGCGCAGGCCGCCCGCCGCAGGGCAGCTCCGGCTCGACGACCTGAGCCGGGCTCCCGTCCGGAAGGGCTAGCGGATGAGGCCGCGCACCGTGGGGTAGAGGAACTCCGCCCACTGCGCGTACCCCGCCTCGGAGGGGTGGAAGCCGTCCCCGGAGAAGAACTCGGGGTGGCGCGGGATGTACGCGCGGCTCGCCCCGTACAGGTCCACCAGGTGCAGGCCGTGGCCGCGCGTCACGGAGGCGATCGCCGCGTTGAAGGGCTCGATGCGCCCCTCGTAGAGGCTGCTGGGCACCAGCTGCGCCACGGGCGCGAGCGCGAGGTCCGGCAGGTTGCTCACCACCACGGGCGCGCCCGTCTGCTTCATCCGCCGCGCGATGCGCTCGAGGTCCTCGGCGAAGGCCTCTACGCTGGTGCCCCGCCACAGGTCGTTCACCCCGATGCCCAGGGTGACGAGCGTGGGCTGCGCGGCGACGGCGCGCTTGAGCTGCCCCTGCACCACGTCCGCGGTGCGCGCGCCGCTCACGCCGAGGTTCGTGAGGCCTACGCTGAGCCCCTCGCGCCGCAGCCGCGACGCGAGGTGCTCCGGGTAGCCGCCGCCGCGCGCGGCGCCCACCCCCACGGCCGTGCTGTCGCCCAGGGCGACGAGGTGCACGCTCATCGGCCGCCGGGCCTCAGGGGACCTGCAGGGCGCGCAGCTGGCGCGTGTTGCGAGGCCCCTCGATGCGCAGCAGCAGCGTGGAGCCCTTGGGGGCCGCGCGGATCACCTTGAGCAGGTCCTGTGCGCTCTTCACCGGCTTGCGGTTCGCCTCCACCACCACCATGCCCGGCACCAGCTCGGCGCGCTCGGCCGGAGAGGTGGGCACCACGTCCGTGATGAGCGCACCGCCCGCCTGCGGGTTCGCGAAGCCGGCGCTCTGCGCGGTGCGCGCATCCAGGTCGCGCACGCTCAGGCCCACGCGCTGCTTGGAGCTCTCGTCCGAGCTGGGCTCGTCCGGCCCGCCCTCTTCCTCCTGCCCCTCCTCGGGCGGACGCTTGGCGAGCGTCACCTTCACGTCCTGCCGGCTCCCGCCGCGCAGCGTGCTGAGCGTGACCTGAGTGTTGGGCTGCTTGAGGGCCACGTTGCGGATCAGCGCCGAGGCGGACTCCACCTTCTGGCCGTCCACCGCGACGATGACGTCGTCCGCCTTGAGGCCCGCGCGCTGGCCCGGGCTGTTCGGAGTCACCTGGGTCACCACCGCGCCCTCCGAGGCCGGCACGCCGAGCGCCTTGCCCAGCTCCGCCGTGAGGTCCTGCACGCCCACGCCGAGGAAGCCGCGGGTCACCGAGCCGCTCTTCTCCAGCTGCGGCAGCAGCGCCTGGATGAGGTTGCTGGGCACGGCGAAGCCGATGCCGCTGCCGCCGCCCACGATGGCGGTGTTCATCCCGATGACCTCGCCGCGCATGTTGAAGAGCGGTCCGCCCGAGTTGCCCGGGTTGATGGCGGCGTCCGTCTGCAGGAAGTCGTCGTAGTTGCTCGCCCCGATGCTGCGCGCGCGCGCCGAGATGATGCCGAGGCTGACGCTGGAGGCGAGGCCGAAGGGATTGCCGATGGCCACCGCCCAGTCGCCCACCTTCATCGCGTCCGAGTTGCCCAGCCGCACCGAGGGCAGCCCGCCCGGCTTGCCCTTGAGCCGGATGACCGCCACGTCCGTGGGCTGATCGCGCCCCACCACGTCCGCGTCGAAGCTGCGCCCGTCATCGAGGCGCACCCGGATGGAGACGGCGTTCTCCACCACGTGGTTGTTCGTCACCACCAGGCCGCTCGGGTCGATGATGAAGCCGGAGCCCGCCCCCTGGCGCACCGGCTCGCGCCCGCCGCGGCCCTGCTCGCCGAAGAAGCGCTCCATGAAGTCGTCGCCGCCCTCGCCCGGAGCGCCGCCGCGCATGCCGCGCCGGCCCACCTTCGCCTGCACGTCCACGTTCACCACCGCGGCCTTCACCGAGTCCACGAGCGGCGCGAGCGAGGGCAGCGCCTGCGCGGGGTTGGACACGGGCGGCGGAGCAGCCGGACGGTTGGACGCGGCGGCAGGAGGCTGCGCCAGCGCGGTGGGCACCGCCAGGAGCAGCGCGGCAGTGAGGAGGCGGCGGACGGGGCGGCTGGGACGGGTCATGGTATTCCGAACCTAAAGCGGATTGTCGGCCCCGCAAGGCAAAGCGCCCTGCGGCGGGGAGGCAAACACCGGAGCGGTCGGCGTGTTCCCTGCCGTGCGTGGAGGGCCTGCGAGACCGTCCGCCTAGCCCGGGCGGTACACCCGGTAGTCGATCTCCGGGAACACGTTGTCGCGGCTCTCCAGCTGCGCGAGCGAGCCCTCGTCGATGCCGCCCGGCCCCGCGCGCAGCTGCTCGTGCAGTTTCTGGAAGCGCAGCACGTGCTCCTTCGTGCGGCGCAGCGCGTAGTCCACCATGGTGCCGGTCTTGAGGATGAAGGCCCAGTCGCTCGCCTGCGCGAGCAGCAGCTCGCGCGCGGCCTGGTTCAGCGCGCGCCGCTGCAGGGTGTTGGCCTCGGGGAAGTCGCGGGCGAGCTCCACCATGCGCTTCGCGCACTGCAGCAGGTGGCGGTAGAGCCAGTCGTTCGCCGGGTCCAGCCACATGTTCGCGTACCCGCGCTCGCCCCAGGAGGACATGGGTGGCGTGGCCACCTGGTTCTCCGGGAACTGCTCGAGGTCGTCCGTCGGGGTGACCAGCTGCAGCGAGTCCTTCAGCTGGGCCGCCTGGCGGATGAGGGCGTCGATGAAGTGCGGCCCCTCGAACCACCAGTGCCCGTAGAGCTCGGCGTCGTAGGGGGCCACCACCACGGGGCGGCGCGCGCCCATGCGCGAGGCGAGGTGCTCCACCTGCTTCTGGCGGTTGAAGA
The DNA here is from genome assembly GCF_009659535.1 of Aggregicoccus sp. 17bor-14. Lineage (NCBI taxonomy): Bacteria > Pseudomonadati > Myxococcota > Myxococcia > Myxococcales > Myxococcaceae > Aggregicoccus > Aggregicoccus sp. 17bor-14. Next base: position 561,038 of record NZ_VJZZ01000001.1, read on the forward strand.
GGAAGTTGCCCGCGTGCACCCGGGCCCGCTCGCGCGCGGCCTCGGGATCGTAGGGGGCCTTCTCCGCCGTCTTGCCGGTGATGCGGAAGTACTTGAAGCCGGTGTTCTTGCGGTCCCCGGTGGGCTGGATGAAGGGGCGCACGTAGTCCAGGTCGAGGTCCCAGCCGATGTCCCGGTAGAACTCGCGGTACACGGGGTCGCCCGGGTAGCCCGTCTCCGAGCTCCACACCTGCTGGCTGCTCTCCGGGTCGCGCGCGTACGCGGCCACGCCGGCCTCGGTGTAGATGGGGGCGTAGGGGCCGAAGAGCGGGCGCGGGGTCGCGTCCGTGACCCCGTGGGTGTCCGTGAAGAAGAAGCGGATGCGCTCGGCGGCGAGGAAGCGCTCCACGCCCGGGTAGTAGCCGCACTCGGCGAGCCAGATGCCGCGCGGGTCGCGCCCGAAGTTCTGGCGGTAGTGGTTCGCGGCGACGGTGATCTGCGCGCGCACCGCCTCGGGCACCGGCTGCATCAGCGGCAGGAAGCCGTGGGTGGCGCAGCAGGTGATGATCTCGAGGAACCCTGCATCCTGCAGCCGGCGGAAGGCCCCCACCAGGTCGCGCCCGTAGCGCCCGTTGAAGGCCTGGCGCAGCGCCTCGAAGTGGTCTCGGTAGAAGCGCGCCACCGGCCCGAAGGTGGCGTCGTCGCGGGTGCGGTGCACCTCGCGCGCGCCCAGCTCGCACAGCTGATCGAGCCGCCGCGCGTAGCGCGCCACGAGCAGCTCGTCGCGCAACATGGTGACGAGCGTGGGGGTGAGCGTCAGCGTGAGGCGGAACGGCACCCGGTCCTCGACGAGCTGGTCGAAGACGCGCAGCAGCGGCAGGTAGGTCTCCGAGATGGCCTCGAAGAGCCAGTCCTCCTCGAGGAAGTCCTCGTGCTCCGGATGGCGGACGAAGGGCAGGTGGGCGTGCAGAACGATCGCGAGCGATCCCTGGCTCATGGCGCGCTCCTCTAGCGTCCCCGCCCGGAGGGCGAGGGAGACCAGGACGTCTGATCGGAGCTGCCCTCGCTGCGCGGCGGGGCCTCCAGATACGTGGGGGAGGAAGGCTGCTCGGCGGCGGGCCCCGGAGGAGGCAGCTCGCTCTCGCGGCGCACCTCGACCAGGTCCTCGAAGCCGCCGCTGCCCGGCAGGGGCACGCGGCGCCAGGTGATGTACTCGCGCACGGTGGCGGCCGGCGGGAGCGCGGCCGGCTGCGGCTCGAGCGCGCCGAGCCGCGGCACGCCCGCCGCGGGCACGCGCATGAAGCGCACGGAGTGATCCGCGGAGGGGCCCTCGGGCGGCAGCTGCACGCGGTTGGTGGAGTGGCCGATGCGCCGCGAGCGCCCGTCGCGCCCGACGAAGTGCAGCTCCACCCGGTAGGCGCGGCCGGGCGTGAGGCCGTGCAGGTAGAAGCTGCGCGACTCGAGCGCGAAGTCCTGCTCGCGCACCATGCGCTCGCCCTCGAAGACGCGCAGCACGGCGCGCGGCTCGCTCACCCCGTTCAGGGCGCGCTCCCGGGCGGCCTGGGAGATGTCCCAGAAGACGAAGAGGGTACGCGGATCACGCGGGAGGGCGATGGCGGCGTCGTCCGCATACTCGGAGGGCAGCTCGCCCATGCCCTGGCTGGAGGGGTGCGGCGCGGACACCTCGTGAGCAGGCGGGTGGGTGAGGTGGTGGCGGCGCGCCTCCTCTTCCCCGGCGACGCGCGCGACGAAGAAGCCCTCGACGAGGGGTTCGGCCTCGTGCTGCTCCATTGCAGACAGTTCCTCGGTTTCGCCGTGCAGGGCGGGCTCGTGGGCAGAGGGTGGGCGGATGGGCGCCGGCGATGCGGGCGCGGCGGACTCGGCCGATGGTGGGGTCGCCTCCTCCGGAATGCTCGTGGCGACAGGCCCCTCGGCTGCCGGAGGTCCAACCGATGACGCTTGCTGCGCCGCAGGTTCAGGTCGCGAACGGGGGCGCGCCGGGAAGCTCACGACCTCGGCGCGCGCCGTGGTGGCCGGGGCTGGTACCGGGCCGTCCCGGAAGGGCTCCGGTGGCGCGCCAGCCGCTGCGGCCTCCTCGGTGGCCGACGGTGCGGCCGCGGGGGCCGCCCGCTTCGCGGCCGTCTTGCGAGCAGGCGCCTTCTTCTGCGCGGGCTTGCTGGCGGCAGTGTCCTCGGCTGCCGCAGGCGTGCGCGCCGCTGCCTTCGGGCCAGGCGCGGTCCGGGCCGCCTGCGACTCCGCTGCGGGGACCTCGACCGCGGGTGCGTCCATGGGCACAGCTTCAGGCGCGGGGCGCGGCGCCGGGGCCTCCGCAGCCACGGCCTTCCGGGCCGGTGCCTTCTTCGCCGCGGGCTTCTCGGGGGCGTCCTCGGCTGCGCGCCCGGATGCGGCCGTCTTCCGGGCCGCGGCCTCGGCCGGCGCAGCAGGAGGCCCCTTCACGACCTCCTTCGCGGCAGGCGCAGGCGTGGCCGTCTTGGCGGCCGCCCTCGGCGCTGCCGGCTTCGCGTCCGTCTTCTGCGCGGACTTCGTCGTTGCCGTCTTCGGCGCGGGCTTCGGCGCAGCCGTCTTCGCCGCCTTCTGCGCGGGCTTCGTCGTCGCCGTCTTCGCGGCCACCTTGGCCGCAGTCTTTGCGGCCGAGCGCCCGCCGGCGACGAGGCCCGCCACCTTCGCCACCGCGGGGACGGCGGTCACGAGCGCCGCGACGAGCTCCGCCTTCGTCTTGAGCTTGCTGTGTCCGGGGCCCAGGTGCTTGCGGGCCAGCTCCCGCAAGTAGGCCACGGTGACGCTCTTGAGATCTTGCATAGACGTGGCTCGCGTTTAAGCCCGCGCTTGCGGGCGGTCAACGCGTGAATCCCCTTCTGTTCGTCGCTCGACCGGGCCCTCGCAGTGCGCCGGCCGAGGCACCGATTCCCCGGCGATGACGCCCGGCGATGACACCCGGTGCAGCGCCCGGGTATCCTCGGCACGCGTGAGCGATCTGCCCAGAGTGCTGCTCTGCAGCTACGAGGTCGTCCCGGGACCGACGGGGGCCTCCCGCCGGGTGGGCGAGTACCTGCGCGCGCTGCAGGAGCGCTACAGCGTCGTGGTGCTGTGCGCGAAGACGCCCGATCACGCGCACATCGAGAAGCTGCACGGCGCTCGCGTGCTGCGCGTCCCGGTGGGCACGGGAGACCTCACCTCGCGGCTGCAGACCTACGAGCGCGCGGTGCGCCGTCAGCTGGAGAGCGAGGAGTACGCAATCGCCCACTTCTTCGAGCCCGCGGCCGGCCACGCGCTGTGCGAGCTCCGGGGCGAGCACGGCGCCCGCCTCGTCTACGAGGCCCAGGGCTTTCCCTCGCTGGAGCTCCCCGCCCGGCACCCCGGCGTCGAGGTCGATGCCCGGCTCGTCTCGGGACTGCGCGACCAGGAGCTGCACTGCCTGCGCCGCGTGGACCGGGTCATCGTGGGCTCCGAGCTCACGCGCCGCTACGTCCTCGGCCTGGGAGTCGACGAGACGGCGGTGCGGGTGCTGCGGGCGCCGGTGCCGGTCCTCCCCTCCCCTGCCACTTCCGTGGAGGCGCCCCTCTCCGCGCCGCTGGAGATCCTGTACCTGGGCAGCCAGGTCGCCTGGCAGGGGCTCACCTGCCTGCTCAACGCCGTGGCGCTCGCCTCGACCCAGGCGCCCGTGCACCTGCGGCTCGTGGGACCGCGGCATCCGGTCTACGCCCCCTCACTCGAGGTGCTGACGGCCGAGCTCGGGCTGCAGGAGCGTGTCGAGTGGGTGGGCCCCGTCTCGCCGGAGCAGCTGCCCGCGGTGCTCGCTCGCGCCGACGTGGGCGTCGCGCCGCTCGAGGACGTGGAGCGCAACCGGGTGCAGGGCGGTGCGCTCGCGAAGCTGAGCGACTACCTCGCGGCGGGCAAGCCGGTGATCGCCTCGGACCTGCCGCTCACGCGCGCACAGCTTCCGGAGGGCGCCGCGCTGCTGCACCCACCCGGCGATGCGCGCGCGCTCGCGGCCCACCTCGTCACCCTCGCCCGCTCCCCATCGCTGCGCCGGCGGCTCGGCGCCGAAGCGCGTGCGTTCGCGGCCCGGACGCTGGACAGCGCGCGCGTGGGCGCCGAGCTGCTCGCGCTCTACGACGGGCTGCTCTCGCCCGCCGCCGCGCGCCCGCGCCCCCCCGGGCTGCGCGCCTCCGCGCCACACCCGCCCATGCACGAGCGCGAGACGGATCCCGCGTCGACGGTGCGGGCCCTCAGCGCCGCCGAGCAGCCGACGGATCCCGCGCGCCCCGTGGCTCCGCGCATCGCCGCCCCGCCTCCGCTGCCGCCGCGCGTGCCCTCGCGCGTGGGGATTCCCGCGATCCCTGCGCCCCCCGCCGCGCGCCCTCCAGCGACGCCCGCGCCGCAGAGAGCAGAGATTTCCAGAGCGGCCGTCTCGGCGCCCGCGAAGGGGTCCACCCATGGGTTGGAGCCGGCCGAAGAGCTGACGGAGGACGTCGAGGAGGCCGAGGAGATCCTCGAGGCGGACGCGCTCGACGAGCCCACCCTCTCCCCCTGGTTCGCGCAGGCCGCGCACGGCTACTGCCCGCCAGAGGGTGCGCGCTTCACGCGCCACACCCCGCCCACGAACTTCCCGGGCCGCGAGGAGGAGACGGATCCCGCGCGCGCAGCGCCGCGCACACCGGCGCCCTCCCTGCCACGGACCAAGCCGCGCTGAGCGCTGACCGAAAGGTCTTCCGGCGCACAGTGATGGCAGGCAACCGAGCGCGCGCACGATGCTTTCCATCCATCGCGCACGCCCGGTAGGCTGCGGCGGTTTCACTCCTCTCTCTCAGTGGGTCCCAAGAGCGCCATGGAGCGTCGCGTCCTCATCGTCGAAAGCCAGAACGAGTTCGCCCTGAGCATGGCGAGCGTGCTGCGGAGCGCGGGCTACCAGACGGCCATGGCTCCCACGGCGGCCGATGCGCAGCGCGAGCTGGAGAAGCGGCGGCCGGACCTGGTGGTGGTGCGCGCCGAGCTGCCGGACCAGTCCGGCTTCACGCTCTGCGGCCAGATCAAGAAGGGCAAGTTCGGCCAGAACCTGCGCGTGCTGCTGCTCTCCTCGGCCACGGGCGTGGAGGGGCTGAACCAGCACCGCCAGACGCCGGCCGCGGCGGACGGCTACCTCCTCATCCCCTTCGAGATGGGCGAGCTCGCGCAGATGAGCGCGGGCATCGTGGCCCCGCCTGCGCCCGCCTCCCCCGAGCGCGACGCGCTCGAGGCCTCGATGGATGCCTCGATGGACTCGGCGCTCGCGGGCGAGGCACCGCGCGAGGCCGCCCCGCAGCCGCCCCCCATCCGCACGCAGGCAGCCGGCGGCCCCCCGCGCCTGCCGCGCCGCGAGCGCCGCAGCGCGATCAACGACGAGGACCGCGCCTTCCTCGACCGGGCCTTCCAGTCGATCGCGGACCGCAAGGCGGAGCTGCTCGCCGAGAGCCGCCAGGTGCGCCGCACGCCCCCGCGCCGCGAGCAGATGGGCACGCCCGAGGGCAAGATCCAGATCCTGCGCGACGAGCTCAAGACGCGCGAGGCCCAGCTGGCCCGGCTCTCCGAGATCTGGAGCGTGCGCGAGCGGGAGCTGCTCTCGGTCGAGGACCGCCTCCACGAGAAGGACGTGGAGCTGCAGGGCCTGAAGATGCAGGTGGACGACCTGCTGCGCCGCTTCAACGAGGCGCAGAACACCATGCTCCTGAAGGAGCGCGAGCACGGTGCCACGGTCGACGATCTCATCCTCCAGAAGTTCGCCACCGAGAAGGACCTCATCGAGGTGGTGGCGGCCAAGGAGAAGGACATCAACGTCCTGCGCCGCGAGGCGAGCAACCGCGAGGACGAGCTCGCGCGCCGCGCCGGGGAGCTCGAGGAGCTGCGCCGCCAGCTCGAGGCGGCCGAGAAGCACACCTCGGTGCTCACGCTGGAGTTCGAGGTCAAGGAGCAGTCGCTGCAGGACGCGCTGCGCGGGCGCGAGGGCGAGGTCGCCCAGCTGACCGAGCGCGGCCAGAACCTGGAGCAGACGCTCGCGCAGACGCTGGCCGAGCGCGACGCGCGCTACGCGGAGCTGGCCGGCGAGCAGCAGGCCCTGCAGGACACCCTGGAGGCGGCGCGCGCCGAGCGCGAGCGCACCGTGCACGCGCTCGAGCAGCGCGCCCAGGGGGCCGAGGAGCACGGGCGCCAGACCGAGGAGGCGCTGCGCGAGGCACGCGCCGAGCGGGCCGCCTTCCAGGAGCGCACGGACGCGCAGGTCGCCGAGCTGGAGCAGGCGCTGGCCACGGCCACCGGCGAGCGCGACCAGGTGCGCGCCGAGAAGGACGCGCTGGAGGAGGAGCTGACCGGCCGCCTCGCCGAGCGGGACGCGAAGGTCGCGGGGCTCGAGGCGGAGCTCTCGGAGACCATCGCCCGCGGCGAGCGCGCGGAGGCGGAGCTCAACGCCGCCATCCAGCAGCACCTCGAGCGCATCGGTGAGCTGGAGGGCGAGGTGGAGTCCGGCCGCGCCCACCTCGCCGACCGCGAGGAGGAGCTCACCGGCGAGCTGCGCGCGCTCTCCGAGGCGAAGGACACGCTCGAGCACACCCTGCGCGGCGAGCTGCAGGTGCTCTCCACCGCCAAGGACGCACTGGAGCTCGAGCTGCGCGGGCAGCTGCAGGCCCTCTCGGACGCGAAGGACGCGCTCGAGGAGGCGCTGCGCGGCGAGCTGCAGGCGCTCTCCACGGCGAAGGACACGCTCGAGGCGGAGCTGCGCGGCGAGCTCGAGGCGCTCACCGAGGCGAAGGACGCGCTGGAGCAGGACCTCAGCGGCCAGCTCGAGGCGAGCCAGCGCGCGGGCGAGGAGCTGCAGGCCCGGGTGATGTCGCTCGAGGAGACGGTGTCCGCGCGCGAGGCGAGCCTCGAGGCGCTCGAGGCCCGGCTCGCCGAGACCGAGGCGCAGCTCGCGGACACGCGCGGCAACCTCGAGGCCACGGGGCAGACGCTCGCCTCCACCGAGGCGACCCTCTCCGAGACGCAGGAGGCCCTCTCCAGCACCCGCGGCGAGCTGGAGGCCACGGCGCAGACCCTGGCCCAGACCCAGGAGAGCCTCTTCGAGACGCAGACCCAGCTCGAGCAGACCCGCGAGCAGCTGTCCGGGACGCAGGCCCAGCGCGAGGCGCTCACGGCGGAGCTCGCCGAGACGCAGGGCACGCTCGCGCGCACGGTGCAGGAGCGCACGGACCTCGAGGCGGAGCTGCACGGGGCGCGCGAGGAGCTGGAGCGCGGCGCCGAGGCGCTGCGCGCGAGCGAGGAGGCGCGGGCCGCGCTGGACGCGGAGCTCAACGCGCAGCTCGCGCAGGTGCGCACCGAGCTCGCGGAGCTGCAGGGCCAGTACGAGGCGGAGCGCAGCGCGCACCAGCAGCTGGTCGAGGACAGCGCCGCGCAGCAGCAGGCGCTGCAGGAGCAGCTCACCCAGGCGCAGGACCAGGGCAACGACCTGGCCGAGCAGCTCTTCGCGACGAACCAGGAGCTGGGCGCGCGCGTCGCCGAGGTCACCCAGCTGGGCAGCCAGCTCGCGGCGACCGAGGATGCGCGCGCGGGGCTCGAGGAGCGGCTGCAGGCGCTGACCGCGGACTCCCAGCGGCGCGAGGAGCTGCTGCACAACGACCTGGCCAAGGCCGGCCAGGAGCTGGAGGACGCGCGCAGCCGGCTCACCGTGCTCTCGCAGGAGAAGCAGCGGCTGGGCGAGGCGCACGCGCGCGAGCTCGCGGCGCGCGCCGAGCAGCTCAAGCAGGCGGAGGCGCGCCTGCGCGCGCAGGCCGAGGAGGGCCGGCGCCAGACGGAGCAGCTCAACGCCCAGCTCGCGGCGCTGGCCGGCGAGCGCGACGGCGTGCGCAAGGAGCTCGCCGAGCGCGACGAGCAGCTGCGGGTGGCGGGCGTCGCCCAGGCGAAGCTGCTCAACGAGCGCGACGGGCTGGGCGCCCAGCTCCAGCAGTCGCAGGCGCGGCTGCAGGAGGCCCAGCAGGCGCAGGCCGCCGAGCGCGCGGAGGCGAAGCGCCAGGCGGACGAGCTCGCGGCGAAGCTCGCCCGCGCCGAGGCCCGCATCGTCCAGGTGACGCAGGAGGCCCAGGCGCGCGCCGCGGACGCGGACGCGAAGCTGCGCGACGCGCAGGGCCAGCTGGGTGTGCGCGCGAAGAAGATCCAGGAGCTGGAGCTCGCGGTCGAGAACGCGCACGGCGCCAAGGTGCGCGTGGAGAAGGAGTCCGCGGCGAAGCTCGCGAGCACCGAGACCCGCGCGAACGAGGCGCAGGTGAAGCTCGCGGCGGCCCAGCGCGAGCGCAAGGACCTCGAGGCCCGGCAGCACAAGGAGATCGAGGACCTGCTCGCGAAGCAGAAGGCGGAGCTCGAGCGGCGCGAGGCGATCAAGGCCCAGGAGGTGGCCCGCCTGCAGCAGTCCGTGCAGGAGAAGAGCAAGGCCCTCAAGGTGGTGGAGCTGGAGCTTGCCCGCTACAAGGCGAAGGCCCCGGCGGCCGGCGCGGCCGCCCCCGCGGCCCGCCCGGTGGCCGGCGTGGCGCTCGCGGATGCGGCCGTCACGGCCGTGGCCGCCCCCCGCCCTGCCCCTGCGGCGCGCCCGGCGCCTGCGGCGGCCGCCCCTGCGCGCCCTGCGGCCCCGGCGCGTCCCGCGGCCGCCCCCGCGGCGAGCGCCCCCGTGCCCCCGCCGGAGGAGGCGGACTGGACGGCGCTGGTCGACGAGCTGGACAAGTAGGCCTGGCGCCGCGCGCCGGCCTCGGGCCCGCTGGCTACAGCGCGGCCCGGGCCTCGCGCACCAGGTCCTTGAGGTGCAGGTCGCCGAAGAGGTCGTGCAGGGTGACGCTCGAGCCATTGGCGCGGGCGTGGGCCTTCTGCCAGCGCGCGTACACCACCCGGCCCGTCACGTAGACGAGCAGGAGCGGGAAGCCGCCCGGCACCAGCACCACGACCATCGACAGCAGCATCCGCATCCACAGCAACATGACCACGCGCCCCCGGCGTCCAATTCTCGGCGGGGTAGATGCACCCTGCGTGCCCACGTTGCGAAAAAAATTTCCCACCGTGCTTCCGGGCACTTGGCCGGCCGCCGGTCGCGCGCTGCGGGCGGCCTGTCGCGTCGGAGGGAGAAAACCCTGGCATTTTTGCCACAGTGGCCCGGAAACCTTTCCAGGTAAGGTCCCCCGCCGTGAGCCCTACCAGCCCCGACATCATCACCCTTCGCAGCGTGGAGGAGGCCGCCCAGCGGCTCGAGCAGGTCGGCTACCTGCCCTCACCGGAGATCGCCACCGCCGCCTTCCTCGCGGACCGGATGGACAAGCCCATCCTGGTGGAGGGGCCGGCCGGGGTGGGCAAGACGGAGCTCGCGAAGGCGCTGGCGCAGGGGCTGGGCCGCGAGCTCATCCGGCTGCAGTGCTACGAGGGCCTCGACGAGGCCAAGGCGCTCTACGAGTGGGAGTACGCGAAGCAGCTGCTGTACACCCAGCTGCTCAAGGACAAGATCGGCGAGATGGTGCAGGGCACCGGCTCGCTCTCGGAGGCGGCGGACCGGCTCGCCGGCAGCGACGCGGTGTTCTTCTCCGAGCGCTTCCTGCTGCCCCGCCCCATCCTGCGCGCCCTGCTCTCCGAGCGCCCCGCGCTCCTGCTGGTGGACGAGATCGACAAGGCGGACCCCGAGTTCGAGGCCTTCCTCCTCGAGGTGCTCTCGGACAACGCCGTCACCCTGCCGGAGCTGGGGACCTTCAAGGCGCGCCACGTGCCGCGGGTGCTGCTCACCTCGAACAACGCGCGCGAGCTCTCGGACGCCCTCAAGCGCCGCTGCCTGCACCTGCACATCGACTTCCCGGACCGCGAGCGCGAGCTGCGCATCGTGCGCTCGCGCCTGCCCCACGTGGCGCAGGCGCTCGCCGAGCAGGTGGTGGAGGCGGTGGCGGCCATCCGCGCACTGGAGCTGAAGAAGGCCCCCTCCATCAGCGAGACCCTGGACTGGGCGCAGAGCCTCGCGCTGCTCAACGCGGACGTGCTGAGCGCGGACCTCGTCGCCGCCACGCTCAACGTGGTGCTCAAGCACGAGGGCGACATCGAGAAGGCGCGCGGCAGTCTGTCTCAGATCGCGCAGGGCTGACACCGGCCGGGGCGCGACCCTTGCGACGCGTTGCCCTTCGCCGGCAGGGTGCGCATCTGGCGTTGACTTACCCGGCGCGCCGGGTACTTTGCGTTCAAACCTTTCCCAAGGACCCACCCTCATGTCCTCCTCGACCTCCTCGCAGGGCGTGCGCGCCGACCAGATCTGGCTCGATGGCAAGCTGATGAAGTGGGACGAGGGGCACGTGCACGTGATGACGCACGCGCTCCACTACGGCCTGGGCGTGTTCGAGGGGATCCGCGCCTACCGGACGCAGGACGGGCGGCTCGCGATCTTCCGGCTGAAGGAGCACATCCGCCGGCTCTTCGACTCGGCGCACATCTGCATGCTGAAGATGCCCTTCACCGAGGCGCAGCTGGAGGAGGCCTGCCTCGAGCTGCTGCGCAAGCAGAAGGACCTCTTCGCCAACGGCGCCTACCTGCGCCCCATCGCCTTCATGGGGGACGGGGCCATGGGCCTGGGCGCGGTGAACCCCACCCGCGTGGCGGTGACGGCGTGGGACTGGGGCGCGTACCTGGGCGACAAGGGCATCCGCGAGGGCATCCGCGCGAAGATCAGCTCCTTCACCCGCCTGCACGTGAACGTGAACATGGTGCGCGGGAAGATCACCGGCCAGTACGTGAACTCCATCATGGCCAAGCGCGAGGCGGTGCTCGCCGGCTACGACGAGGCCATCCTCCTGGACGCGAACGGCTTCGTGGCCGAGGCCTCGGGCGAGAACATCTTCCAGGTGAACAAGAAGGGCGTGATCAAGACCCCGCCCCTCTCCTGCCCCATCCTGGACGGCATCACCCGCGACTCGGTCATCCGCATCCTCCAGGACGCGGGCCACACCGTGCAGGAGGTGACCTTCACCCGCGACGCGCTCTACGTGACGAACGAGATCTTCTTCACCGGCACGGCCGCGGAGATCACCCCGGTGCGCGAGATCGACAACCGGCAGGTGGGCACGGGCAAGCCGGGGCCCATCACGCAGCTCGTCCAGGAGACGTACTTCCGGGCGGTGCGCGGGCAGGAACCCCGGTACGCCGAGTGGCTGACCTACGTCTAGCCGGAGGGCGGGCGCACGGCCCGTAGAGGGCGCCGGGCGTTTTAATTGTCCTAAGCGCGCGGAATTTCTACAATCACGGCGTCGTTTCCACCCGCGGTCCGGGGAAGGGGCATTTCCCCGGGGCCCGCGCGCGAAGGAGCCGTACGTCCGTGAAGGAACGCTACCAAGAGATCGACGAGAAGAACGACTCCCTTCGCGAGTACCTCGACATCTACAAGTCGAAGTCGAAGGAGTTCCTCGAGCGCTTCGAGATGTCGTGGATCTACCACGACGCGGCGCTGGAGGGCGTCGTCTACACGCCGCAGGAGCTGCAGGTGGCGCTGCACCCGCAGCGCGGCGCGGCGGAAGCGTCCATGGTCCCGGTGGTGCTGGAGATCCGCAACCACAAGGCCGTCTGCGACTACATCCGCGAGGAGGCCACGGGCGGCAAGAAGCAGGCGCAGATCACGCTGACCACGATCAAGCGCATGCACGACCTGTTCGCGGGCAACACGCCCGAGGCACAGGCGGCGCGTGCGGCGGCGGAGCGGCGCGAGCGCACCGAGAAGGAGCTGGCGAAGGAGCGCGAGAAGGGCGGCTACCGCAAGGACATGCCCCTGCACCGCACCTACTTCCACGACATCGCGCAGCCGGCGAAGATCCCCGCCCTGCTCGAGAAGCTGGTGGACTACACCGCGAGCGCGGAGTTCCGCGAGTTCCACCCGCTGAAGCAGGCGGCCACGGTGCAGCACCAGTTCCTGCAGATCTTCCCCTTCACCGAGCACAGCGGGAAGGTCGCGCGCATGTGCTCGAACCTCATCCTGCTGCGCCACGGGTACATGCCGGCGGTCATCCACTCCATCGACCGGCAGAAGTACTACGAGAGCTTCCGCGCGCCCGTGGGCGCCTTCCGCACGCTGCTGATGGACGCGATCGAGAACTCGCTCGACAACGGGCTCAAGTACTTCCGCGACCTCAACCGCCGCTACAAGGCGATCAACTAGTCCCCCACCCCGCCGCCGTGATCCTCGGAGCCCACGAGTCCATCGCCGGCGGCGTGAGCCAGGCCTTTGCCCGCGCCGAGGCCCACGGCGCGAAGAGCCTGCAGATCTTCACCAAGAACGCGCGCGGCTGGAGCGCCCCGCCCCTCGCGGACGCGGAGGCCGCGGCCTTCCGGCGCGAGGCCGCGCGCACGGGGCTCCCCTCCGTCGCCCACGGCAGCTACCTGGTGAACCTCGCCACCGAGGACGCCGGCCACCGCGAGCGCTCCCTCGCGTGCGTCACCGAGGAGCTCACCCGCTGCGAGCGCCTGGGGGTGAGCCTGCTCGTGCTGCACCCGGGCGGCCACCCGGACGAGAAGCGCGGGCTGAGGCTCATCGCCGAGGGGATCGACGAGGTCCACGCCCGCACGCCCGGCTTTCGCGCCCGCCTCTGCCTCGAGGTGACGGCCGGCCAGGGGAATTGCCTGGGCTGGCGCTTCGAGCACCTCGCGGAGATCTTGAATCAGGTGAAGGCCGAGTCCCGCGTCTCTCTGTGCCTGGACACCTGCCACCTCTACGCGGCCGGCTACGATCTGGCCACCGAGCGCGGCTATGCGCAGGTGATGGACGCGTGCGACCGGCTGGTGGGGCTCGAGCGCGTCGCCTGCTTCCACCTGAACGACTGCAAGAAGGGCCTCGGCTGCCGCGTGGACCGCCACGAGGAGATCGGCCGGGGAGCACTCGGGCTGACGGCCTTTCGCTGCCTCGTCAACGATCCCCGCTTCCGGGACACCGTCGGGGTCCTGGAAACGCCGGTTCCGGAGCGTTATTCAGACGCTCTTCAGCTTCTCCACTCGCTGGTCCAGACGTAAAAGCGTCCCTCGCCCGCCATGCCTGTCTCCCCCACAGCCCCCGGCCGTAAGCCTCCGGCCCCCGTCCCCGCGCCGCTCCCGGAGGACGGATCGGAGCCCCCGCCGAGGCTCGCGCACCTGCCGGCGCGCGACAAGCTCGAGCGCCTGCTGCGGGTGGCCAAGGGTCACAAGCGCGCGCTCATCGTCACCCACGACAACCCGGACCCGGACTCCATCGCGGCCGCGGTGGCGCTGGGCCACGTGCTGGAGAGCTGCGCGGGCGTGGAGGCGGAGGTCGGCTACGGGGGCATCATCGGGCGCGCGGAGAACATCGCCTTCGTGAAGGTGCTGCGCCTGCCCGTCACGCACATCAGCCAGCTGAACTTCGACGACTACGATCTCTTCGGCCTCGTGGACACGCAGCCGCCCGTGGGCAACCACTCGCTGCCCTCGCGAATCCGCACGGACATCGTCGTGGACCACCACCCCTTGCGCGACGAGAGCCTGCTCTGCCCCTTCGCGGACGTGGGCGGCGACTTCGGCGCCACCTCGACCATGCTGGTGGAGTACCTGCGCGCGGCGCGGCAGGAGCCCTCGGTGGAGGTGGCCACCGCGCTCTTCTACGGCATCAAGGCGGACACCCGGGACCTGGGCCGCGAGACGACCCAGACGGACGTGGACAGCTACCTGTGGCTGTTCCCGCGCTGCGACAAGCAGCTGCTGGGGCAGATCGAGCACCCGGTGCTCCCCGCGCGCTACTTCCAGCTCTACCACACGGCCTTCGAGCGGGCGAAGGTGCACGGCACCGCGATCGTGACGAACCTCGAGGAGGTCTACTCGCCGGACATGGTCGCCGAGGTCGCCGAGCGGATGATGTTCCTCGAGGGGATGAAGTGGAGCCTCGCGTACGGGACCTTCCGCAACCAGCTCTTCGTCTCCCTGCGCGTGAAGGACCGCCGCATGAACGCGGGCCGCCTCATCCGCGAGATCTGCGACAACAAGGGCGGCTCCTCGGGCGGCCACGGGAGCATGGCGGGTGCGCGCCTGCCGCTCTCGGGCAACGCCGCGAAGCGCAAGGCCTTCAAGCGCGAGCTCGTGGCGCAGTTCCTCGAGGCCTTCGGCGTCTCCGAGGAGCGCCCGGTGGCCCTGCTGTCCGCGCAGGACACGTGATCTACTGGGATCACAACGCGTCCACCCCCCTGCGCCCCGAGGTGGCCGCGCAGCTCGCGCAGGCGCTCTCTGCGGGCGCCCCCGCCGCGAACCCCTCGAGCACGCACCGCGAGGGGCGCGCCGCCCGCGCGAGGCTCGATGCGGCGCGCGCCCGGGTGGCCCGCGTGCTGGGCTGCGAGCCGAAGGAGGTGTGCTTCACCGCCTCGGGCTCCGAGGCCGCCGCGCTCGCGCTCAAGGGAGCCTTCCTCGAGCGCACGCGGAAGGAGCCCGCGCGCCGGCGCATCGTCACCTCGAGCATCGAGCACCCCGCGCTGCTCGCGGCGCTCGCGCAGCTCGAGCCCCACGGCGCCGAGCTGTTGAAGGTGGCGCCGGGGCCTGACGGCCAGGTGCCTCTCGCGCAGCTCGTGGCGGCGCTCGGCGAGGGCCCGGATGCCGCGGCCCTGTGCTCGCTGATGTGGGCGAACAACGAGACGGGCGTGGTGCAGCCGGTGCGTGCGCTCGCCCAGGCCTGCCGCGCGCGCGGCATCCCCTTCCACACGGACGCCGTGCAGGCCGCAGGCAAGCTGCCCTTGAGCTTTCGCGAGGTGGACGCGGACCTGCTCTCGCTCTCGGCGCACAAGTTCGGCGGGCCCGCGGGGGCCGGCGCGCTCGTCGTGCGCGGCGGCCTCGCGCTGCAGCCGCTCACCCCGGGACACCAGGAGGGCGGACGGCGCGGCGGCACCCAGGCGCTGGCCCTCCTCGAGGCGCTCGCGCTCGCGCTGGAGCTCGCCCAGGCGGCTCAGCCCGCGCACGCCGCGCGCGTGGGCGCCCTGCGCGACGCCTTCGAGGCCGAGCTCCTCGCGCGCCTGCCGGGGGTACGCGTCAACGGGGGCGGCGCGCCCCGCGTGGCCAACACGAGCAACCTGCACTTCGAGGGGGCGGACGGTGAGGCGCTGCTCATCGCGCTCGACCTGGAGGGCATCAGCGCGTCCGCGGGAGCCGCCTGCGCCTCGGGCTCCCTCTCCGCGTCGCACGTGCTGCGCGCGCAGGGGCTGAGCGAGGCCGAGGCCCGCGCGAGCCTGCGCTTCTCCCTCGGCCCCGAGGCGAGCGAGGCCGAGGTCGCGCGGGTGGTGGCCGCGCTCGTGGCCCACGTGCCCGCGGCGCGCGCGGCCTGAGCGGCTACCAGCCCTGATCGGGCAGCTTGTCCTTGCGCACCTCGGGAGGCGGCTCGCCGTAGCCCGGCTCGCCCTCGAGCGGCTCCTTCGTGAACGTCTCCTTGCGGTGCGCGCCCTCCTCGTCCTGGGCCTGCCGGCCCTGGCGCTGCTCGCCGCTCTCGTCCTGATCCTGGCGCAGCCCGTGCTCGCCGTCCGGGACCTTGGTGTTGTCGCCCATGGTGTGCTCCTCCGTGTCTCTCGAGTCCTCGCGCCCTCTCGCGGCGCGCACGGAGAAAGCTCGGCACGGCAGGTGGCCGCGCGCAGTGCCCGGCGCAGGCCACAGAGACACCGCTCGTCCGGGCGGCTGCTGTCCGGGAGGCCGCACGGCGAGCGCCCCTGCGCGCTCGGACATCGCTCGCTCAGCCCTCGTCGGAGGCGCCGAAGAGCCCGCGCACGAGGGCCGCGATGGCGAGCGGCGTGCCCACGCGCTCGTCGTAGTGGGGCGCGAGCGCCTCGGCGTACTCGGCGGCGGAGGCGAAGCGGTCCTCCACGCGCTCGGCGAAGCCGCGCGCCACCACGGCCTCCAGCGCCTCGGGGAGCTCGGGGCGCAGCGCGCGCAGCGGGCGGTAGCTGCGGCTGCGGATCGCCTGGAACACGGCCTCCGGCGTGGGGCCGGTGAAGGGGCGCTCGAGCGTGAGCAGCTCGTAGAGCACCACCGTGGCGGCCCACAGATCCAGCGGCGCCGAGACCTCGCCCTCCAGCGCCTCGGGCGAGAGGTAGTAGGGCTTGCCCAGCGTCTCCGCGCCCGAGTGCGCGCCGCCCACGCGCACGCGCGCCACGCCGAAGTCCCCCAGCTTCACCTCGCCGAGCCGCGAGATGAACACGTTGGAGGGGGACACGTCGCAGTGCACGATGCCCAGCGGCTGCCCGGCCGAGCCGCGCGCCCCGTGCGCGAAGGAGAGCGCCCCCAGCAGCACCTTCGCCAGGTACACGCCAAAGTCCACCGGCAGCGGGATGCCGCGCGACTTGCAGCGGCGCAGCACCTGGGCGAGGTCGCGCCCGTCCACCAGCTCCATCACGATGAAGTACTGGCCCGCGAGCGCGCCCACCTCGAGCACCCGCACGATGTTCGGGTGCGCGAGCGCCTGGGTGAGGTCCGCCTCGCTGAGGAAGCGCACCACGGTGTCCGCGTCTCCGGTGAGCGCGGGGTGCAGGCGCTTGAGCGCCACGGTCCAGCCCTCGCGGGGGCCGGAGAGCACGCGCGCGCGGAACACCTCGGCCATGCCCCCGCGGCCGAGCGCCGAGAGCAGCTCGTAGTTGCCGAAGAGCCGAAGGCTCTGGCGCGAGGGCGGCGGCGCGGTCACGGCCTCGCGCGCCCTCGCCGCGCCTCGGCGCGCTGCTGCTCGTCCGCGCGCTTCACCAGCGCCTTGAACTCCGGATCGTTGCCCAGCAGGCGGTTCAGGTCCGCGTCCTGGCGCATCTCGTCCGGCAGGGCGAAGCCCAGCTCCACCGCGCGCCCCAGGTCGCGCAGGGCGCTCGCGCGATCCTTGAGCCGGCTGTGCGCGCAGGCGAGGTTGAAGAAGGTGGTGGGCTCGCGGGGGTTGAGCTCCGCGGAGTGCTCGTAGGCCGCGAGCGCCGCGGGCACGCGGCCGCGGAAGAACTCCGCCACCCCGAGCAGCTGGTAGGCCGCCCAGTTGCGCTCGTCGTAGGAGATGCCGACCTGCAGCTGCTGCGCGGCGCCCACGTAGTCGCGCGCGGCGAGCAGGCGCTGGCCCTTCTCGAAGGCGGCCTTCGCAGCCTCGGGGTTGCTCGTCCCGCGCACGGGCTCCGCCGCGCTCGCGCTGCCCGGCCGGGCGCCGGGGCCCGCGGCCACCAGCACCAGCGCGCCGCCCTCCCCGAGCGCCGCCGAGCGGCACCCGGGCTCCAGCCGCACGTGGCCCGAGAGCGTGTGATCCGCAGGGTTGTAGAAGGCGAGCAGCGGGTAGCTGCGCTCCGGCGCGCACGCCGCGCCCGTCTGGCACAGGAGCACCGAGCCCACCAGCACCTGGCCCTGGAATTGGCCCTCCAGCACCCGGCGTTTCTCCTCGAAACCGCAGGCGCCTCCGCCCGCGGCGTGGCCGCTCACCCGGTCTCCCTCGCGGCTCAGGAGCAGGGGGCCGAGCGGGTCCGCCCGGTACAGGCCCTCGGGCGCGGGGGAGCCGGGCACGGGCGCCGCCGAGCCCACGGGCGCAGCGCCCAGGACGAGCAGTGCGAGCAACGGGAGGCAGGGGAGGCGCATCGGAAAGGGCTGCACCGGCGGCGAGATGTGCAAACTATCCGACAGCATAGAGGTGCCTCCTCCCCCTGTAAACGCACGCACGACGCCTTGACCGGCGGCAGAGGCGTCCTTATCATTTCAGCAGGCAGCTTGACGTTTTGCCTGTGACTTCAGGAGTTTAGAGTAGAACGGGTTGTTAAAAGGCTGTCCCCTGCGGGGCGCGTGATGCCCAGCAGAAATTCGAACCGATACGTCCACTACGGGGTCCGTTTCGGGTTCCATGTGCAAGCCCTCCCCCTCACGGGGAGAGGGAAGCCTACGGAGCCATTCTCGGGTCCCACCTGGTTTCTACTGGGTTCAATGGACGCTTGGCACACGGCCATACGGCGGGGGACTTTTTCTTCGGAGCGGCAAGGGCGTGAGCGAGACGGCGGTGGATCAGGGGGCGGCCCGGAAGGTGACGTTGCGCGAGGAGCTGACCGCGCGGCGCAAGGCGATGACGCCAGACGTCATCGACGGGCGAGGGTTGAAGGTTCAGTCTCGTTTTTTGGCGTCACCGTACTACCAGAAGGCCCGGACCGTGGCGCTCTACGCGCCCATCCGGGGTGAAGTGCCCACGCGGGACATCCTGATCGCGGCGCTCGCCGACGAGAAGGTGGTCTGCTACCCGCTCTCGCACGTCCACGGCCGCATCCTCTCGTTCCGGGCGATCACGTCCGAGAGCGAGCTGGAGCCGGGCCGCCTGGGCGTGCGCGAGCCCAACAGCGCGAGCGAGCTGGTGCCGGTGGACCAGATCGATCTCTTCGTGGTGCCGGGGCTCGGCTTCACGCGCGACGGCAAGCGCCTGGGGCGCGGGGGCGGCTACTACGACGCCACCCTGCGCGCCGCGAGCGCCCGCAGCCGGCGCGTGGGCCTGGCCTTCTCGGACCAGGTAGTCAACGTGCTGCCCACCAACCAGGATGACGTGGACATGGACCTGGTGGTGACCGAGTCTGAGTCCCTTCGCGGGCTGTGCCGCGACTGGGAGTTCGGCGACGCGTGAAAGTCCTCTTCATGGGCGATGTGGTGGGCAAGCCGGGTCTGACGGCGGTGCGCACCCTGTTGCCCAAGCTCATCGGCCGGCACTCCATCGATCTGGTCATCGCGAACGCGGAGAACAGCGAGGGGGGTGCCGGCATCTCCGGCGAGACGGCGGAGCACCTGCTGCAGAGTGAGGTGAACCTCCTCACCAGCGGCAACCACTTCTGGACCAAGAAGCAGATCCTGCCCTGGATCCAGGAGAACCCGGACCTGCTCCTGCGCCCCGCGAACTACCCCAAGGGCGCGCCGGGCAAGGGCCACACCGTCATCCAGACGCCGGGAGGCCGCAAGCTCGGGGTGATCAACCTCGAGGGGCGCGTCTTCATGAAGCCCCTGGACAACCCCTTCCCGCTCGCGCTGCAGCTCGTCGAGGAGCTCAAGAAGCAGACGAACTGCATCCTCGTGGACATGCACTGCGAGGCCACGAGCGAGAAGAATGCGATGGGCGCGCACCTCGACGGCAAGGTGAGCGCGGTGGTGGGCACCCACACCCACGTGCAGACGGCGGACGAGCGCATCCTCCCGGGCGGCACCGCCTTCATCACGGACGTGGGCATGTGCGGCCCGCTCGACTCGGTGATCGGCGTACGCAAGGAGCTCTCCGTGGAGCGCTTCGTCACGCTGCGCCACACCCCGTACGAGGTGGCCAAGAACCTGGTCTACCTGCAGGGCGTGGTCATCGACATCGACGACGCCAGCGGCCGCGCGCGCAGCATCGAGCGGGTGCGCGAGCACCTGCCGGGCACCTAGACGCGCTCGGCCAGTGCGCTAAAACGCGCCCATGGCTTCAGACGCGCTGCGCAGAGCGACCCCCGAGGAGCAGTTCCAGGAAGTGACCCGCGGCACGGTGGACCTGCAGGTCGCCGAGGAGCTGCAGAAGAAGCTCAAGCGCTCCTACGACTCAGGCAAGCCGCTGGTCATCAAGGCGGGCTTCGATCCGACGCGGCCCGACCTGCACCTGGGGCACTCGCTGCTGCTCACGCGCATGCGGCGCTTCCAGGAGTTCGGCCACACGGTGGTGTTCCTGATCGGCGACTTCACCGGGCTCATCGGTGACCCCACCGGCAAGAACGCGACCCGCCCTCCCCTCACCCGCGACGAGGTGGCGGCGAACGCGGAGACCTACAAGAAGCAGGTCTTCAAGGTGCTCGACCCGGCGGTGACGCAGGTGCGCTTCAACTCCGAGTGGCTCGACAAGCTCGGCACCGAGGGCACCATCCGCCTCGCCGCGCGCTACTCGGTGGCGCGCATGCTCGAGCGCGACGACTTCAAGAAGCGCTTCCGCGACGGGCGCACCATCGCGATCCACGAGTTCCTCTACCCGCTGCTGCAGGGCTACGACTCGGTGGCGCTCAAGGCGGACGTGGAGCTGGGCGGAACGGATCAGCTCTTCAACCTGCTCGTGGGCAGGACGCTGATGAAGGAGAGCGAGATGGAGCCGCAGATCGTCATGACCGGGCCCATCCTCGAGGGCCTCGACGCGAAGGCGGTCGACGGGAAGATCGAGGGGAACAAGATGTCCAAGAGCCTCGACAACTACGTGGGCGTCGACGAGCCGGCCGAGCAGATCTTCGGCAAGCTGATGAGCATCACGGACGACCTGATGTGGCGCTACTACGAGCTGCTGTCGGGCCGCTCGCTCGCAGAGGTGCAGCAGCTCAAGAGCGACGTGGCGAGCGGCAAGGCGCACCCCAAGGCCGCGAAGGTGGCCTTCGCGCAGGAGATCGCGAGCCGCTTCCAGGGCGCCGAGGCGGGCCGTAAGGCGGCCGAGGACTTCGAGAAGCGCTTCGCGGAGAAGAAGCTCGTGGTCGAGGACCTGCCGCTGGTGGAGGTGCCGCTCGCGGGCGCTGCGGCCATGGGCGTGGCGAAGGTCGCGACCGAGGCCAAGCTCACGGCGAGCGTCACCGAGGCGCGCAAGCTGATGGCCCAGGGCGGCGTGCGGGTGAACGGAGAGAAGGTCTCCGACCCGAAGGCGGAGCTGGGCCCCGGCGAGTACCTGGTGCAGGTGGGAAAGCTCAAGGCCGCCCGCGTCCGCATCGCGTAGTCGGCGTCGAGGGTGCCGGGCTCGCCACCGTGAGCCCGTGCGCACGCTACAGTGCGCCGCGATGCGCACCCTCGCTCTCGTCATGCTGCTGCCCCTGCTCGCCCTCGCGCAGGGGTCCACCTACCGCGCCTCCGCTGCTGGCACGGCCGTCACCGAGCCCGGCTCGAAGCGCGAGGCCTTCGCGGTAGCGCCCGGCCACACGTACCCACTGCTCAAGCGCGGCGGCCCCGGCGGCGCCTGGTGCAAGCTGCAGGGGCCCGGGGGAAGCGCAGGCTGGGTGTTGTGCGCCAGTGCTGCCACGTCGGCGGCCCCGCCCGCGGACGAGGCTCGCTCGAGCCCGTCAGCAGCCTCGTCACCGCAGCAGGCGCCTCCCGCGCGCGCGCCGACGGCAGGAGCGCCCCCGTCGGCCTCCGCGCCTCGTGCCGTGACAACGGTTGGCAACGCCCACGGCTGTGCCACCTCCTGCAGCCGGCACCTGTTCTCGCAGCCTCCTGCGCTCTCGGCGGCGGACCGGGAGATTCTGGGCCTGTGCCCCGCCCGGCCGGACGCCTCGGTCAGCGCCGAGGACGCGCGCCGCTTCTTCGCCGCCCACTACGACGACCCGCGCCTGCAGCGCGCCCTCTCCGCCGCGGGCCGCCCGGGTAACCGCGAGGCGAACGTGCAGTGGCTCACCTCGCTCTGGGTGGGCACTGGCCCGCGCAACGCGTTCACGCACGTGTTCTGCGGGGACGACTGGGGCCGCGAGCAGATCGGCGGGCTGCACTACCTGCCCCGCTACGCGCAGCTCGAGTCCGAGGGGAAGCTGTGCTTCGACGGTCCGGTGAGGGGCGGCGCACCGGTGCAGCGCGGCAGCTACCTCATCCGCTTCCACGCCGTGGCGCCGTGGTCCTGCGCGACGAAGCCGGTCGGCGGTTTTCCGCAGCAGTCGGATCCCGTACAGGTGGTGGCCATCGGGACGCGCGCCTTCGTGCGCTGCTGCGACCGAAGTGGACGCGAGGGCGGCGTGTACAGCGCGCCGGACCTCGGCGGCGGGGCGTGGCAGGTGTTCTGCGGAACGCGCAACGGGACCTACGGGATCGCGACGCTGTACCCCACGGACGCGCGGGCGACGTGCGGGGAGTGACGCAGCTTCGCCCCGCACCCTCACCCCGACCCTCTCCCAGGCGGAGAGGGAGGACGCTGCCTACGCGTGGACGGGGATGAGGACGCCCACGTACTCGGCCTCGGCGCGCTGCCGCTCGATGGGCGCCGAGGTCTTGTCGAAGGCGCCCAGCTCCCAGAGCTCCCCGCAGGTGGGGCACCAGTAGAGCGTGGCCATCGTCTCGGGGTGCGCGGCCAGCTCGCGCACGTGGCTCATCCGGATGCCCGCGAGTCCCTCGGCCTCCCGCTCCTCCGGCTTCACCTCGCAGCCCTCGCACGCCATGACGCACCTCCTCGGGACGCAGCGCGCTCGCCCGCGTGCCCGTCCCGGGAGGGTAAGCATCCTCAGGGGCGCGTGCCGACGCCCAGCGTGGCACCCGCCGAGTAGGCGTTGAACTCCGGCGCGTACATGGACTGCACCGTGGCGGGGCCCACCTTGAAGGTGCCCGCCATGTTCGCCCGCAGCCGGTACTTGAAGGTGTACTCGCCGGCCGGAAGCCACTCGAAGAAGAAGTTCGTCCCCGAGTCGCGCGTCTCCTCGTACCAGACGATGCCCAGGTCCCACTTGTGGCGGGACACCGCAGTCTCAGGCTCGAGGCCCGCGGCGCGCGGGTCGCGCAGGTGCACGTACTCGGCGGCGTGCTTCGCGCGCAGCGACAGCTGCACCTCCACCTCGTCTCCAGGCTCGAGCCGGGCCCCCTCCTCGAGCGGACGCAGCACGGCCTCCGTGCCCGAGCGCTCGCGCTTGAAGTAGCGGCGCGTCACCTGGAAGAAGTCGCCGCGCGCCTCCTCCGGCAGGCGCTCGGTGCTGAAGCTCCAGGTGGCCGAGGCGAAGGCGAGCCCCTTCGTCCCCTTCTCCACCACCACCCGGCTGTCCATGCCGGGCTTCAGCCGCTCGGCGGGCACCACCACCTGGTTCTTCTTGCCGGTGTACTGGTCCGGCTCGAAGACGAACTGGGTCGTCTGGCCGGCCACGCTCACGCGCGCCTCCTCGCGGATGCCGAGCGCCCCCTCCTTCTCGAGGTACTTCACCAGCGCGTAGATGACCTCGGCGGTGGCGCGGGTGCTCTTCCAGTGGTTGAGCTTCTTGTCGAGCAGGAGCCACTGCACGAGCCCGTCGCGGCGCGGGTCCTTCGGACGCAGCTCGCTCAGCGTCTGCAGCGCGATGGCGTGCGTCTCGGTGGTGTCGTTGTACCAGAGCCAGCCGCGGTCCTCGGGCGCCCAGAAGGTCCCCAGCTCCTCGGTGGTCTTCGCCGAGTCCATCACGCTGTCCCAGACGAGCTGCGCGTCCTTCGTGCGGCCCGCGCGGTGGAGCGTGAGCGCGAGGTAGCCCTTGAGGTAGGGCGAGTGCTGCTTCCAGTGCTTGAAGCTGAAGGCGAGCATCTGCTCGCGCTCCTTCGCCGTGAGCGCATCGCCCGTGTAGGACGGGTCCGGGTAGGTCGAGGCCACGTAGTTGAGGAAGGTGACGAACTCCCAACCCGTGTCCTGCTTCGCGAGCTTGCCGGCGTACTGCTCGCGGTAGTGGCGCGCGAGGTAGGCCCAGGCGCGCTGGGTGACGTCGCGGGGCACCTGCACGCCGTGCTCCGCGGCGCGCGCGAGCCCGTGCACGATGTAGAGCGTCATGTACGGGGACGGAGGCCCGCCCGCCCACCACGGGAAGCCGCCGCTGGAGGTCTGGGCCTTCTGCAGCTTCGCGAGCGCGCTGTCGCGCTCGGCCTTCGCGACGCGCGGGTCCAGCACCTTCACCAGAGGCGCGCCCGGGTCACGGCCGCCCTGCGCCTCCTGCAGCCACGGCGTCTCCTCGAGCGCCATCTTGCGGTTCGGGTCCGCGGCGTCCCAGGTCTCGAGGCGCGTGTCGCGCGTGCTCAGCTCCTTCGCCATCCGCGCCACGGCCGGGTAGTGGTCGAAGAGGCTGGTGACGATGCCGGTGGAGACGAAGCGGTTGAGGGTCTGCTCCGTGCACTCGTACGGGTAGTTCACGAGGTAGGGCAGCGCCTGCAACACCGAGTAGAAGAGCTGCGCGTCCACCGTCACCACGAGCTGCTCGTCGATGCGGGTGGGATCATCCGTGCGCTCGAGATCCGCGAAGCGCATCTCCTTGCGGTCCGCGTTGCGCAGGGTGACGAAGCGGCTCTGCTGCAGGTGCATGCGCCCGGGCAGCACCGGCAGCGGGCGGAGCTCTCCGTCGCTGAAGGCGCCCGCGGTGGCCGTCACCTTGAAGGCCACCGTGCCCACCCGGCGCGGCGCGGTGAGCGGGAAGCGCAGGGACGTCCCCTTCCCCGCCGCGACGGTGAAGGGCTGCGTGAGGGCGCGCAGGCCGAAGTCCTGCGCGACGCTCACGTTGCGCTCCGGGTCCAGCACCTCCAGCTGCAGCGTGCCGCTCATGGCGCTGCTGCCCGCGTTGTTGACGACCACCTCGAGCACCGCCTGGTCTCCCTCGCGCAGGAAGCGAGGGAGGTAGGGGCGCACCATCAGCTCCTTCACGCTCTGCGCCTTGCGATTGACGGAGCCCCCCTGGAAGTCACGCGTGAGCGCGTGCACCCAGACACTCCAGGCCGTGACCGAGTCCGGCACCGTGAACTCGAGCGTGGCCGAGCCGTCCTTGTCGGTGAGCAGCTGCGGCACCCAGAACGCCGTCTCCGCGAAGTTGCTGCGCAGCTCGGGCGCCGGAGCGGGCGCGAGGGCCTCCTGCACCGACGCCTGCTTCAGCTGGGACTTGTCCTCCATCGCGTTCTCTGCGGACGTGGAGCGCGCGACCTTCGCCGGTGACGGCGGTGGAGGGGGCGGTGCGCCGGCCATCATCGGTTCCGCCATGACCCTCCCGTAGGCGCGACGTCCCGGGCCCCCGATGCCGTAGTTCTCGAAGAAGCGCAGGGTGTCTCCCTCGGGCATCGACCAGCCCTCGGGCGAGGACTCCGGCCCCCGGATCCACATCGCATTGGCCTGGCCCAGGGACACGCGCGTGTCCGAGCCCTGGCCGCGCTGCGGGTAGTACGCGAGCGGCGACGGCGGCGAGTGCTGGGCGAAGAGGTCCAGCGACTGATCGTACATGTACGCGAGCAGCTCGGCCGCGCCGGCGCCCACCTTCGCGCCGTCGGGCCCGCGCACCGTCACCCGCCAGGTCTCCTTGCTCCCCGGGCGCAGCTTGTCGCGGAAGGTGGCGAACTCCACCTTCAGCTCCTTGTCGTCGTAGGGCACGAGCACCGTCTCGCTGAAGCGCATCGCCTGGTAGTCACGCACGGCGGTGACGCTCACGGTGAAGCCGCCGCGCAGGGCCTCGGTGACGGGCAGCTCCACCAGGGGCTGGCCCGCCTTGCCGAGCACGGTGCGCCGCTCCACGACGCGCCCTGCCTGCATCACCTCGAGGAACAGGGGCTGTCCCTCGAAGCCCGAGAGCGCGAGCACGCGGGCGCGATCTCCGACCTTCAGAGCGGTGCGCTCGAGCTGCATCAGCGCGGGGAGCCCCACGCCCGCGTCCTTGCCCGCGACGAGGTACTCGCGGCTCACCGTGAAGCGCGCGCCGAAGGCATCCTTCGTCTCGTAGGTGAGCCGGTACGCGCCGCTCGGCAGCGTGGGCAGCTCCAGCGTGGCAACGCCCTGCGCGTCGTGCGTCACGTCTCCGTGCGCGAGCTCCTTCCCGGCCGCCCAGCGGCGCAGCGTGGCGATCGGATCGTAGTCCGTCGTCCAGCGCGGGCGCAGCGAGTCCCCAGGCGTCGTCGCGCGCGGCTCACCGCCCGGGACCACCGGGGGAGGCTCGACGGGCTCCTCCGCAGGGAGCAGCGGCGTCGCAGGTGCCGTGAGTCGAGAGAGGGTCCAGTGCCCCGCGCCCGGGCGCGGAGAGCCATCCAGGTCCGAGCGCAGGAGGCGCAGCTGCCCGCGCTCTCCCTCGCGAAGGAAGGCCACGTCGCTGTCCACGCGCGCCTCCACCGCCACGAAGCCGAGGCGGAAGATGCGCTCGGCGGAGCGCGTCTCGCCGCCCTCGTCGGTCACGTCCGCATCCAGGCGGTAACGGTAGGTGACGTCCTTCGCGCTTGCCTGGCGCACGTCCGCCTCGGGCGTGAAGTCCACCGGGAAGGAGCCGTCCGCCCCGAGCGAGGCGCTGCCCGTGGCGACCACCTCCCCCGTCCCGCCGACCTTGTCCGAGCGGTAGTAACCCCACCACGGCAGCACCGGCACGCGCGTGACGCGCCAGCGCACCGCGCCGCTCGCCACGGGCAGCCCGAAGTAGTAGCGGGCCTCGCCGCGGAAGTGCGCGATGCGGTTGAGGCGCAGCGGCTCGGTGGGCGCGGCGAGCGTCACCTCGAAGGTGGGCCGCTTGTACTCCTCCACGCGCACGGGCGCGGCGCCGCCCACGCTGGTCTGCACGCGCCAGGCCCCCAGCAGACGCCCCGTGGGCACGGTGAACTCACCTGCCGCCGAGCCGAAGGCATTGGTGGTGACCGTGCGCGTCTCCACCGTCTGGTTGTTCGGGTCCATCAGCGACACGGTGAGCGTGCGCTGCGCCACGGTGCGGTAGCGCGCCTGGTCGCCGCGGCCCTCGAAGAGCACCGCCTTCCAGAGCACCCGCTGCTGGGGCCGGTACACGCTGCGGTCGGTGAACACGAGCGCCTGGGTCGTGGTGCCTGGGAGGCCCCGCTCGTAGAGGGTGTACGTGCCGGGATCCAGCTCGGCCTCGCGCCCGCGCCCCGCGACGAGGAAGAGGCCGCGGTTTCGCAGCGAGGCATCCGCGAGGAAGGTGAGCTCGCCCTGCGCATCGCTCTTCTGCGACTGTGCCTCGTGGTGGTGGCGCTGGTAGTCCGCAACCACCAGGCGCACCTCCACGCCGGGAGCGGGCTTGCCCGTCTCGCCCTCGAGCACCCGCACCGCGATGCGCTCGCCCTGCTCCTCGTGGCTCACCAGCACCCAGCGGCCCACGGTGAAGAAGCTCCCCAGGACCGGGTTCTGCGCTGCGCGGAAGTCCTCGCGGGCGGAGGCCACCAGCAGGTACATGCCGGGCCCGAGCTTCGGAGGGACGACGAAGGTGCGGTGCGAGCGCAGGTCCGGCGTGCTGGGCAGCGCCTGGCGCCACTGCGCCGCAGGGGCGCTCGCGGCCATCAACCGCTGCAGGTCCTCACCGTAGGGCAGCAGGTTGTAGTCGTCCGCCTGGCGCAGCCGCGCCTCAAGGTCGAAGGCGTAGGTGCGGAAGAAGACCGCCGGGAGGTTGCGGTGCGTGACCTCCACCGAGCGCTTGCCCTGGCCGTCCACCACCATGGTGGAGAGGGAGAAGTCCGGGGCCTCGAGCTCTCGCACCAGCGCGGCGCAGCGCTTCGCACCCTCGCTCTTCGGGAAGGCCGCGAGCCCCTCGCGCGCGTGGGCCCGCGCCCTCACGGGCTGGTCCGCCTCGCGCTCCTGCTGGGCGAGCTGTCCCAGTCCCATCGCGCTCCAGGGCAGCGCCTTGTCCTTCAGGAGCCGCGCCTCGAGGTGGCGGCGCAGGCCGGCGCGGTCGTCCTGCTCGGTGAGGCTGTCGTGCAGGCGCGCCTCGCGGGTGAGCGCAGCCTCCAGCGCCGCCTCCTTGCGCCCGGCACCGGCGTGCCACGCCTCGAGGTCACCCAGCAGCGAGGCGAGCTTGAGCAGCGGGTGTACCGCCGGGTCCACGAGGTCCACCTGCGGCGTGCCCTCGAGCAGCGCGGGCAGGGACAGCCGGTGCACGCCGCTCGCGTGCTCGGGGCGCCAGGCGGAGCTGTCGGCGAGCTGCGCCACCCAGAGGTACGTCACGGCATCGCGCAGCGTGCCGCGGATGCCGGGCGGATAGGTGTTGGGCCGCACGTAGCGCTCGAGCACCGTCACGGGCTCGGTGCCCAGCGCCTCGCGCCCCTTCCACACCTCGAAGAAGGCGCGCTGCGCTTCGGTGTCCAGCTGCTCGCGCGTCCAGGACTTCAGGTCCACCGGCCCGCTCGAGGCCACGCGCTCGCGCTGCTGGATCTCCCAGCCGTACGCCTGCGCGTACTGCACGAGGCTCGAGGCGTAGAAGAGCTGCAGGGCGGCGCGGTGCACGGCGCCCTTGGGCCAGGGCTCCTCGCGCAGGAAGCGCACGGCGGTCTCGTAGCCGTGCAGCCCGATGCGCAGCTGCACGGTCTGGATGAGCGCCCGCGTCCACTCGGCCTCGTCCGGGCCCTTGCGCGCCGCGGCGAGGCGGGCCTCGGTGGCGCGTGCGGCCTCCTCGAACTTCTGCTCGTCGATGAGGCCGTCGATCTGCTTCCAGGAGGGCAGGCGCCCCTGGGCCGCGGCGGCGAGCGGCAGGACGAAGAGGGCGAGCAGCAGCAGCGTCAGCAGACGCGAGGCGAGGGGCATGGTGCGAGCTTAAACGCGCAGGCCCCGCCTTTCGGTCTATTCGGCGGGCGCTTTGGCCGGCGGCCGCTTGCGCAGCCCGACGATGTAGACCTCCATGCTGGCGCCGCGGGTCGCCTCGGGGCGGACGATCTTCACGTCCTCGTAGTGGCTGCGCACGAGGTTGCGGAACTCCTCGAAGTCCCCGCCCATGAAGAGCTTGGCGATGAAGTGCGAGCCGGGCTTGCCGCGCGCGAGCGCCACGTCCAGCGCCTTGCCGGCGAGCCGCAAGGAGCGCGCCTCGTCGGTGGTGCGGATGCCGCTGGTCTTCGGCGCGAGGTCCGAGACGACCACGTCCAGCGGGCCGTCGTAGAGCGCGGCGAGCTTCTGGTCGAAGTCGTCCGCGAGCACGTCCAGCACGGCGGTGGTGACGTAGGCCTGGCTGAAGGGGCGGATGGCGGCGAGGTCCACGCCGACGACGCGCCCCGAGGGGCCCACCGCGTCCGCGATGACCTGGAGGAAGCCTCCGGGCGCGGCCCCCATGTCCACGACCGCGGCGCCCTTCTTGAGGATGCCGAAGCGCTTGGCGATCTCGTCGATCTTGAAGGCGGAGCGGGCGCGGAACCCCTCCTGCTTCGCCTTCTGGAAGTAGTGGTCTTTCGGACGGTAGGGCTTGCCCATGTCAGGGCTGGTCCCTACCATCGCCTACTGTTTCCGGAAAGGCGGAGCAGTCGCGGGTGTGTGACGGTCCCACCCGCAGAGGTCTGCATCCGGAGGTCTCATGCAAGCCCGCAGCGTCGTTGCCGCCGCCCTCTTCTCGGTCGCCTCCGCCGGCATCGCCGGCGCTTGCTTCTACCGGGCCGAGGTCCTGCGCGACGAGGCCGACTGGCTGCTGGTGCGCGGCAAGGCCCAGGCGGCCGAGTACAGCCAGAGCTTCGACTCGAAGATGGCGGACCAGCAGCTCAAGACCTTCGCCGCGCGCCGCGCCACGCTCGAGCGCGCGAACCTGTGGCAGCGCGGCCAGATGCTCGCCACGCTCCTGAGCGCGCTCGGGGCCGTGGCGACCTACGCCCTCTACCTCCTCAAGCGGCTGGACGATCAGCTCATCGACGCCGAGAGCGAGCTGCACGAGAACAGCGGCAGCGGCAGCAGCGGCGGCCGG
The DNA here is from genome assembly GCF_009659535.1 of Aggregicoccus sp. 17bor-14. Lineage (NCBI taxonomy): Bacteria > Pseudomonadati > Myxococcota > Myxococcia > Myxococcales > Myxococcaceae > Aggregicoccus > Aggregicoccus sp. 17bor-14. The sequence goes on from NZ_VJZZ01000001.1 coordinate 590,341, forward strand.
GACTCCGACGAGCAGCCGCGCGACCCGCAGCGCGCCACCGCGCTCGCGCCCAGCCTCCTGCCCTGACAGCGGCCCCCCGCTTCGGGTAGACAGGGCGCATGCCCGGATGCGCTCACTGTGGACAGGTGCTGGACATCGTCGGCAACCAGGTCGGCCGCAGCGACGAGTGTCCCAAGTGCGGCGAGGAGATCCGCTCCTGCCGCAACTGCCGCCACTTCGATCCCGGCGTGGCCAAGGAGTGCAAGGAGCCGCTCGCCGAGGTGCCGCGCGACAAGGACCGCGCGAACTTCTGCGAGCTGTTCCAGATCGGCGAGGGCGGGCTCCACGCGAAGGAGAGCCGCTCGGCGCTGCTGAGCGCCGCCGAGGCACTGTTCGGAAAGAAGTGAGGCGCCCCGCCGGCCGTCCCCTTCAGAAGCCGGAGAGCTTGGAGATGATCTCCTTCATCACCTCGGAGGTGCCGCCGCCGATGGTGATGAGGCGGATGTCTCGCCAGGCGCGCGCCACCGGCGTCTCCTCGATGTAGCCCATGCCGCCGAAGAACTGCTGGCAGTCGTAGGCCACGCGCTGGGCGAGGTCTCCGGCGAAGAGCTTCGCCATGGAGATCTCCTTCACCGCGTCCTGCTTGCGGTCGAAGAGATCCACCGCGTAGTAGCAGAGCCGGCGCGCCGCCTCGATCGCGGTGAGGTGCTCCACGAACTTGTGGCGCCACACCTGGAACTTGATCAGGGGGCGCCCGAAGGCCTCGCGCTCCTGGCCGTAGCGCAGCGAGTCCTCCACCATGCGGTCCATGCCGGCCACCGTGGTGAGCGCCCCCACCAGGCGCTCGCCCTGGAAGTTCGTCATCACGTGGTAGAAGCCCTCGTTCTCCTCGCCCAGGATGTAGCGGCGCGGGATGCGGCAGTCCTCGAAGTAGAGGATGGCGGTGTCGGAGGAGAGGTTGCCCACCTTGTCGAGCTTCTTGGAGACCGAGAAGCCCTTCACGTCCGTGGGGAAGGTCACCAGCGAGATGCCGCCGTAGCCGGCCTCACCGGTGCGCACCGCGAGCGTGATGAAGTCCGCGCGCGTGCCGTTGGTGATCCACATCTTCGAGCCGTTGATGACCAGGTCGTCGCCGTCGCGGCGCGCGGTGGTCTTGAGGCTCGCCACGTCCGAGCCGCAGCCCGGCTCGCTCACGCCCAGCGCCGCGATGCGCTCTCCGGCGAGCGCCGGCGCGAGGAACTCGCGCTTCTGCTCGTCCGAGCCGATCTCGTTGATGATGGGCGTGGCCATCTGGCTCTGCACCAGCAGCGCCATGTTCACGCCCGCGTTGCGGCTGCGGCTGAGCTCCTCGCAGAAGGCGGTCACGTACCAGTAGTCCAGCCCGCTGCCGCCGTACTTGGGATCGTGGTTGATGCCGAGGAAGCCCAGCTCGCCGAACTTCTTGAACACCTCGCGCGGGAAGATGCCCGCGCGATCCCACTCGAGCGCGTACGGGGTGAGCTCCTTCTCCACGACGGCGCGCACCGACTTGCGAAACGCCTCGTGCTCCTCGGTGAAGGGGTTCAGCATGGCGCGGACCTCCGGCTCGGGGTGTTGACTCGCAAGTCAACACCAGGCCCGGGGCCCGCGCAATGGCCCCCCGGGCTAGAGCCCGAGCGCGCGCAGGCGCTCGTCGGACACTCCGGCCTCGCGCAGGATCTCGCGCGAGTGCTGGCCGAGCCCGGGCGGCGGGCGCAGGGGCGTCTCCCCCAGGCGCAAGGGGGTGAGCAGGTGCGTGACCTGCTTGCCGCGCTGCGGGTCCTCCGCCTCCACGAAGAGCCCGCGCGCGCGCAGCTGCGCATCCTGCAGCACCTCGTCGCCCTCGAGCACGGGCTCCACGCAGAGATCCAGCGGGCGGAAGCGCTCCACCCAGTGCGCGAGCGGCTGCAGGGCGAAGCGGCGCGCGAGCTCGCCCTTCACGCGCTGGCCCGCCTCGCCGCCCGAGTACGCGTCCGCGAGCAGCTCGGGACAGCCCAGGGTCTCGAGCAGGCCGGTGAAGAACTTGGGCTCGAGCGCGCCGACGGAGAGGTAGCGCCCGTCCTGCGTGCGGTAGAGGCCGTAGCCCGCGAAGCCTCCGTTGAGCACCTCCTCGCCGCGGCGCAGCGCCGGGCCCTCGGCGCCCAGCGCGAGCCGCCCGGCCAGGTGCATGTGGAGGAAGGCGAGCGCACCGTCCGTCATGGACACGTCCACGAAGCGCCCGCGCCCCGTGCGCTCGCGCTCGTGCAGCGCTGCGAGGATGCCCACCAGCGCGAAGAGGCTGCCGCCGCCGATGTCCCCCAGCTGCACGCCGGGGAAGGCGGGCGCCCCACCCGCCTCGCCGCCGTAGCCCAGCACGCCGGCGCGAGCGGCGTAGTTGATGTCGTGCCCTGCGCGCAGCCGGTCCGGTCCGCTCGCGCCGTAGCCGCTGATGGCGCAGTAGATGAGTCGCGGGTGGCGCGCGCACAGGGCCTCCGCGCCCAGGCCCAGCTTGTCCATCACCCCGGGCCGGAAGCTCTCCACGAGGATGTCGTAGCGGCCCGCGAGCTCCTCGAGCACGGCGCGGCCCTCGGGGCGCTTCAGGTCCAGCGCGAGCGAGCGCTTGTTGCGGTTGAGGCCGTAGAAGAGCGCGCTCTCACCGGACTCCTGCAGCGGCGGCGAGTGGCGCAGGTAGTCGCCGCCCTGCGGGTCCTCCACCTTGTCCACCTGCGCGCCCAGGTCCGCGAGCACCAGCGTGGCGTAGGGCCCGGGCAGCAGCCGGGTGAGATCCAGGACCTTGAGCCCCTGCAGCGGCAGGCCCTGCGGCGACGAGGTGGACATGGTGGGGGCGGCTCCGGGGACGGCGGGCTCACGAAACGCACGCGGCGCGGTCCCCGGCGGGGCCGGAGAGCGCGCCGCATGCGGTGCGACGGGGAAGGCTCGCCTAGGCGAGCAGCTTGCCCAGCTTCATCGCGAGGCCCATGTCCATGGGCTTGAACTTGAGCTTGCCCTGCATCGCGGCCATCTGCGGGTTGAGCTGCTTCTGGCGCAGCTTCACGAAGTCCTGGTCGCTCACGGTGACCGTCATCTTCGGCTCGCCGTTGAGGCCGGTGCTCACCCAGTCGGAAGGCTTGGTGAGGTCCACCGTCCACTGCCCGCCCTGGTCGCCCGTCACGTTGAAGTGGACGATGGCGTTGATCTCCTTGGCCAGCTCCGGCTTGGCCTTCAGGACGTTGGGGATCTCGGTCTCGAGGATGCTCTTCGCGGTCAGGTCGGCCATGCGTTCCTCCATGCAGCGGTTGACTGATGAGTCAATACGGGGCGGACCGTAACCACCGCCCCTGCGGAGATCAAGGCGCAGCTGACGCAGTCGCGTGCGCGTCAGCGCTGCGCGGGAACGGCGGACGGCTCGAGGGAGCGGCGCACCAGCTCGAGCAGATCGTTGAGCTCGAAGGGCTTGGCGAGGTGGCCCACCGCGCCGAGGTCCGTGGCCTTGCTGCCCACGTTGCGGTCCGCGCTGAGCACGATGATGGGGATGCGGGCGATCTCGGGCGGGCGCTGGCGCATGCGCTGCGCGAACTCCCAGCCGTCCATCACCGGCATCATCAGGTCCAGGAGGATGAGCTGGGGCGCATCCGGCTCCAGCCGCTCGAGCGCCTCCTTGCCATTGCGAGCGCGACGGATCTCGAAGCCCTCGGCCTCCAGGATTTCGGAGAGCGCTTCGAGGATGTCCGGGTCATCGTCGACGACGAGCACCGTGCTGGGACGTGTCATTGAGGGAGTCGATGAGGAGGTCGAGGCGGCCAGGTGAGAGTTGCTCCGCGTGCAGCATGCGAATTGTCCCCGAGAAGGGCGACTGGCGGGTGAGAAATCGTGCCCGGGCGCCGGATGTTCTGCCCACGTTGCAAACTCAACAGGGCCTCCCCACCTTCCCCAAGGGTCGGTGTGAGCCCCAGAGGAGGCGCGCGTGTGGAGTGAGGGGGTCGGGGCCGCAGGCGGCCTCATCGCAGGGGGCGCAGGCCCCGGGGTGGCCGTGTGCTCGCCGCAGGGCGTGCCGCGCACGGTGAGCGCTCGCCTGCTCTCGCTGCTGGGCCTCTCCGCCCTCCCCTCGCAGGTGCAGGGGCTCGCGCAGCTGCTGGAGGCCGCGGGGCTGCACCGCTCCGAGGGCTCGCTCTGGGTGAGCGCGGCGCGCGCGGTGTACGCGGGCGAGGAGCTGCTCGAGGACGGCTCCCGGCTGCTCTGGGTGCTGCCGGCGGCCCCCGAGGAGGCCGGGCGGCTCGCCCGGGTGCGCTACCTCTCGCTCGCCTCGCACGACCTGCGCGGGGCGCTCGCGAACATCCGCTCCTATGCCGGGCTGCTGCTGGGGCCCCGCTACGCGCACGAGCCCCGGGTGCAGCGGGGGCTGGAGACCATCCGGCGCAACGCAGACCGCGCACTCGGCTTCGCGCAGAACTTCTTCGATGCGAGCCGCGCGGAGCTCGGCGGGCTGAGCTTCGAGCGGGAGGTGCAGCCGCTCGCTCCCCTGCTCGCCGAGGCGCTCAAGCCCCTGCAGGAGGAGGCCTCGGCGGCCGGGGTGGAGCTCTCGCTCGCGCCGGTGCCCGAGCTGCCCGACCTGCCGCTGGACGGGGGCCGGGTGCAGCACGCGGTGGAGGCCTTCATCGCGCACCACCTCACGCGCGCCCAGGCCGGCGAGCGCATCGAGGTGCGCTGCGCGCGGGACGTGACGGGCGTGCGCGTGGAGGTGCGCCGCCACGGCGTGCCCCTGGAGGCGGCCTTCGCCGCGCGCCTCTTCGAGCGCGAGGCGCGCGCCTTCGAGGAGAAGAAGCTGGAGGACCCGCTGCGCCTCTCGCTCGCGCGCCACGAGGTGGCGCTGCACGGCGGCGAGGTGGGCGCCTGGAGCGACGCGGGCGGGACCACCCTGTTCCTCACCCTCCCCTTCCAGGACCAATAAGTCCGCCCGCGACCCTGCGCCGGGCATGCAGGCGGCCTCGCGCCGCATCGCGCTGGCGGCCGGGGGGTCCCCCCGGTATGCTCGCCGCGCCTTTTCCAGGCAGCCCCCTCCCGGGCACTTCGAAGGAGCATGTTGTGATGGGCCTGAAACCGATGGAAATGTTGCTGATCTTCGCAGTGCTGATGCTCCTCTTCGGAGGCAGCCGCCTGCCGCAGCTCGGCTCGTCGCTGGGCCAGGCCATCCGCAACTTCAAGCGGGGCTTTGGCGAGGGCATGGACGAGCAGCCCGAGCAGAAGCGCGCGCCGGACGCCCTCTCCAGTACGACGGCCGCGGGCGTGGAGCGCGACGTGCGCGAGAAGCAGCAGACGCGCCAGGGCTAGTCCGCCCTCGCGGCACCCGAAGCACCCGAGGCCCGGGCCCCCGCTCAACGGCGGGACCCGGGCTTCGTGCTGTGCGCCCTACTCCACCCGCTCGTTGTCGTAGAGCGCGTCGATCGTCTTCGCGTACTTCTGCGAGCAGAACTTGCGCTTCACCTTCAGGGTCGGGGTGATCTCGCCGGACTCCTGGCTGAAGTCCGCCTCCATCACCGCGAAGCGCTTGAGGGTGTTGTAGGGCGGCTGCTCCGCGTTGACGCGGTTGAGCACGTCCTGCACCGCGGCCTGCACCTCGGGGTGCTTGGCCACCTCGGCGTAGGAGGCCGGCACGCTCACGCCCTTGTCCGCGAGCAGCTTGCGCGCGACCTCCTCGTTCACGGTGATGAGGACGACGAGGTACTTGCGCTTGTCGCCCACCACCATCGCCTGCGAGACGAGCGGGAAGGTCTTGAGCGTGTTCTCGAGGTTCTGCGGCGCCACGTTCTTGCCGCCGGCCGTGACGATGATGTCCTTCTTGCGGTCCGTGATGCGCAGGAAGTTCTCCGCATCCAGCTCGCCGATGTCACCGGTGTGGAACCAGCCGTCCGCCTCGAGCGCCTCGGCGCTGGCCTCCGGCTTCTTGTAGTAGCCCTTCATCACGCCGGGGCCGCGGATGAGGATCTCGCCATCCGGGGCGATCTTGATCTCGGTGCCCGGGAAGGGCGCGCCCACGGTGCCGATCTTGATGCGGTCGATGCGGTTCACCGTCGTGCCGGCGGCCGTCTCGGTGAGGCCGTAGCCCTCGAGCACCTTGAAGCCGAGCAGGTCGAAGAAGTAGGCGATCTTGCGCGAGAGCGGCGCGCCGCCCGAGACGAACACGCGCATCTGGCCGCCCAGCTTCTGCTCGAGCGCGGGGCGGATCTTCCCGTGGAAGACGAGCTTCTGCGCGAGCGTCCAGCCCAGGTTCGCGTACTCGCGGCCCTGGGTGCGCGCCTCCACGTACTCGTCGAAGAGGCGGAAGGCCCAGCGCGCGAGCTTGCCCTTGAGGCCGGCCTGGCTGGTGCCGTCGCTGAGCACCTTGTTGTAGACCTTCTCGAAGACGCGCGGCACCGAGGGCAGCACCGTGGGGCGCGTCTCGGCGAGGTTCGCGAGCAGCTTGTCCACCGACTCCGCGAAGATCAGCCGGTAGCCGAGGCTGAGCCACGCCGCCTTCACCACCTGCGCGAAGGAGTGCGCGAGCGGCAGGAAGAGCATCACCGAGTCGGTGGCGGTCATCAGGCCGATGGCCTTCGCGCCCTGCGCCTCGTAGGTCCAGTTGCCGTGGGTGAGGATGACGCCCTTGGGGTCACCGGTGGTGCCCGAGGTGTAGAGGAAGCAGCAGGGGTCGTCCGACTTCACCGACCCCACGCGCTGCTCGAAGGCGCCCGGGCTCGCGGCGTGCGCGGCGGCGCCCTGCTGCACCAGGTCCGCGAGCGCGAGCTCCTGGCTCCCCTGCAGCGCGCCCTCGAAGAGCACCACGCGCTGCACCGCCGGGCACTCGCCGAGGCGCTGGCGCACGCGGCTGATGCGGCCCGCCTGCTTCGCGTCGCGCTCGTCGTTGTCCACGAAGAGCACGGTCGCGCCGGAGTCGTTGAGGATGTAGCGCACCTCGTCCGGGGTGTTCGAGGCGTAGATGGGCACGGTGATGCCCTGCGCCGCGGACACCGCGAGGTCGCACACCAGCCACTGCAGGCTCGTGTTCGCGAAGATGGCGACGCGGTCTCCGGGCTTCACGCCCAGCTGCACCAGGCCCGCGGACACGGCCTTCACGTCCTCGAGGATGCGCGCCCAGGAGACGTCCTCCCAGCGCCCGCCGACCTTGTGGGTCGCCCCCGGCGTGCTCGCGCTGGCGGCGCGCTCGAGCAGCAGCTCCACCACGTTCTGCGCCCCGCGGCTGTTCGCCTGGGCGCTCAGCTGACTCTCTGCCCTCATGTGCGCTCCTCCTCGATCCCCGCCTGCTCGAAGGAAGGCCTGCCGGAGGGGTGCGTGCCCGTCCGACGGCGTCCCCATGCGCCCAACCTGCCCTCCCTGCGGCAAACTGCCAGGGAAATCAGGTGTCTATGACGGATCTAGCACGCGCTATTCGGCGCCAGCAACAGTCCTTCTGGCGCAGAAAAATGAAGCGGCACACCCCGGGTGCCGGGATGTGCCGCAGAGGACTGAGGACGGAGTGAGGAAGGGGAGAGGCGCGGGCGCAGCGCTCGGGCTGCGTCCCTCAAGCGGCGTCGGACGACGCCAGCTCCAGACCGCTCTCCTCGTCCTGGTTGAAGGCCTCCAGGTAGCGCTGGAGGAAGTGCTTCGTCTTCAGCTCCACCTGGCGCACGCGCTCGCGCGAGACGCCCCAGCGCTGGCCCAGCTCCTCGAGCGTGCGCGGCTTGTCCTGCGTGAGACGCTCTTGGAGGATGTCCCAGCCGAGGTCGCCGATGCGCTTGCGCACCTTGGCGAGCGCCTCCTGGACCTCGGTGTTCTGCTCGCGCACCAGGTACGTGTCCTGGGGCGAGGGGCCGTTGTCCTCGAGCCGGTCGAGGAACGTGGTCTCGCCGTCCTCGTCGATGGAGGCGTCGAGCGAGAAGTCGCTCATGCTGCCGCGCTCGGCCTCGCCGCCGCGCACCTGGCTGCGGTTGTCCTTGAGGTAGCGCGTGATGTACGCGCGGATCCACCACACGGCGTAGGTGGCGAAGCGCACGTTCTTCTTCGGATCGAAGTGCTCGATGGCCTTCATCAGGCCGACGTTGCCCTCCTGGATGAGGTCGTCCAACCGCGCGCCGCGATTGGCGAACTTCTTCGCCACCGCGACCACGAAGGCCAGGTTGGACTGGGCCAGGATCTGCCGGGCCGCCTCCTCGCCCTTGCGAGCGCGGCGCGCCAGATCGTACTCCTGCTCACGCGTCAGCTGCGGGCGGCCCCCGAGGTGACGCAGGTAGTGCGACAGACCCTCTGCCGCGTACTTTGTCGTGGATGCCATGAAACGCGTCCTCCCTTTCCTCAGTCGTAGCGGACGCGTCCGACATATCGGTGCGGCGCGCCCTGCCATGACTAGGACGCCTAACGAGCGGAGTGGTTTCGCATTCCGTTCGAATGCCCCATTCGACCGCCTTACCCGTGTCACAAGACGATCGGGGCCGCACCGTGCCGAGCCGGCCTGCGGGAGGCCGGGCGCGCCCTGCGACTTCAGCCCTATCCAACCGCGGAAGGCGGAAAGATCTTGCCGGGATTGAGCAGCCCGCTCGGGTCCAGCACGCCCTTGAGCCGAGCCTGCAGGCGCAGCAGCGGCTCGGACTGCTCGAGCGCGAGGTAGCCCCGCTTCGCGTAGCCCACGCCGTGCTCGCCGGTGATGGTGCCCCCCAGCTCCACGGTGAGGCGCAGCATGCGCTCGATCGCCTGCTCCACCTTCGCGCGCTCGTGCGGACCGTCGTAGAGGATGTTGGCGTGCAGGTTGCCGTCGCCCGCGTGGCCGTAGCTGGCCACGGTGAGGCCCAGCTCCGCGCCCATGGCCTTGTAGCGCTCGATGAACTCCGGGATGCGCGAGCGCGGCACCACGATGTCCTCGGAGACCTTCGCCCGCGCCAGCGTGCGCAGCGCGGGCGAGATGGCGCGCCGAGCGCCCCACAGCCGCTCGCGCTGCGACTCGTCCTGCGCCACCAGCACCTGCTGGGCGCCCAGGCCCTCGCAGAGCTCCGCGAGCTGGGCGAGCTCCGCGTAGAGCCCCTCCTCCACGCTGCCGTCCACCTCGACGATGAGCGAGGAGCCCGCGCCCTTCGGGAAGTCGAAGCCGCGCCCGTCCACCGCGCGCAGCGCCACCTCGTCGATGAGCTCCAGCGTGCGCGGGAGGATGCCCGCGGCGAGCACCGCGGACACCGCGCGCGCGGCCGCGAGCACCGAGTCGAACACCACGAGCGCCGTCTTCACGTGCCGCGGGAGCGGGATGAGCTGCAGGGTGATCTCGGTGGCCACCCCCAGCGTGCCCTCGGAGCCGACGAAGAGCCCCACCAGGTCGTAGCCCGCCACGCCCTTGATGGTCTGCCGGCCCACGCGCACGCGCTCGCCGTCCGGCAGCACCCACTCCAGCCCGATGACGTAGTCGCGCGTGACGCCGTACTTCAGCGCGCGCGGGCCCCCGGCGTTCTCGGCCACGTTGCCGCCCAGCGTGCACCACTCCCAGGAGTTGGGGTCGGGCGGGTAGAAGAGCCCTTGCGCCTCCACGGCCTTCATCAGGTCGCCCGTCACCACGCCCGGCTCCACCACCGCGGTGAGATCCTCGGGCGAGATGCGCAGGATGCGCTTCATGCGCTCGAGGCTCACCGACACCCCGCCGTGCAGCGCGAGGCAGCCGCCGCTCTTGCCGCTGCGCGCGCCCACCGGAGTGAAGGGCACGCCCGACGCCTGACAGGCGCGAAACACCGCCGAGACCTGGTCGGCCGTCTCCGGGAACACGACGAGATCCGGCGGGAACTCACCGCTGTCCGACTCGTCCTTCGCGAAGGCCTGGCGCACCTCGGCGTCGTCGCGCACCTGTCCGGGCGAGAGCACCCCCACGAGCGTGCGCCGCAGCTCGACGAGCCGTGCCGGGTCCACCTTGCTCACCGCCGCGCTCCGAGCCGCGCCCACAGCTCGCGCCGCAGCGGGCCGTCCTTGCGCAGCGCGCCCTCGTAGGCCTCGGCGTGGGTGGTGGCGTCGCGCTGCAGGTCTCCGCGGATGCGCAGGCAGGCCTGCTTCGCCTCGATGATGCACGCGGTGGAGGGGCTGCCCAGCACGCGCGCGAGCGAGCCGGCCACCTCGCGCGCGAGGTCCTCCTGCAGGATGAGGCGGTGCGCGAAGCAGTCCACGAGCGCGGAGAGGCGCCCGAAGCCCACCACGCGCTTGGCCGGCACGTAGGCCACGTGCGCGCGCCCCTCGAAGGGCAGCAGGTGGTGCGGACACATGGACTGGAAGCGCAGGTCGCTCACCACCACCATCTCGCCCGCGGAGCCCGGGGGCGCGGGGAAGCTCTCCCCCAGCGCCTCCTCCGGCGTCTGCGCGTAGCCGTCCAGGAATTCACTCGCCCAGGCTTGGGCGACGCGGGTGGGGGTCTCGGCGAGGTTCGGGTCCTGCATCGGCAGGCCCGCGGCGCGCAGGAAGTCCTCCACGGCGCGCGCCATGGCGGCAGTGTCGGGGCGGGTAGGCGCGGGGCGCGCAGCGGAGCGGCGGGAGCGGGAGGCGGTCACGGCCCCATGCATAGCGCGCCCTGCGCGCGAGCGCGCGCACCGGGTGAATGGGGCAGACGCTCGCCACGTCCTTCGCTTGACACGCCCCCGGCGCCGTCGCTACGTCTACTCGCCCTACCCCACCCATGCGCGCCCTCCTGCCCCGCCTCGGACGTACCGCAGCGCTGCTGCTGCTGGCGCTCTGGGCCGTGGAGCCGGTGGCCACCTGGGTGCACTACGGGGACCACACCCACCTCTACTGCGCCACGCACCAGACCTTCGAGGAGGGTCAGCGCTTTGGGCCTGCGCAGGCGGCGTGGACGCCCGCGGCCGAGGCGGTGGCACAGCTCACCCAGGCCCCGCCGGCCGCGCTGGACACCGCGCCGCGCCTGCACGAGGCCTGCAGCGTGCCCGGCTGCGGGGCGCGGCACCTCGCCGTGCTGGGCGCCCGCGTGGAGCGGGTGCTCGGCCCCTCGCTTCTCTCCTCGTCGGGCGTTGCGCCGCGCACCGTCCCCGCCCCGCCCCTCTCGGCCCTCGACACCGCTCCCAAGGCCTCGCCTCCGGCACGCGCGTAGCGCGCGTCGTCGAGTCGCAGTGGTCTTGAGTCGGGCGCACCCGCGTGGCGGGCGGCGTCCGGTGTCCGAGGAGCTCCTTCCGTGTTCAGTCAGACGTGCCGGTGCGCCGGCGTGGTCGCAGCGTTGTGCTGCAGTGTCCCGGCGTGGGCCCAGGCCCAGCAGTCACCTCCCGAGCAGAGCCCCGCGCCGCAGCAGGCGCCTCCCGCAGAGGCCACCCCCCCCGGGCAGGAGCCGCCGCCGCAGGGTGAGCCGGCCCCCCTGAGCCCCGAGGAGCAGGCGGAGATCAACCAGGCGCTCGGCGCGGACGCCAAGAGCGGCGACGCGCCAGGGGCGCAGCAGCAGCCGTCGCAGCAGCAGCCCGAGAGTGCAGGCACCCAGGCGCCACCGAGCGTGGGCATCCACGGGCTGGACATCAGCCTCATCCTCGATGTGGCCGGCGCGGCGTTCACCAGCGATGCGCCGCTGCAGACGGGAGACCACGATCCCTCGCAGCGCGGCTTCAACCTGCAGCAGCTGGAGCTCTCCGTCGGCAGCGTGGTGGACCCCTACTTCCGCTTCGACTCCAACATCGTCTTCCACCAGGACGGCGTGGAGATCGAGGAGGCGTACGCGACCACGCTCGCGCTGCCTGCCAATCTCCAGGTGCGCGCAGGCCAGTTCCTCACCAAGTTCGGTCGGCTCAACGCGACGCACCCGCACGCCTGGGAGTTCGTGGACCAGCCCTTCGCCATCGGCCGCGTCTTCGGCGGCGAAGGCAACCGCGGCCTGGGCATCGAGGCGTCCTGGCTCAGCCCCCTGCCCTGGTACCTCGAGGTGGTGGGCTCGGTGACGGACGCGCACGGCGAGGGCTCCGCGCGCAGCTTCCTCGGGGATGCGGACCACCCGGTGCAGCGCTTCGACGACTTCCAGTTCACCGGCGCGGTGAAGCAGTTCTTCTCCCTGAGCGACGATCTCTCGCTGCTCTGGGGCCTCTCCGCTGCGAACGGCCCGAACCCCGCGGGTGACCCCACCGAGGCGAACCCGGTGGCCTCGCACACGCGCACGCAGGTGTACGGCACGGATCTCTACCTGCGCTACCGCCCGACGACCCAGGGTAACCAGACCACGGTCACCTGGCAGACCGAGCTGCTCTACCGCCACCGCGACCTCGTCGGCGACTCGCTGCACGACTACGACGGCTACTCGCAGCTGGCCTGGCACTTCAACCGGCGCTGGGCGGTGGCGGGACGCTACGAGCTGGGCACCGCGGCGAAGAACGCGGCGGGCCAGGTCGTCGAGGACCCGCTGGATCCCGAGTGGACGAAGCTGCGTCAGCGCATCTCCACCAACGTCACCTACTACCCCACCGAGTTCTCGCGCCTGCGCCTGCAGGGCGCGACCGACCGCGCCGGTTGGCGCGACTCGCCCGACTACTCCCTCTTCCTCGCCTTCGAAGTGGTGGTGGGCGCGCACGGCGCCCACACCTTCTGACCCCTTTGCCCTGGAGACTCCTCATGAAGTCCCTCTCTCTTCCGGCCTTCCTGGCCTCCCTGCTGTGCCTCCTCTCCCTCCCTGCGCGCGCCGACCTGAAGGTGGTGGCGACGGTGCCGGACCTCGCCGCGCTCGCCAAGGCGGTGGGCGGTGACAAGGTCTCGGTGCAGAGCCTCGCGGTCTCCACGCAGGACCCGCACTTCGTGGACGCGCGCCCCAGCCTGATGTTGGATCTCAACAAGGCGGACCTGCTGCTCGCGGTGGGGCTGCAGCTGGAGGTGGGCTGGCTCCCGGCGCTGCAGACCGGCGCGCGCAACGAGAAGATCCTCAGCGGTGGCACGGGCTTCCTGGACTGCTCGCAGTTCGTGAAGCTGCTCGAGGTGCCGCCGGTGCCGCAGGACCGCAGCCACGGGGACGTGCACCCCGGCGGCAACCCGCACTACCTCTACGATCCGCGCGCGGCCGTGCCGGTGGCGCGCGGCATCGCGGCGCGCATGAGCCAGCTGGACCCGAAGAACGCGCAGGCCTTCCAGGCGAACCTCGCGCGCTTCACGCAGGAGCTCGAGGCGGCGCGCAAGGGCTGGGAGCAGCGGCTCGCCCCGCTCAAGGGCGCGCCGATCGTCGCCTTCCACAAGAGCCTCCCCTACCTCGCGGACTGGGTGGGCTTCGACACGGTGGCCTTCCTCGAGCCCAAGCCCGGCATCCCGCCCAACCCCTCGCACGTGGCCGAGGTGCTGGGGCTCGCGCGCTCGCGCAAGGCGCGGATGCTGGTGCAGGAGGAGTACTACCCCACGAACACCTCGCGCCTGGTCGCCACGAAGATCCCCGCGCCGCTGGTGGTGTTGCCGGGCGGCACCGACTTCCGCAGCGGACAGACCTACGTGCAGCGCATCGAGGAGCTGGTGAAGCGGCTCGAGCAGGGCCTGCAGGGAAAGGGGACCTAGCCCATGCTGAGCACCGAAGCACAGGCCCCGCTCGAGGAGACGCCGCTCATCTCCTGTGAGCGGCTGGTGGTGGGCTACCACGGCAAGGCGCTGCTGCCCGCGTTCGACCTGCACGTGAACCGCGGCTCCTTCGTGGTGGTGGTGGGCCGCAACGGCAGCGGCAAGAGCACCTGGTTCAAGACGCTGCTGGGCATGCAGGCGCCGGTGTCCGGCGCGGTGGTGAAGGGGCCGGGCCTGCGCAGCGCGTACGTGCCGCAGACCTCGGCCATCGACAGCCTGCTGCCCCTGCGCGCGCAGGAGGTGGTGCTGTGGGGCCGCCTCAACGGCTGGGGCTTCCTGCGCCCCTTCGCCACGCGCGCGGACCGCGCCGCCACCGAGCGCGCGATCGCCACCGCGGGGGCGACCGCCTTCGCGCACCGGCCCTACCGCGAGCTGTCCGAGGGACAGAAGCAGCGCATCCTGCTCGCGCGCGTGCTGGCCACCGAGGCGGAGCTGGTGCTGCTGGACGAGCCCACCGCCGCGATGGACGCGGTGGCCGAGCGCGAGACGATGGAGCGCCTGAGCGGGCTTGCACGCGGGCACCGCATCGGGGTGGTGGTGGTGAGCCACCAGCTGCGCGTGGCGAGCGAGTACGCCGACACCGTTCTGTTCATGGACCGCGTGGGGCCCACCGTGCTGGTGGGCGACGCGCGCACCGTGTTCTGCCACGAGGCCTTCATCCGCCAGTACGGCGACGACTACTGCAACCACCTCAACTCGGGAACCCACCGTGGCCCTGGCTCTCACTGACGCCCCCACGCTCGGGCGCTTCCTCGAGGCGTACGAGCTCTTCCACGACGCCATCCTCTGCGCGCTGGTGGCCGGTGCGGTGCTCGGCTTCCTCAGCGTCTACGTGGTGCTGCGGCGCATGGTGTTCGTCAGCGCCGCGGTGACCCAGTCCGCGGGCCTCGGCGTGGCGCTCGCGTTCTTCGCGGAGATCCACCTGGGGATGCACGTGCACCCCGTGGTGGGCGCGGCGCTGCTCTCCCTGCTCGCCACGCTGCTCTTGATGATGGACCCCGCGCGGCTGCGGCTCAGCCGCGAGAGCCTGCTGGGGCTCGCGTACGCGCTCGCCGGCGGCGCCGCCGTGCTGGTGGGCGACCGCATCTCGCAGGAGGCGCACGACATCGAGAACATCCTCTTCGGCACCGGCGTGGTGGTGGACCGGGTGGACCTGGTGATGGTCGCGTGCGTGGCGGTGGTGACGCTGCTCGTGCACCTGTGGTGGTTTCGCGCCCTCACCTTCTCGTCCTTCGATCGCACGGGCGCCGCGGTGCAGGGCCTTCCCGTGCGGATGCTGGACGCGGTGCTGATGATTTCCATCGGCATCACGGTGGGCGTGTCCGCGAAGGCGCTGGGCGCCCTGCCCGTCTTCGCCTTCTCCACGCTCTCGGCCGTGGCGGCGCTGGTGCTGGACCTGCGCCTGCCCTGGACCTTCGCGGTGGCCACCCTGGCCGGCGCGCTCGCGGGCGTGGGCGGCTACTTCTTCGCCTACTTCTTCGAGTTCCCGGTCGGTGGCTCGCAGACGGTGTTCGCAGGCGCGCTGGTGCTGCTCGCGCTGGGCGTGCGCGCGCTCACCGGACTGAGGGGGGCGCCGCGCTAGCTACTTCACGGCGGCCGACACGCGCTTGAACTCGGGGGAGCCGGCGCGACCGAGCAGGTCGAAGAGCGCCGCCTCCACCGTGCTCAGGCGCGCGCCCGCCTCGCGGCACAGCTCGAGCCCCACCTGGCGGTCCTCCGCGGTGCGCGAGAGGACCGCGTCCACCAGCAGGTGGGGCGCGTAGCCCGCGTCCGCCAGGGCGCGCGCCGTCTGGAAGACGCACACGTGCGTCTCCATCCCGGCGATGAGCACCTGCTTGCGCGCCCCCAGCGCCCCCAGCACGTCCGGCACCGCGGCGCTGAAGTCCAGCTTCTCCACCGGCGTGAAGGCCCCGAGCCGCAGCTTCAGCAGCGAGTGCGTGGGCCCCAGGCCCTTGGGGTACTGCTCGGTGACGAGCACCGGCAGGCCCAGCGCGCGCGCACCCTCGACCGCCGCGGCGGTGCGGGCGAGGAGCCGGTCCAGCGCGTCGCGCTCCATCGCGGCGCACAGCCGCTCCTGCACGTCCACCACGAGGAGCGCGGCCTGGTCCACCTGCAGTCGCTGCACGGACATCGGGGCTCCTGGACGCGAGTGCTCAGTGGGTGCTGCCGCGGGCACGGCGCCGGGGCGGCTTGGCGTCCGTTGGCGCGTCCGCGGGCGCGCTGTCCGCGGGAGCGGGCGCAGGCGTGCCATCCGCCCCGGCCTTGCCCCGCAGCGCCGCCGGGGAGAGCCGCATCCCCGTCACCGCCGCCTTCATGGGCATCCCATCCACGGACGGGCGCACGGGCGGGCGTGCCATCGCCGGAGTGACCGGCGCTGGCGTCACCGGCGCCGGCGTCACCGGCGCCGGCGTCACCGCGGGGGCCGCCACGCGGCCCGAGGCCCGCGCCTCGAGGAAGCCGCGCGCGCGCTGCAGCTCGGGCAGCGGCTCGTCCGCATGAGCCCAGAGCGCGAGGAAGGCCGAGAAGGCCTCGGCGGCCTCGTCCGCGGCGCCGGAGCGCGCGAGCACGTCCGCGAGGAGGAAGCGCGCGTGGCCACAGCCCGGGCGCTCCTGCACCAGCGCCTCGGCCGTCTCGCGCGCCTTCGCCCAGCGCGCCCCGCGCAGCGCCGTGCGCGTGAGCACCTCGAGCGCGGGCCGCGAGAAGGCCGCGGGCTCGGCGCGCCGCAGCCGCCGCTCGCGGCGCAGCGCGTGCACCGCGCAGGCCTCCGCACGGCCGAGGTCGCCGCGGCGCAGCTCGATCGCCGCCTCCAGCTCCACGCCGGCCAGGTCCGTCACGCGGCCCACGTCGCGCGGGCACAGCCCCTCCTCGGACTTGGGCGCATCCGAGAGCGTGGGGTGCAGCGCCTCGAGCGTGGCGCGGCAGCGCTGCGCCTCCTCGCTGCGCCCGGCCTCGAGCGCGAGCAGCCCGTGGGTGTACGCGCGCAGCCCGTCGCGGAAGCCGCGGGCGGCGAGCGGCGCCTCGTCGTCCACCGCGAGCGGCACGTCCGCCGCGGCCTTGAGGAAGCCGAAGCGCAGGTGCAGCGCCGACAGGGTGCCGGCGACGAAGACGGAGCCAGCCGCGTCCATGCCGGCCGCCTCCACGCGCGCGCGCAGCCGGGCGCCCCAGGCCTGCGCCTCGCGGTAGGCCCCCGCGTCCGAGCAGGCCTGCACCAGCAGGCGCAGGGTGTCGAAGGCGGCGGGGGCGGCGCGGGGGGAGAGCCCCTCGCGGGCGAGCAGCGCGTCGTCCGCGGCGAGCGCGGCGCGCAGCGCCTCCGCCGCCTCGGCGTGGGCCCCGGCGCGCAGCAGCAGCCTTCCCGCGGACTGCAGGACGCGGCCCGAGCCGGGCGCGAGCTGCACGAGCTTGCGTGCGCTCTCGAGCGCGAGCTCCGGACGGCGGCCCTCCAGCACCGCATGCACCCAGGCGTGGTGCACGCCCACGTGCTCGGGGTGCGTGCGCAGCAGCTCGCGCAGCAGCGCCTGGGCGTAGGGCTGGCCGAGGCCGGGGCGCCCGTCCAGCTCGTAGCCGTCCAGCAGGAAGCCGGCGAGGAAGAGCCGCGCCTCGGCGTCCTGGACCGGGTAGAACTCGATGAGCGCCTCCAGCTCGCGCACGAAGCCGTTGCGCCCGTTGTAGGGGCCCTTGTCGACGAGGTGGGTGGCGGCGACGATGAAGCGCTGCTCCAGGTCGCTCGCGTGCTCGCTCGCTGCGCGCGCGTGGCTCAGCGCCTCGGCCTTGGCGGCCGCGTGGCGGCGGCCCGGCCCCAGCGCGAGCGCGAGGCCCCAGTGCGCCATGGCCAGCCGCGGGTCCAGCCGCGCGGCGTGGGCGAAGGCGCGCCGCGCCTCGGGCAGCTCCGAGGCGTGCAGCAGGTTCAGCCCCTGGTCGAAGTAGCGCTGCGCCTCGGCGCTGCCGGTGCTCACCGCGAGGTGCGCCGTGCCGATGCCCTCGCGCAGCGGGGGGACCGGGAGCTCCGTCGCGGGCGCACCCGGCCACGCCCCGTCCAGGAACAGACCTGGCTCTGGTGGGAAATAGGGCCCGAACATGGGGTCAGCCTCGCACAGTCGAGAAAGGACGGGAAAGCCCGTCGGCCAGGGGGCCCCCCACACCGCACGCCGCCCCTCGGGCCTCCACTGCGCACAACGAGGGGCGAGGCGCCGCTGTTTCCGACGGAGCGGCCCAGAGCTGGGGAGATGTCATGCGCATGGCATTGTGACCTGGGAGCTCCGTGCTGCACAGGAGTCGCACCTGCCCCAGATCCAACCCCCCGTGAGAGTCCAGGGGCACGCAGGCTCGCTCCCAGGACGCCCGGAACGGCACAACGGCCACTGACATACCGGCGTGCCGCAGCAGCGTCGGGCACGCGGTCCGGCCCTGCGCCCCGCGTGCGGCGCGGCCTATAGACGACCCTCCCCCCGAGCGCAAGCAGGGCCGCCCTAGACGGCGTAGCCCATGGCGCCGGCCTTCACGGGGGCCTCCGGGTCCAGCGCCACGTTGACGCAGGCCACGGTGCCGCTGGCGAGCGCGCGCTCGAGCGCCGGGCGGATCTGCGCAGGCTCGGTCACGTGCTCGCCGTGGCCGCCCAGCGCCTCCACCACGCGATCGTAGCGGGTGGGTGCGAGCAGGGTCCCGGGGGACTTCTCCTCGCCGAACATGCCCACCTGCGGGATGCGGATCTGCCCCCAGGCTGCGTCGTTGCCCACCACGCAGACCATCGGGAGCATGAAGCGCAGCGCCGTGTCGAAGTCCATGCCGTTGAGGCCGAAGGAGCCATCGCCCTGCACCACCCAGCAGGTGCGCTCCGGGTGCAGCACCTTGCTCGCGATGGCAAAGGGGGCGCCCACCCCGAGGCAGCCCAGGGGCCCCGGGTCCAGCCAGCGCCCCGGGCGCCTGAGCTCGATGACCTTCGCCGCCATGGCCACCCAGTTGCCGCCGTCCGCGACGAACACCGGGTCCTGCCCGGCCGCATTCGCGACGACCGAGAGCTCGCGCGCGAGCCGGTAGTGGTGGATGGGCACGCTGTCGCTGCGGGTCCACTCCTCGAGCGCCTGCGCACGCTTGCGCTCGCTCTGGCGCAAGGCGGCGAGGAAGGGCTCGCGCGAGGTGGCGGGAGCGGCGCGCGCGAAGGCCTCCAGCGCGCTGCGGCTGTCGGCCACGATGCCCACGTCCACGGCGCGGTTGCGCCCCACCTCCACCGGGTCCACGTCCACCTGCACGATGCGCGAGGCCGCGCCGAAGGTGGGCTCGGCGCCGTAGTTGAGGCGGAAGTCGAAGGGCGTGCCGATGACGAAGACGAGGTCCGCGCCGCTCAGCGCCTCCTTGCGCGTGTGCTGGAAGAAGAGCGGATGGTCCGGCGGCATGCAGCCGCGCCCCGCGCCGTTGAGGAACACGGGCAGCTGGGCGCGCTCGCAGAAGGCGCGCAGCGGCTCCCAGGCCTCGTCCCAGTACACCGAGGAGCCGGCGATGACGGCGGGGCGCTCGGCCGCGGCGAGCAGCGCCATCGCCTCGTCCACCTTGCGCGGGTCCGGCGGCAGGCGCGCGTCCGTGCGGTAGCGGCGCGGCAGGGGCGTGCTCTCCTCGTCCACCGCGTTGCAGAGCACGTCCCAGGCGAGCTCGAGGAACACGGGGCCCGGGCGCCCGGAGAGCGCCACCCGGAAGGCCTTGGCGAGGTACGCGGGCACGAGCTCCGGGGTGGGCACGCGGTCCGACCACTTGGAGATGCGGTGGAAGAGGTCCACCTGCTCCATCTCCTGCAGCGAGCCGCGGCTCTGGTTGAAGATGGGCGCGGCTCCCCCGAGCAGGAGAAGCGGGGAGCTTGCCGCGTGGGCGTTGGCCACCCCGGTGAGCGCGTCGGTGACGCCGGGCCCGGCCGTCACCACCGCCACCCCCACCCCGCGGGTGATGCGCGCGTAGGCGTCCGCCGCGTGCGCGGCCGCCTGCTCGTGCCGGGTGTCGATGACCTGGATGCCCTCCTCCACGCAGCCGGCGTAGATGGGGGCCACGTGCAGGCCCGAGAGGGTGAAGATGTGCCGGACGCCCTCTGCCTTCAGCATCCGCGCGACGAGCTGCCCACCGCTGACCATCGCCATGGCGTGCCCCCGGAGGCCCTCACGGTGGGAGCGCCCCTGGGAGGGACCCTCCCACCTCCGGGGCGGGCCTGCCAGCAGGGCGTGGGGGGCGGCGTTGACTGGCCGATCCGGGCTGGCACCCGGGCGCCCGGAGTGCGAGAAGACGGGCGGCGCGCGGCCCGGGCCCCCTCCGGGGCGCGCCTTCTTCCGTTACCCGAGGACCTGCGGACCGTGAGCCAGAGTGTCGCGAACGAACTGATGGATGTGCTGCGGCGCCAGGCGCGCCACTTCGGCCCCGAGCTGGCGCGCACGGCCCACGCGCGCGGGCTCGCGGTGACGCAGAAGGACGGCAGCACGCGCGCGATCCCCGTCACCGCGACGCCCGTCATCCTCGAGGCCGCGGAGATCCGCCGCCGCGCCGAGCTGTCACGGCACCTCGCGACCGCGACGGTGAAGATGACCCGCGCGATGCTCGGCGGCGCCCTGTCCGAGCGGCTGCTAGGCGCGATGAGTCCGCTGGAGCGCCGGCTCGTGGAGGGTACCTGGCCCGCGCTCACCCGGCTCGCCACCACGCGCGTGGACTTCTTCGTAGACGCAAGCGGCCCGCGCGCGCTCGAGGTCAACGCCACCATCCCGGCGATGCAGGGCTACTCGGACATCGCGGCGCGCACCTTCCTCGAGGTGGTGGGGCGCCACTTCCGCTACCCCGAGCGCGCCCTGCCCGCGCTCATCGCGGCCAACGGCAGCAACGCGCTCGCCCTCTACCGCGCGCTCATCGACGGGTACGCCGCCGAGCGCAACGGCGCGCACCCGGAGACGATCGCGCTCCTGTGCCGCCGCAACGACGCGCAGATCACCGAGCAGCGCTACCTCGCCGAGCGCTTCCGCGAGTTCGGGGCGGACGCGGACGTGGTGCACCCCGACGAGCTCTCGGGTGACGACGCGGTGCGCGCGCGCGGCAAGACCTACCAGCTCGTCTACCGCCACCTCTTCGTGCGCCGGCTCGAGGAGACGCCGAACGCATACGTGAAGGGGCTCTTCGCCGAGGTGCCCGGGCGCCGCTGCGTGCTGCTCAACCCGCCCGCTTCCCAGGTGGAGGTGAAGACCACCTTCGCGCTGCTCTCCAAGGCGCTCGAGGACGGGGCGCTCGCGGAAGGAGCGGGGCTCTCGCCCGAGGAGCTCGAGGCCATCCGCGGCTCGGTGCCCTGGACCCGCCCCTTCGAGCGCGGCCCTGCGCGAGGGCCCGGCGGCGAGCGCGTGGCGGACCTGGTGGCCCACGTGGCCGCGGACCCGGCGCGCTACGTGCTCAAGCGCGCGTGGGACTACGGCGGGCGCACGGTGTTCCTCGGGCGCTCGGTGGGCGTGGCCTCGTACGAGGAGCGCGTGCGCGCGGCCTACGGCGAGCACCTCTCGTGGGCCCAGCTGTGCGAGCGCGCGGCCGAGGACCGCGCCGGCGGCGGCTTCGTGGTGCAGGAGATCGTGGACACCCACCCCGAGCCGCACCTGCTGTGCGGCGAGCAGGGCAACACCCCCCTGGACCTGTACGTGGACTACTCCTCGTACGCCTCGGTGGGGCTCGAGCGGCAGCCCGCGTGGGGCGGCGTGTGCCGCGGCTCCTCGTCCGAGATCGTGAACATCGTGGGCGGCGGCGGCGTGCTCCCCCTGCTCACCGCCGAGGTCGCCCAGAAGCTGCTCACCGCCTGGAAGGCGCTGTAGAGCGCGGGGCGCCCGGGCCGGTTAGAATCCTCCGCACGTACCTGTCGAAAGGACCCGAACCCTCCATGAGCTACTCCCCCTCCCCCGAGTTCCCCGGCGCCGCGCAGGCGGACAGCGTGGACCGCATCCTCATCCAGGAGTCGCAGCGCGCCTTCATGGCCCGCGTGTACCGCCAGATGTTCATGGGGCTCGCGCTCACCGGCCTCGTCGCCCTGTACACCGCGAGCAACGCCTCGATGCTGCGCTTCGTGCTCGAGTGGCGCTGGGGCATCTTCGCCGCGCAGATCGGCACCGTGCTGCTGTTCAGCGGGCTCGCGCGCCGGCTCTCCGGCGGCGTCGCCGAGGCGGTGTTCCTCGGCTACTCGGCCCTCACCGGCCTGACGATGTCCTTCATCTTCCTCGTCTACCAGCTGGGCTCCATCGGCCAGGTCTTCCTCATCAGCTCGGCCACCTTCCTCGCGATGAGCGTCTACGCGAACGTGACGAAGAAGGACCTGAGCACCTGGGGCACCTTCCTGATGATGGGCCTGGTGGGCATCGTGCTCGCGGGGATCGCGAACATCTTCATCAAGAGCGAGGGCCTGAGCTTCGTGGGCGCCTGCGCGGGCGTGCTCGTGTTCGCGGGCCTGACCGCGTACGACACGCAGAAGCTCAAGGCGCTGCACGCGGACAGCGGCTACAGCAGCTCGGGCGCGGTGAGCACCGTGGGCGCGCTGGAGCTCTACCTCGACTTCGTGAACCTGTTCCTCTCGCTGCTGCGCCTGCTGGGGCGCCGCCGCTAGCGAAGGCGCAGCACACCGGGCAGCACGCGAGGAGGCGGCGGACTCTACGGAGTCCCCGCCTCCTTCTTCTTGAGGGGCATGAGCAGCCGCTCCACGGGGCGGCCGCCCACGAGGTGCTCCTCGATGATGGTGGGCACGTCCGCCGGAGTGACGCCGCCGTACCAGGTGCCCTCGGGGTAGACGACCACCGAGACGCCGTAGGCGCAGGTGTCGAGGCAGCCGGCGGCGTTCGCGCGCATGGTGCCCTTGAGGCCGCGCTTGGAGAGCTCCTCCTTGAACAGCGCGCGCACCTCCTCGCCGCCCTTGGAGGCGCAGCAGCCCTTGGGGTTCCCCTCCGGGCGGCGGTTGGTGCAGACGAAGACGTGGCGGGCAAAGGGAGGAGCCATGGCCCCCTCCTGTAACGCAGCGCGGCCCGGTTTGCCCCGGTGATCCAGGGGGGACTGGATCACCTGCCCCTCCGTGCACACACTTCCAGCAAACATCCAGCAGTGATCACCCGGGAGTTGCTCCCCATGACCCTACATGACTCGTCACGCGCTGGCTTTTCGCGCCACGTAGGGTTGATTGCCGAACAGAGCGGATCTAGAAAGCCTGCCTCCCCACCCACCGAGCGGAGGGTCCACCTCTGCACGGCTCGGACGGCTCAGCGTTGGATAACTCAACCCATGGGTGCGCATCCAACGGATGGGCCCCAGATCTGGGGGGCGGCTTTCTTGACGACTCCGACGCCTGCGGCATCAGGGAGCGGCCGGGTGGCAGCCATGCCAGCGGCCGACCGGCAGCACTCCCGTGCGCCAGCCGAGCGACGAAACCGACACGACGACGTCACGGATTGATCGCGCGGGGGCGCGAGCGATCCCGGCAGCTTGAGGCAGCGCAAAATTCGCAGTCACACTCTCAGTGAATCGGAGGACGGTCATGGAGAAGGATCTGGCGCCGAAGGCGGCGGGGACGGCCAAGGATCGCAAGGGCGCGAAGCGCGCCCGGGCGGCGGGGCCGGGCGGACTGAAGGTCGAGCGCTTCTTCACGACCCCGGGCGTGGACCCCGCGGACGAGCTCGCGTGGGAGCTGCGCTCGGCCGGCATCAAGGGTGAGGACGGGAAGGCGGTGTTCGAGCAGACGAACATCGAGGTGCCCAAGAGCTGGTCGATGCTCGCCACCAACGTGGTGGCCTCGAAGTACTTCCGCGGCACGCCGGGCACCCCGGAGCGCGAGAGCAGCGTGCGCAAGCTGGTGGCGCGCGTGGTGGACACGCTCACCCGCTGGGGCCAGGAGGGCGGCTACTTCGCGAGCGACACGGACCGCCAGACCTTCCACGCCGAGCTGACGCACCTGCTGCTGCGCCAGAAGGTGGCCTTCAACTCCCCCGTCTGGTTCAACGTGGGCGTGGAGGAGCACCCGCAGTGCTCCGCGTGCTTCATCAACTCGGTGGAGGACTCCATGTCCTCCATCCTGAAGCTCGCGCACACCGAGGGCATGCTCTTCAAGTACGGCTCGGGCACGGGCAGCAACCTCTCCAGCCTGCGCTCGAGCAAGGAGCTGCTCGCCGGCGGCGGCACCGCGAGCGGCCCGGTGTCCTTCATGAAGGGCTTCGACGCCTTCGCGGGCGTGATCAAGAGCGGCGGCAAGACGCGCCGCGCGGCGAAGATGGTCATCCTCAACGCCGAGCACCCGGACATCCTCGAGTTCATCCGCTGCAAGGCGAACGAGGAGAAGAAGGCGTGGGCGCTGATCGAGGCGGGCTACGACCCCTCTTTCAACGGCGAGGCCTACTCCAGCGTCTTCTTCCAGAACTCGAACAACTCGGTGCGCGTGACCGACGAGTTCATGAAGGCGGTGGTGAACGACGGCGCCTGGCAGACGCGCAGCGTGAAGGACGGCCAGGTGATGGACAGCCACCGGGCGCGCGAGCTGTTCCGCGAGATCGCCGAGGCGGCGCACCTGTGCGGCGACCCGGGCATGCAGTTCGACACCACGGTGAACAGCTGGCACACCTGCCCGAACACCGCTCGCATCAACGCGTCCAATCCCTGCTCCGAGTACATGTTCCTCGACGACTCGGCCTGCAACCTGGCGTCGCTGAACCTGATGCACTTCCGCGGCGTGGACGGCGAGTTCGACGTGACCGCCTTCAAGCACGCGGTGGACGTGACGCTGCTCGCGCAGGAGATCATCGTCGGCTTCTCCAAGTACCCCACGGAGAAGATCACCGAGAACAGCCACGCCTTCCGCCCGCTGGGCCTCGGCTACGCGAACCTCGGCGCGCTGCTCATGGCGAGCGGCCTGCCCTACGACTCGGACGCCGGGCGCAACTACGCGGCCGCCATCACCTCGCTCATGTGCGGTGAGGCGTACGCGATGAGCGCGCGCATCGCCGAGCGCATGGGGGCCTTCAGCGGCTACGCGAAGAACGCCGAGCCCTTCCTCGGCGTGATCCGCAAGCACCGCAAGGCCGCCTACAACGTGAAGCCGGACGGCGTGGACGCGGCCCTCTTCGCCGCGCAGAAGCAGGCCTGGGACGAGGCGCTCGCGCAGGGCTCGGAGCACGGCTTCCGCAACTCGCAGGTGACGGTGCTCGCCCCCACCGGGACCATCGGCTTCATGATGGACTGCGACACCACCGGCATCGAGCCGGACATCGCGCTCATCAAGTACAAGAAGCTGGTGGGCGGCGGCATGCTCAAGATCGTCAACCAGACGGTGCCGCAGGCGCTCGAGAAGCTCGGCTACCCGCAGACCCAGGTGCAGGACATCGTCAGCTACCTGGACAAGAACGACACCATCGAGGGCGCGCCCCACCTCAAGCCCGAGCACCTCCCGGTGTTCGACTGCGCCTTCAAGCCCGCCAAGGGCGCGCGCAGCATCCACTGGATGGGCCACATCCAGATGATGGGCGCCACCCAGCCCTTCCTCTCCGGCGCCATCTCCAAGACGGTGAACATGCCGTCGAACGCCACGGTGGAGGACATCGAGAAGGCGTACCTCGAGTCCTGGAAGCTGGGGCTCAAGGCGGTGGCCGTGTACCGCGACGGCTGCAAGCGCACGCAGCCGCTCAACACGTCCTCGGACAAGCAGAAGGACGCGGCCGCCGCGAAGCCCGCTGCGCCCGCTCCGGCCGTGGCAGTGGACCCCAAGGCGGTGCGCCGGCGCCTGCCGGACGAGCGCCAGTCCATCACGCACAAGTTCTCCATCGGCGGCCACGAGGGCTACGTCACGGTGGGCATGTACGAGGACGGCACGCCCGGCGAGGTCTTCTGCGTGATGGCGAAGGAGGGCTCGGTGGTGAGCGGGCTCATGGACAGCTTCGCCACCAGCATCTCGCTCGCGCTGCAGTACGGCGTGCCGCTCAAGGTGCTGGTCGACAAGTTCAGCCACACCCGCTTCGAGCCCAGCGGCTTCACCGGCAACCGCGACATCCCCATCGCCAAGTCCATCACGGACTACCTCTTCCGCTGGCTCGCGCTGAAGTTCCTGCCGAGCGAGAAGGAGACAGAGGCGGAGGTCGAGATCCAGTCCGCGGCGCCCGCGCCCCGCGCCGAGCCCAGCGCCCCGGTGCTCGCGCTGCCCACGCTGAGCTCGCGCGACACCTACCTCAACCAGGCGGACGCGCCGCCCTGCCACACCTGCGGCGCGATCATGGTGAGGAGCGGTGCCTGCTACAAGTGCAGCAACTGCGGCGCCACCAGCGGCTGCAGCTGAGTCTCCCTGCGCGGGGCCGTGCCCTCACGGCCCCGCGCAGCAGTATGGTGCGCGGCGCGCATGCGCCCCTCCCCTCCTGACTCACGACTCGCCGGTGTGTTCGCGCTGGGGACCTTCCTCGCGCTCGCGGCCTGCACCTGGGTGCGCCACTCGGACTTCGGCGACGCGCAGCTGTACCGCGTGCTGGTGCGCCACCTGCTCGAGGACGGAACATGGCTGCAGCTGCGCTACCTGCCCGGCGTCTACCCGCGCTTCTACGAGCACCTGCCCTTCGGCCTCTGGCCCTACGCGCTCGCGGCGCGCGCCTTCGGTGAGGCGGCGCTCCCACCGCTCGCGCTGCTGATGTGGACGGGGACGCTGCTGCTGGTGCGCCGCGGCGCTGCGCAGCTCGCAGGGCCCTGGGGCGGCGTGGCGGCGATGCTCTCGCTCGCGCTCTGCGACAACGTGTTCCTGCGCGCGGGGCAGCCCTTCCTGGATGCGCCGCTGGTGCTGCTCGCGACGGCGGCTGCCCTGCCTCCGCTCCTGGGTGTTCCGCGCGCTCGCGGCTGGGGCCTCGCGGGGCTGTGCGCCGCGGGCGCCGTCGCGGTGAAGGGCCCTTTCGGGCTGGTGCCCTTCGCGGCCGCGGTGCTCGCGCGGGCGCTCGTGGAGCGGCGCTGGCGACCTCTGCTCGTGGGCGCGGCGGTGGGGGTGCTCGCGTCCCTGCCCACCCTGCTCTTCCTGCTGCTCAGCCCCGAGTGGCGGGAGGGCTACGGGCGCCAGCAGCTGCTCGCCTCGGCGGCGGGGCTGCGCACGGATGGGCGCGGCGGGCCCCTCATGCCCTTTCGCACCGCCGTCTCGCGCTTCTGGCCCGGGCTGCCTCTGGCGCTCGCCGGAGGCGTGGTGGCGCTGGGACGGCCGCGCGCGCTCGCGCAGCGCCTGGAGGCGGGGCGCACGGAGGCGCGGGGCGGGGCGCGCGTGCTGCTGCTCGCCGTGGTGCTCGCGCTCGCGGCGCTGTGCCTGCCGCGCCGCAAGCTCTGGTACCACGCGCTCGTCGCCTTCCCGCTGCTCGCGATGCTCGCGGGCGCGGGCGTGGGTCCGTGGCTCGAGCGGGCGCTCGCGGCGCCTCAGCGCGCACGCCGCGCGGTGTTGGGGCTCGGGCTGCTCTTCGTGCTCGCCGCGGGGGCCTCACTCGCGGGGCTTCGCAGTGTGCTGATGAGCGCGCCATGCGTCGTGTCCCGGGAGCTCTCCGGGGCGTTCGACCGCGTGCCCGCGGGGACGGCGCTCCTCGTGGTGAGCGAGAAGCCTGACTGGGACATGCTCTCCACGCTCGCGGCGGAGCGGCGGCTGGTGCCGTGGCCCGTGGGGTCCATCTCCGAGCCGCTGCCCACGGGGGTTGAAGAGCCGCGGCTTGCGCTGGTGCGCGCGGAGCTGCCAGTGGCGGCGGAGTGGACGTTGATCGCAGAAGCACGTGGGTGGCGGCTCGTGCAGCGATGAGGGATGCGCGGGAAGGACGCACTTCCCTCACCCTTTCCCTCTCCCAGGGGGAGAGGGGACGGCTGCGCTCACTCGCCGTCAGGAAAAGGCCTCAGCGGCGGTACACGTCCGGGTCCCAGCGCTCCATGAAGCGATCCGGCGCGGAGAGCGGCGTGAAGCCGTGCTTCGCGTAGAGGCCGTGCGCATCGCGCGTGGCGAGCATGAAGCGCCGGAAGCCCTGCAGCTGCGGGTGCGCGAAGAGCACCTCCATCAGCCACTGGCCGAGGCCCTGGCCACGCAAGCCCTCGTCCACGAACACGTCCGCGAGGTAGCCGAAGGTGGCGCAGTCCGTGACCACCCGGGCGAAGCCCACCTGGCGCGCCGGCCGCCCCTCCTCCGTCCGGTAGAGCCCGAAGCAGAGTGAGTGCTCGATCGCGCGCTGCACCGTCTCCAACGGCACGCCCGGAGACCAGTAGGTGTGCGTGAGGAACGCGTGGATCAAGGGCACATCCAGCAGCGCCCGCTCCGTGCTCACCAGGAACTCGCCGCGGCGCTGCTCGTAGGGCGCGGAGCGCATCGCGCTAGTACGCGTTCTTCGAGAGGAAGCCGCCCAGCGCGGTGCGGGTGAGGATCTTCAGGTCCATCATCAGCGACCAGTTCTCGATGTAGTACAGGTCGTACTCGATGCGCTTCTGGATGGACGTCTGGCCGCGCAGCCCGTTCACCTGGGCCCAGCCGGTGATGCCCGCCTTCACCTTGTGGCGCAGGTGGTAGCGCGGGATCTGCCGCTTGAACTCCTCGATGAACACGGGGCGCTCGGGGCGCGGGCCCACGAGGCTCATGTCCCCCACCAGCACGTTGAGCAGCTGGGGCAGCTCGTCGATGGAGGTGCGGCGCAGGAAGGTCCCGATGGGCGTGCGGCGCGGGTCGTCCTTCCGGGCCATGGCGGCGCCCGCGAGCTCGGCGTCCACGCGCATGGTGCGGAACTTGAGGATGTGGAAGGTGCGCCCGTCCAGCCCCATCCGCTCCTGCTTGTAGAGCACGGGGCCTGCGCTGGTGAGCTTCACCAGCAGCGCCGTCACCGCCATCACGGGCGCGGCGAGCAGCAGCGCGAGCAGCGAGAAGAGGACGTCGAAGGCGCGCTTGGCGACGAGGTTCCAGCCGTCCAGCGGCGCGCTCTGCAGGTTGATGATGGGCAGCCCGCCGAACTCCTCGAGCCCGCCGCACAGCGTGATGTACTGGTAGAGGTCCGGCACCACCTTCACGTCCACGGTGCGCAGCGCCAGCTGCTCCATCAGCCGCTTCACCAGGGACTGGTCCTCGATGGGCAGCGCGATGACCACCTGGTCCACCGGCTGGCGGTCCAGCACCTCGTCCACCGCGTCTGCCGTGGCCACCACCGGGACGCCGGCGAGCTGGCCCCCGACCTGCTCGGCGCGCTGGCCGAGCACGCCGGTGACGCGGAAGCCCAGCTCGCGGTGGCTCTCCACCGTGCGGATAACGCGCTCGCCCAGGTCCCCCGCGCCGACCACCAGGATGGTCTTCAGGTTGTAGCCGCGGCGGCGCACCTCGGCGAGCGCCTGGCGGAACAGGAGCCGCGTCACCGACACGCCCACGAAGGCGTAGCCCACGAAGAGCGCGAGCGTGAGGCGGCTGTAGCGATCCCGCGTGAAGTAGGTCAGCGCGACCAGGATGAGGGCCGCGGTGATGGTGGCCTTGAAGACCTCGAACACCTCGCCGATGTTCGTGCGCACCCGGTTGGTGACGTAGAGGCGCGCCTTGTTGAAGGTCACCGGGAAGATGACCAGCACCATGGCGAGCGACACCAGCGTGTCCTGCCAGGTGGGCAGCGTCTCGTAGGGCAGCAGCCCCGAGAAGCGGGTGAGGAACGCGAGCGCGAAGGCGAATGCGAGCACCACCACGTCGGTGGCGATCTTGACGGACGTGTAGAAGCGCTGGAACCGACTGAACACGCCTGATGCTCCTGTGGGCGCGGCGAAGGGCCACGCCCGGACCTGCAAGAGCCGAACCTGCCAGAGCCCTCTGCAGCGCGCGCGATGTACCACGCCAAATCACGCAAATCCAGCCAACCTCCCCGGCTGGAGGGGGTTCAGCCACGGGAGGCTGAGGGCTGCCCTGACAGCCCTGTCAGGGCGTGCGCGGCTCCGAGAGCAGCGCGTCGACGTGGCGCTGCACGGCCGCCTGGAACGCGGCCACGGAGAAGCGCTCCGCCTGCCTGCGGGCGTGGGCCGGCTGGAAGCCTGCCTCCCAGGCGTCGAAGGCGCGCACCGCCTGGGCGAGCGAGGCGGGGGTCTGCTCGGCGAAGAAGAGGCCGGTCTCTGCGGTCACCGTCTCCAGCGCCCCACCCCGCCCCAGCGCAATCACGGGCCGGCCGGTGGCCTGCGCCTCGAGCGGGGTGAGGCCGAAGTCCTCCTCGGCGGTGAAGACGAGCGCGCGCGCGTCCCGGTACAGCGAGGGCAGCTGCGCGTCCGGCACGGGCCCGAGGAAGCGGATGTTCGCGGGCAGCGGTCCCGAGGTGAGGCGCGCGGCCTCCTGGCCGGTGCCCACCACCCACAGCGGCGCGCCCAGCTGCGCGAAGGCCTCGAGCGCCACGTCCAGCCGCTTGTAGGGCGCGAAGGCGCCGAGCCAGAGGAAGTAGCCGCCCTGGCCGGTGCCCTCGAGCGGCGCGGCGCAGAAGCGCGAGAGCTCCACCGGCGGGTGGACGACGGCCGCGTCGCGGTCCCAGAAGCGGCGGATCTTGGCGGCGATGTGGTGGCTGTTGGCGAGGATGCGGTCCACGCGCGCGCTGCTGCTGCTCGTGCGATCCCATGCCTGCAGCCAGGGGCGCACCGCGCGCGCTGCGGTGCGCACGGGCAGCGAGGCGCGGCCCGGGCCGAAGTAGTCGTCGAAGAGATCCCACATGTAGCGCATGGGCGCGTGCACGTAGGCGAGGTGGCGCGCGCCCTCGGGCACGCGGATGCCCTTGGCCACGCAGTGACTCGAGGAGAGCACCAGGTCGTAGCCCTCGAGCCGGAAGGACTCGATGGCGCGGGGGAACAGCGGCAGGAAGTGGCGGTAGCGCTGCTGGATGCCCGGGATGTGCTGAAGGAACGAGGTGTGGATGCGCCGGTCCTCGATGCGCGGCGACACGCTGCCCTTCTTGTAGACCAGGGTGTACAGGTCCGCGGTGGGGAACAGCTCGCAGAGCGCATCGAGCACGCGCTCGCCGCCGCGGTTGGTGACGAGCCAGTCGTGGACGAGGGCGACCTTCACGGGGCGCGCCTTGTAGCACCAGGCCCTGAAGATGCCACACGAGATGCCACGCGCCGTCGCGCGCGCAAGGCCGCTCCCCTTCCCACCGGGCGCGCCGGGTGTGCTAGGCCGCGAGGCGTGCCGAGCGTCCTCCTCGATTTGCGCATGGTGCACGGCCGTCTGCACGGCATTGCCCGCTACGCCCTGGAGCTGGCGCGGCGGCTGCCCGCGCTCGCCCCCGACTGGCGCTTCAGCGCGCTGGTGCCCGCGGGCGGCCTTCCCGCGGGGCTCGGCGCGCTCGCCCCGCGCATCTCGCTGCACCCGAGCCGCGCCCCCTTCCTCTCGCTCCTCGAGCAGCCCCTGCTGCTCGCCGAGCTCACGCGGCTCTCGCCGGACCTCTTCCACGCGACGAGCTTCTCGCTCCCGTTGCTGTGGCCGGGGAAGCTCGTCGCCACGCTGCACGACGCGAACCACCTCGCGCTGCCCGAGCTCTACGGCCCGGGGCGCCGCGCCTACTACCGGCTCGTGGTGGGGCCGCGCGCGCGCCGCGCCTCGGCGCTGCTCACCGTCTCCGACTTCTCGCGCGAGGAGCTCGCGCGCCACCTCGGGCTCAGCCCCTACCGGCTGCAGGTGATCGCCCCCGGCGTGGACGCGGGCTTCGCGCCCCCCACCGCGGCCCAGGCGCAGGCCTTCCGCGCAGCGCACGGGCTGCCCGCGCGCTACCTCGCGGTGGTGGGCAACCCCAAGCCCCACAAGAACCTCGCCCTGCTCGCGCAGCTCGCGGCGGAGTGGCCCGTGCCCCTGGTGCTGCTCGCGGGCCAGGGCACGCGCGAGGCGCTCGGCTTTCCCGCGAGCACGCGCGAGCTCGCAGACCTCCCCGAGGAGCAGATGCCGCTGTTCTACGGGGCCGCGACCGCCCTCCTGATGCCCTCGCGCTACGAGGGCTTCGGCCTGCCTGCGCTCGAGGCGCTCGCCTGCGGCTGCCCGGTCGTGGCCTCCACGGGCTCGGCGGTGCACGAGGTGACGGGCAGCGCAGCGGTGCTGCTGCCACCGGACGACGAGGGAGCCTGGCGCGAGGCGGTGCTGCACCTGCTGCGAGACGACGCCCAGCGTGCGGACCTGCGCGCGCGCGGCCTGGAGCGCGCGGCCCGCTTCAGCTGGGAGGACTGTGCGCGGCGGACCCTGGCGGCATATGCGCGCGCACTCGAGGCACCAGCGCGAGCCCCATGACCAGCGGCAGCGCCGCGGACACCTGCGCGTGGAAGAGCGGATCGTGCACGGCGCTCAGCACGCAGAAGAAGGCGAGCGCGCCCAGGCCTGCGAGCCCCTCGGCGCTGTCGCGCGACATCCGCCGGGCGAGCGCCACCCCGAGCAGCACGAAGAGCAGCGCCCCCACCATCCCGGTCTCCGCCGCCATGCTCAGCAGCTGGTTGTGCGCCTTGCCGGCGTTGCTCAGCACGTAGTCGGGCGTGTCCGGCCCGGCGAAGCGCGAGGGCCGGAAGCGCCCGGGCCCCACCCCCGCGATGGGGTGCGCCCGCACGGCGCGCAGGCCCGTGGCCAGGATGGCGCTGCGATCCCCCGAGCCCTCGGACGTGAGGCTCGAGCGGAAGCGCTCGCGCAGCGGCGCGACCAGCCCCAGCGCGAGCACGGCCGCCAGCGCGAGCGCCGCGCAGGCCGCGAGCGCCGTCCTGCGGGGCAACCCCAGCAGCAGCATCAGCCCCAGCGCCACGACGAGGCTCGCCGCCGCCGCGCGCGCGTAGGGAAAGAGCCCGACCGACACCAGCCCCACCAGGGCCACCGCGAGCGCGAAGGCGCGCTCGCGCCCACGCAGCCGCAGCCCGAGCGCGAAGGCCGCCACCACCGCGAAGCCGCCGACGTGCGCGAACTTGAGCCGGTGCAGCGGCAGCCCGCCGCCCATGAAGCGCCCGGGCGCGCCCGGCACCTCCTCGTAGACGCGGTCGAGGGGAAGCCGCGTCCAGCGCAGCCACTGCAGCCGCTCGAGCGAGGGCCATAGCCCGTAGTACTGCAGCGCCGCGAGCGCGCACGAGACGAGGAAGAGCGCGCCCAGCCCCAGCGCGAGGCGCCGCCGCTGCGCGGGCGCGAGCAGCGCGAGCGCGAGCGCCGCGACCGGGATGCCCAGGAAGTCGAGGGTGCGCGCGACGCCCGTGCCGCTGGGCGGGTGGCCCGCGAGCGTGGGGGCGAGCAGCGCCCAGAGCAGGAACGCGAGCAGCGCGGCCCCCTCGCGCAGCAACGGGCGCGGCGCGGGCCGCACCGCGCGCAGCCAGGCGAGCGCGCCCACCGCGCACAGGGCCATTCCCACGGGCGCGAGCGCCTCGAGCCAGAGGCAGCCGGCGCCCCACAGCGCGAGCCCTCCCGCGAAGAGGGTGGAGAGCGGCGAAGCGCGCGCAGGGCTCATCGGGCGGCCCGGCGCTGGATGCCCTCGGTGCGAAGCCACAGCACCGCGCTCGCCACCGCCAGCACCAGCGTGGGAGCCCACGCCGCGAGCCACGGGGGCAGGTGCTGGTTGGTGGCCAGCGTGCGGCCCACCACCATCATTCCCCAGAGCACCACCACCACCACCAGGCCCTCCACCATGGCCATGGTGAGGTGGCCGCGGCGCCCCGGCCTCAGCGCGAGCCCCACGGCGAGCAGCGCCGCGGGCAGGCCTGCAATCCCGTAGGCGAAGCGGTTGTGCAGCGCGAGGCTGAACAGCGCGGTGGGCAGGCCCACCTCCTTGCGCGCGTCGAGCTGCTGGCGCAACTGCGGCACGCGCATCTGCTCCGGACGCCCCGGGCGGATGCGGAAGGCGCCCCCGGCCACGCCCAGGTCCACCACCTCGTGCGCCGCGGAGCGCAGGTGCGTCGCGCCCTCGGGCGTGAAGGTGCGCTCCACCACGCCGGTCAGCTCCCACTGCGTGCCCGCCAGCGGGCGCATCCGCTGCGCGTCCAGGCGCCGCGCGAGCCGGAAGTCCGAGGTGAGCGTGAGCACCGTCGCGTCCTCGAAGCCCGCCTGGGCGTCGCCGCCGCGCAGGTAGAAGACGCGGTCGCCCCGGCGAAACCACTGCTTCGGGGTGTAGTAGAAGCGCCAGTCGCCCCAGCGGTTGAAGCGCTGGGTGTTGATCTCGTCGATGCGCCGCCCCGCGCGCACCACCACGCTCTCGTCGAAGGCGATGAGCCCCAGCCCCAGCACCAGCGCGCACAGCCCGATGGGCAGATACAGCGCCGCGGGGCCGAAGGTGAGCGCGCGGATCGCCGTCACCTCGCCGCGCTTGCGCAGCGAGGACACCGTGGCCCCGGCCGCGAGCAGCATCGCCGCAGGGCCGAGCTGGTGCGCCGCGACCAGGGCCTTGTTCGCATAGAGCAGCGCCGCGGCGGCCACCCAGCCCTCGCCGGTGAAGTTGCGGCCCCGGTCCACGAAGTCCGCCACCAGGAAGATGGCGAGCACCGCGCCGAGGATGCCCACGAAGAACTGGAGATAGGTGCGCACCACGTAGCGCAGCAGCGTGCCCCTCATGACGCCGCCCCCTGGCGCCCCAGCCGCGCGAGCGCGACGAGCCCCAGCCCCGTGAAGAGCACGTTGGGCAGCTGCGCGGCGAGCAGCACCGGCAGGTGGCCCGCCATGGCCTGGGTCTCGAACAGCCGCGAGAGCACGTAGTAGGCGACGTAGCTGGAGAGCGTGAGCAGGTAGCCCCGCGCGCGCCCGCCGCGGCGCCGGCCGATGGCCAGGGGTGTGCCCAGCAGCGCGAAGGACAGCGGCGCGAGCGCGTTGCCGAGCCGGCTGTGGAAGTGCATGAGGAACTGGCGCGGGTCCTCGCCCGCCGCCTCGGCCTCGCGCGCGGCCTGCAGCAGCTCGCCCGGGGTGAGCTCCTCCTTCGGAGAGCGGAAGCGCTGGTTCTTGCGCCGCAGGGACTCGTCCACGCCCACCGCGATCTCCCCGCGCTCGAAGTGCACCACGGCGTAGTCGCTCGCGGTGAGGTTCGCGCGGTGCGCCTCGCCGTCCTGCAGCCCCAGGGTCAGCGCCGCGCCGCGCCCCGCGGTGTTCACCTGGCCCTCGCGCGCGAGCACGAGCAGCGGGGAGGCCGGGTCGCGGTCGTCGTGCATGAGCACGTGCGTCCAGCGCTGGCTCGCCGGCTCCACCCCTTCCGCGTACAGCGTGAGATTGCTCAGGTCCTCGTAGAAGACGCCGGGCTTCACGTCCCCCACCACGTTCTTCTTGATGACCTCCTCCACCAGCTGCTTCATCTGGGTGAGGCCCCAGGGCTCCGCGCTGTAGGCGAGCAGCAGCATCACCCCGCACAGCGCCGAGCCGATGAGCACCGGCGCGCGCACCAGCTGCAGCGGGCTCACTCCCAGCGCCTGCAGCGCCGTGAGCTCCCGGTCCTCGCTCAGGCGCCCCAGCCCCAGCAGGATGGCCAGCAGGAAGGCGATGGGCAGCGCCATCACCAGGAAGTGGGGCCCGAGGTAGAGCAGCAGCCTCCCGAAGTCCCCGAGCGTGACGGCCGAGCCCAGCAGCACCTCCGTGCCGCGCAGGAACTGC